>JAGQPY010000277.1 GCA_020426485.1 Planctomycetaceae bacterium
CGTCGGTCGCGCCGGAGACGGCGATGCCACAGTCGGCCTTCTTCAGCGCCGGGGCGTCGTTGACTCCGTCACCCGTCATGCCGACGATGTGCCCGTGCTTCTGCAGCACGTCGACAATGTGAAACTTGTGTTCTGGATAAACCTGAGCGAACCCGTCGGCCTGCTCGATCAGTTCGTCAACCTGTGACGCCTTGTGGTAGCTGGTCTCATGAAAGACCTTGGCGTCGACCAGGTTACGGCCCATGTCCAGTTGCGTGGCGATCTCGCGGCCGATTGCCAGTTGGTCGCCGGTGACCATCTTGACAGCGCATCCCATTTTCCGAGCGGTGGCGATGGTCGCCTTCGAATCTTTGCGGGGCGGATCGTACAGCGGCAGCACGCCGAGGAATCTCCATTGACCTTGTTCGTCAGTTTGGGCTACGCCCAGCGAGCGAAACCCGCGAGCCGCAAAACGTCCGATCGCCTCTTCCACGTGCGAACGAATTGCGTCGGCATCGGGAACCAGATCGAGTATCACCTGCGGCGCACCTTTGCTCGTTTTGAATTCCGCGCCGCCGGATTCGCGCACGGTCGCTTCGGTTCGTTTGTGAACCGGATCGAACGGTTGAAAGTGAACGAGATGAAAACCTTCGCCAGATGTCTCCTTTCGACCGGCCAGCACAGCCTGATCGATTGCATCTTGGTCCTCAGCGCGCGACGCCAGTCTGGCGGCCTGCAGGATCTGTTCGGACGTGACGCCACCCATCAGAAATGGATCACCAAGTGTCAGTTTGTTCTGAGTGAGCGTACCGGTTTTGTCGCTGCACAGGACGTCTATGCCGGCCAGTTCTTCGATCGCAGCCAGGCGGCTGACAATCGCCTGACCGCGAGCCAGCACTCGCGCACCGACGGCCATCGTCACCGACAACACGGTGGGCATGGCGACCGGAATGGCGGCCACGGTCAACACCAAAGCAAACTGCAGCGTCTCGGTAATCGGGTCTCCTCGAAACAGCGCGACCAGCAGGATCAGCACCACCAACACCACGGCGACGATAATCAGGAAGTCACCAATCTTCAGCACGGCTTTTTGAAAGTGACTTGTCGTGTGCGCCGATTCGACCAGATGTGCCGTTCGTCCGAAGTACGTGTTCGTTCCGGTGCCGTAAACCAGCGCGTCGATTTCGCCCTGCCTGATGATCGAGCCGCTGTAGACCGACTCGCCCGCCTTCCGCGTCACCGGCAGCGATTCGCCCGTGAGCGCCGACTGATCGACTTCGACCGAATCGCCCTCCAGCAGCCTGGCGTCGGCCGGCACGGTGTCGCCCAGTCGAACTCGAATCACGTCGCCCGGCACCAGTTCGCGGGCCGGGACTGACAGCCACTGGCCACCCCGTTTGACGCGTGCTCCTAACGCCAGCTTCGCTTTGAGAGCCGCAATCGCATTCCCAGCCTGAAACTCTTCCCAGAAGCCGACCACCGCGTTCACCACCAGCAGCGTCAGGATAATGGCGAAATCGGCCCAGTGCCGGACGAGCGCCGAGAGCACTGCGGCGACTTCGATCATCCACGGAATCGGTCCCCAGAAGGACGAAAGAAGCTTCAGCAACGGATTAACTTTTTCTTCGGCCAGTTCGTTGGGACCGAACTTTGCCAGTCGCTGCTGAACGTCCTGCGGGTCAAGTCCGTCCGGACGGAACTTCAGCTCGTGCTGCAACTCATCCAGAGGCAGGTCGCCGAGTTGGCTGTCATCGCTGTGCTCGGGCGTCGTGAGTACTGCCGTCGTCATGTTGGGGAGTCTTTTTTCTATGGCAAGCAGCAGGGCGAACGGAGCGAACGATCAGTCCGCAGACTCACATCTGTCACCGATGTTCATGGTGCGATCATGCCGTTATCCAGGCAGACTTGCTCGAACGGAAACACAACGTCCGGATCAGCGCAGACGAGAGCTTCGTCTTTCCCATTGTAGTCCAGACGCGACAGCATGTTTTTGATGACATTCAGCCGCGCTGCTTTTTTGTCTCCTGCTCGGACGATTGTCCATGGTGCCACGGCATGATGTGTTCGTGACAGCATGATGTTGCGAGCCTCACTGTATTCATCCCAGTGCTTCTGTGCACTCTGATCGATCGGGCTGATCTTCCATTGCTTGAGCGGATCCTGTTTTCGGTCATTCAGCCGCCGCTTCTGTTCTTTCCGATCGATATCCAGATAATACTTCATCAGTTTGATGCCGGAACGCACCAGCAGTTGCTCATAGCTGCCCACCGTTTCCAGAAATTCGTGGTATTCATCGTCGGTGCAGAACCCCATCACTCGTTCGACGCCTGCTCGGTTGTACCAGCTGCGGTTGAACAACACCATTTCCTGCGCGGCCGGCAGATGCGACGTATAACGCTGAAAGTACCATTCCGTCCGGTCGCGATCTGACGGCTTTCCCAGCGCTACGACGCGCGTTTCCCGAGGACTCAGATGCTGGACGATGCGTTTGATCAGGCCGTCTTTCCCGGCCGTGTCACGTCCTTCGAAAAGAATCAGGATCCTGGCATCCGAGCGAATGATTTCGTTCTGCAGCTTGACCAGTTCGATCTGCAGAGAGCGCAGAGATTGCTTGTAGCTTCCGGTTGTTTTTGTCATGGCTCTTCAATCCATTCCCGCGCCTTTGCGATGTCGGTGTGATCGAAGTATTTGATTTTCGCGGTTGTGAAGGGACGACAGAAAATGGACATCCCTTTTTCCCACTTGGTTTCACCGACGATGGCCAGACGTTCAAGATGATTGAAATGTCGGAGGTCGAACAGGAAGTCGTCCCATGCCGCTCCGACCGTCCAGCCGTGAAAGTCGTGCATGATGAACAGAATCCGAATTTTGCCATGTTCACGGATCTTTTCTTCCGTGATGGGAACCAGCGTTTCGTAGACGTCTCGAGTGAGTTTGCCCGTGGCGTGGACTTCAACGACATTGCCAACTGCGGCCTCAGTGATTTCAAATGACATCGCATTTCCCTTCGGATGAATGTCGCGACGAAAGATGCCGGGGAGCGAGCCGGACGATTCCGGCTCGGATCCCGGCGAGTCGGTTACGCTGCCTGATGATGGTCGACAGTGGACGTTTGAGTTCGATCGATGATGGACCTTGCTTTGGCGACATCGTCGGGATCACCATGGGCGATCAGAACATACTTGCCCGCCTGCAGCGCGGTTTCGTAGCGGACGACGCTGTCTTTGGGAATTCCCAGACTGAACAGTCCCGCTCCCAGAGCACTCAGGCCGCCCACGACGACCGCGTTCTCCAGGCCGGCGACGATCGATGCCGCCAGTGGCCCGGCGATTACCAGCGGACCGACTCCGGGCACCCAGAAAAATGCAGCGCCGAACAGCAGGCCCCAGATTCCGCCCCAAAATGCGCCAAGGCTGCCCCAATACTTCATACGGTCGCCGGCGTTGTAATAACCGACCACCTGTTCGTTGGTGTGGTAGTCGCGTCCCACAATCGAAAGCTGCTTCATGTTGAAGCCGCCGTGCTGTAGTTCTTTAACGGCCTCTTCGGCCAGAGTGTGGTTGTCGTACGTGGCGACGACCGCGTCGTTTTGCAGAGTTGCTGTTGTCATGATTCAATCCTTTCTGAAGACTGAAGGTCAGAAACCGGTATTGTTGGAGCAGCTGCCGCTCGTTCAGCAGTTCTGCCAAACGAGCGGAAGCTGCATCCGAAGATGGAACGATCAAACGCCGTCAGAATCTTGTCTTTGACGTCTTCTTCAGAGTCTCCGCTAATTCCTTCACGGCCTTTTCAACTTCGTCGATGTTTTTCCCGAGCACGTTGTTGTCGATGGTCTTCGTTTCAGAAATGGTCCTGCCGTCCCGCCGAATGGTCTCGAACAGGGTGATGGTGTCGGTGCCAAACTGGTAGTGCGCGGAATTGGCGGCATGCTGCAAGTGAGCCACGGCAGCTTCAAGGTTCTGAGCGGCATCACCTTCTTCGCCTTTGCCGTAGCTTTCCTTCGCCTTGAAGAAATGCCATTCGGCCAGAACATGGGCCGCACGACCCAACGCGCCGTCCAGACGAGCCGCGTCGGCGAGATTACCTGATCGCAGGTCACCGGAAAGCGACTTCAGGTCTGTGACAGCAGCGTCCAGTTTTTCTTTGGTGATCGGCATCGCATGTCCGGCCGCGTACTTCAGCCACGTCACCGCTCGATCGATCTCATTGGCAGCCGCAGTCTCTTCGTTACGCCGGAAGTGGTAACTTGCGCTGTCAAAGGCATCAACCGGATCGAACCGCAGCGGATACCACCAGTCCTCTTCGATCACAACCCAGCCCGGCGAATCCGCCGGCTTTTCGCCGATGGACTTCGCCTTCGCGCTGGCCGTGTCCGCCATTCCCATGAACGTCATTGATGCAAACAACAGGCTCGCAACTGCAAAACTGGTCGTTCTCATGATGCTTCTCCTTTCTGAAAGAGCGGTTGAGAATCATTCGCAGCGGAGACAGAGACGAATCGCACCTCCGTCTTCGCGAGTTGCCTTTTTGTTGAACCGAAACCGTACGACGATTCTTTCAGTCGCAACCGGCGAAGAGGCGCGCCCATTCCTGCATTGGAGTCGATGACAGGCTGAGCGCATCGGATCTCGCGTGATCCATCAAGCGCGACGCGGGTACGGTTTTCGATGAGTCACTCTGACTCCGTCACTCACACCATCACCTCACCGTGTGACGCGTGTCAGACACGAAAACACGTTTTGATTTCTGAATGAATTGATGACGCAACATCTGTGCCATTCCGGAAAGCCTGCGGCTCAACAGCCACGCCGATGCCGCTGACGGGCACTGTTGAAGTTCCGGTGGAAGCAAGGGATCAGCCAGCAGTTACGGGACGATCGTTCGGGCAGGACCGATGACCATGCCGAGAATCCGACAGCATCGGACCAGTTTCGGGAAGGCGGCGAGATGAAAACTGCGGTGAGACAATTTTTCCCAGAGTGGCAGTGCGTCGCCGGCGCAGCATCCTGCCGTCAGGCTGCCGAAGAATGCACTCGCCATGCCGCGTGAGCTGAAATGGCGCTGGCTGGGTCTAATCAGGTCACAAGATGGAAACAATGGAGACGAGCATGGCCACTTTACGCGTCCATGTGCATCTGAAGTCCGTTGGAGCCGGTCCGGCAAAGGCGATCGGCTGGACGTCCCCCAACTGCATTCGAGGCAAACGAGGCGTGATTCCGAAAAACATCCCGCCCGTGATCGACCGTCTCGGCAGTTCCGCAGAAGTCTGGAAGTATTTCGACCGAAAGTTCGGCACCCGTTGCCACGCTCCGTCGGTGACCCCAGTCGATCAGCAGGCCGTCGCCAACGGCCGCCACACGTCGACAGGCTCATTGGCCTGATTGAACCGCTGAAGTTCGTCGCAGCAAAGAATTCCATCCGGCATTGGAACAGCCGATGGCCGCCCCGCCTTCGCGCGAGTTTTCCACTGAGAACAACCGGGGTGACATTCACCGCAAGATGCCATGTTGGCAATCAACGATTCGCACCATCGTCCGGCCAGTTACACTGATGGTGAATCATTCGCAGGCCACGATCAGTGAAAACGGGGGAACATTAACTGCAATGGTCACACGCAACAGTTCGAACGGAGTCTTGACGCTGAACATGTCGGGAGGTGGCATCTGCGACGCCTTTGTAACGACTTGAGTGGTCATTGACGTCGGTCGGTCATTTGTGTCGCGGCCAGCGCAATGTTGGTTCGAGGACGATTGCCATGGTGCACAGAACTGCGGCTACGATACCTGAAGTCACTTCGCATTCTCCCTTTTCTTAGAACCGCTAACAAAACCTTATAGATCTCTTAGGTTTTGTTAGGGGTTCTTAAGACTTGTCCGTCACTCACCGATTCTGTTGCATTGTGATGAGTGCAACAGGATGTCTCTGAACGTTCATGGCCTGACCATGGCTCAAACTTCTCGCTCTGTTCGTCAACGCCGTGGAGCACTTTTTTGACGTCGAAAACACGGGTCGCAGAAGTCGTGAAACTTCTGACATCACCACGATGTTCTCCGAATTCTCACGAATTCGGCTACAGAATGGCTCACGCATTCCGCGACAGAATTGCTCACGAATTCGGCTACAGAATTGCTTCACAGCGTTGCCTGTTCCGGATGTTGCTGCAGAAAGCCAGCATGCGGCGGTCGGACGCACGTCGTGCTGCAGCGATGTTTTCGCACATTTATCCAATGCGTTGTTCTTCCCATTCTTTGTTGGAAGTCCATCGATAGAAGTGCGAATCCTCGGCGACGATCAATGACAGCCAGCCGTTGGTGACCAGGTCGGAAACATGGCTGTGCTTTTCA
The DNA here is from genome assembly GCA_020426485.1 of Planctomycetaceae bacterium. Taxonomy (GTDB): domain Bacteria; phylum Planctomycetota; class Planctomycetia; order Planctomycetales; family Planctomycetaceae; genus JAGQPY01. The sequence continues at coordinate 6,324 of JAGQPY010000277.1, forward strand.
ATGATCCGGCTGACTGCACTTCGTGGAGCCTCAATCAGCACCAGCAGACGCAGTGGTTCGTGTTGAAACTTTTGCCCGTCGTGTACCGACTGCCACGGCAGCCCGGTCATCAGGTCTCCGCCATTTCCTTCGAACACGCCGAACTGACCGACTACGTTGTGGATCAGTTTGTTCCCGCTGCCGAACGCTTTGTTGTGGACCGCCGACGCGTAGTACTGCAGATTGATCCAGCTTGTCACGACCATCGGCGCTGTCATGATCAGCTCCAGAACTCGCAGGTCACTGTCCTGTCGATAATCGTAGCTGTGCATGAACGTTCGCCCCGTCAGGTTCAGACCGGCGGTCCTGGATCGCGGAGCCACGATGAACGCCGCGTTGTTGGCCAGCCCCCATTCCGGTCGAACTTCCGCCCAGTCCTGACTGCGCTTCAGAACATCAGATTCCGACTTTGCGCCCAGTCGTTCCGAACGTTCAGCTCGACACAGCCGACCGGCTTCCTTCGTCCACTGCTGCACTGCCTGAAACTTTTCGGCCAACTGAATCGGCAATGAGTCGACGTCCGGAAAACGGATTTCGTCTGTGGTCGTGTTGTGGACCGCAGCCACGAACCATGTTGAATCCGGAATCACGATTCCTCGCTGTGCAAGTGCCGTTCGAACGTCGGCTTTGTTCAGCAGCGCCGCAGCGACTCTCGCGTTGGGTTCCCCGGAATGACCGCCGCAGGCACCGCAATCCAGCCCGGCTTTGTACGGGTTGTTGGTGACGTCGGACGCGTGTCCGCAGAGGACCACGATCGGAGCAAACGCTGATGTCAGGCCGAGGTTTCTCAGCATGTTTTCTGACAGAGTGACCTGCTGCTCCGGACTGAGCCCGCCGGAATCTGGTGAATCGACCTCCGGACCCAGTCGACTGTGGTCACAGGTTTTGACACCATCGCAAGTGCTGTCAGTGACCGTTCGAGTCCACTGCAGTGAATCCGTCATCAGCTTCGGGAGGAACAACAGCCCCATCGATTAAATACACTCTTTCCCAACGCGAGAGTCG
>JAGQPY010000278.1 GCA_020426485.1 Planctomycetaceae bacterium
CCGTCTGATCTGGAAGTTGAAGTCGATGTTCTGTCGACCGATGCCGTCCGGATTCGTCCCGGGGCTGCTGTTTTTCTGGAAAACTGGGGAGGTGCAGAAGCTCTGCACGGCAAGGTGCGGCTTGTCGAACCGGCAGCATTCACCAAAGTTTCCGCTTTGGGAATCGAAGAGCAGCGAGTCAACGTGATCATCGACTTTGATACAGATTCGAAAGACATCCTGCCGGGAGACGGATATCGGGTTGACGCAGCCATTGTCATCTGGGAAGGACAGGATGTCGTCAAGGTTCCATCCGGAGCACTGTTTCGAGCGAACGATCAATGGTCCGTTTTCGTGGCCCGCAAAGATCGAGCTGTACTCACACCTGTCTCACTGGGGCACCGAAACGATATGGAAGCGGAGGTGCTCTCCGGTCTCGTCGAAGGCGATGTTGTGATTGTTCATCCCGGAGACAATCTTCAGGATGCAACACTGATTTCAATTCGAAACGAGTGATTCAGAGTCGCTGACAAAACCGGGATTGGCTGTCGCAACGGTCCGGAAAGCAGGTGAAACAGTCATCGTGAAGGGAGGCCTGCCCTGGTCTTGTCAGCGACTCTCACTGGACAGCGCCACTTTGGAGTGCGGCGACTGGTCGCCGCATCGGATATTACCGAAAGATAGTCGCCGAAACGCGGCTTTGATTTTCGAGGAGCAATCACGACAACTCAGGAGGCACAAGTTCTTCACCGCTGCACAAAGGATCAGCCCCCTTTTCCCGATCGACTCCAGGGTCGTGGAGTTCGCCGGAGATCCGTTTGTTGTTGGACTGAACCTTCGGCGAAGTCCATGACAGCCTCGCCCGAAGTTCTAATCCTGACAGACGACCAGTCAATTCTTGGTACCCCTGACAAAACCTAAAAGTCGCGGATCTCTTAGGTTTTGTTAGCGGTTCTTAATCTGCTGTTCGCGGAAACTCGACGTCTTGAATCAAATCCAAAGCGGCGACAAGTTGCCGCACTCCAGAAGACAACCTGGCGCTGTCCGGTTAAGTCGCTTTGATCTGCACAGAAGGCCACATCGCGATCGAAAGGCCGCAGTCTCCGAAGGAATTACGCGGCTCGTCGCTCGATGACTTCCGTCGCTGGTGTCGAATCCGCCGTGCGTTGCGATGTCGGGACGGGATGCCAGATTGCCGACAGGAATGTGTGTCCGCAGTAGCGACATCGCAGACACCGCATCAGAAACAACCGGAAGTACCAACGGTCTTTGGACTGACTGATGCGGAGATACTTTTCAGAACGGCAATGTTCGCATTTCATGTGGGCGGCCCATGGTTTCAGTGGTGTGGCTTTTGCTTGAATTTCGATGATGCGCCATCGATGGAGACCTCAGGTGAATTGAGATCCTTCTCAGGAATCGATGGGCAGCTTCAAGCCGGATGGCTCCTCCGTGATGTCCGTCAACCGCATTCCATTCGCAACAAAGCTGCATCCGAGCCTCGACACAATTCACGTCACCTCAATGTGAAGACGATCGCGCGCGAAGCAAACGCGGCACTGACTTTCCTATCGTCCGGACTCCGCGGCAGTTTTACAGGTATTCCCTACCGAGTGTTTTCCCGCAGAATCCGCAAAAACGATGGCCGTCAAAATCGTGTTGACTGTTCCCGGCAGCCCGTTTTTGCCAATCGCCCGTTGCCTGTAAATACGGCAGAACGCCGGTCAGTGACCACGTTCCACATTGACTCGGGGCGTCCCGGTGAGCCCTATCGACAGAGCGACGACCGAACACTCTTGCGGTTCACTCGCTTGATTCAGCGGGACGCGCAGCAGCAGGAACGGCGTATGCCGTTGGAGCGATTTCCGGGATAACAATGCCTACTGAAACCAGATCACCGCTGATCAGAACGCAGCGCTGATCAGGACAATACGTCTTCTGTGATGTTGTAGCGTTCCAGAAGACGGTAGAGCTTTCGACGATGGATTCCAAGAATCCGTGCAGCTCTGGCCTTGTTGCCGTGCTCTCGCTTCAGAATTTCGACGATGTGAGCCCGTTCCAGATCCTGAAGACGAGGCGAGTCTGTCGCGATCGCTGTCACTGCGGCAGGAGCTGTGCCGGTTCGCGATGTATCGTCCGTGTGAGGATCGACAACCTCGGACGGCAGATCATCCATCGTGATTCGATGGTCGTTTGCCAGAATCTGCGCGCGTTCGATGGCGTTCCTGAGTTGTCGAACATTTCCCGGCCACTGGTACTGTTCCAGTGCCGTCCGCGCATCAGGAGCGATGCTCCATTCCTTCCCCAGCATATGATCGATCAGCAGCGACACATCGCCTTCGCGTTTGCGCAGAGGCGGCAGTTCCAGAGACATCACGTTGATGCGATAGTAGAGATCTTCCCGAAAGCGGCCCGCGGCAACTTCCTCGGCCAGATTTCGATTTGTCGCTGCAATGAGCCTGACGTTGACTTTGCGTTCACGATGAGATCCCACGCGTCGGATGGAACCATCTTCGAGTGCTCGCAGAAGTTTGGGCTGCAACGCGCCGGGAAGTTCGCCGATTTCGTCGATGAACAGTGTCCCGCCGTCGGCCACCTCAAACAGCCCCGGCCGATCCTCATTTGCCCCCGTGAATGCACCCTTGCGGTGCCCGAACAGCTCACTTTCGACCAGATTCTCCGGAAGAGCAGCACAGTTGATCGTGACAAACGGGCCGTTGCTGCGCTGGCTCTTGTTCTGAAGCGCTCTGGCGACGAGTTCCTTACCGGTTCCGCTCTCACCCTGAATCAGCACGGGTTTGTCCGTCGGTGCGACGCGATCGATGAGTCGAAAGACGTCCTTCATTCGAGATGAATTGCCGATGATGGCGACCGACGGCTGTGTTCGCCGAATGATGGCCTTCAGCTGGCGGTTTTCCTTGGCCATCCGTCCGCGTTCAAAGGCCATCCGGCAACGCTGCTCAAGCTCATCCAAAGGAAAGGGCTTCGTCAGATAATCGCAGGCCCCGATCTTCATGGCGTTGACAGCGCTTTCGATGGTGCCCTGCCCGGTGAGAATCAACACCTCCGTGTCCGACTGGCTTTCCTTCAGTCGATCCAGCAACTCGATCCCCGTCATGCCGGGCATGTTCATGTCGACAATGGCCACCTGGAAATGCTGACGATCGCAGATCTCCAGAGCTTCGTGTCCGTTCGCCGCTTCAGCAACATTGTGGCCCTTGCGTGTCATCCACCGAACAAGCGTTTGTCGGAAATCGTCATCGTCTTCGACGATCAGCATATTGATGGGGGCCATTGTGTCAGTCATTGATTGATCTCTCCTGACCGCCTGAGTCGGATCCTGTGGTTACGGACGGGATCTGAATCATGTTCGGTCACTTCCTGTGGTCACGTCACAACGCATGGAGATGCGAGTCACGTTCCGATCCGCAGATTTTTCACGGATTCACGGTTTCCATCACGTGTTGTACCGCCGGAGGCCACGGGACAGTGTGCAAAAACGCACACTTTGTGCCTGAATGCACGAAGCTCCGCGGATCGTTTCCACAGAATGATCCCGCGGAGTTTCGACCACGGCGACAAATCCGTTGCGATGCCGTGACATCGGGAGGACGCCGGTTGGCTTCGTGCTGAAGGGTGAAAGCGGTGAACCATTCGGCGGCTCACATCCGCTCGGCTGCGTTATCGAACACCGTTCCGACTGATGGCTTTGCTCGGCAAAACAATCGAGATGATGGTGCCATGTGGCTGCAACGCGGTTGCGGAGATCATTCCACCGTGAGCGAGAATGATTCTTTCGACAATGGCCAGACCCAGCCCGGTCCCTTTTTGCTTGGTCGTGAAGAAGGGGTCAAACAGGTGCTGCGCTGCTTCGGTGGTCAATCCGTGTCCGTCGTCCTGAATGTTGATTCGAACAGCATCGACGCGGTGCAGTCGATCCGGGGCATAACTGATTGTGATGCAACCCTTCTCCGAACAGGCATGGATGGAATTCTCCATGATATTCCGGAAGACCTGTTCCATTCGATGAATGTCAACTTCCACCTGCAGCTCGTCACATTCCGGAGTTTCTTTCAGATTGATCTGCTTTTCTGCTCGTTCTGATTCCAGATGTGCCCACACCTTTCTCCAGATCGTCGTCAGGCGAACAGGTCGATACTCCAGCTGGATCGGAGCCGCATAACCTTTGACTTCTTCGTAAAGTCGGTGAAGGTCCTGCAGCGCATGCTTTGAACGTTGTGCCAGGTCAAGCTGCTCAGGCATTTCTTCCAGATCAAGCGACAACATGTCCAGATGCGCTTGCGCTCGCTGAAGAGCATTGCGGCTTTCGTGAGCCAGCCCGGTGACCATCTGACCGATGGCCGCCAGTCTTTCTGACTGAAGCAACTGCTGCTGGACGCTGTCGAGTTCAGAAAGGTCTCGAATGATGCCGGTGAATCGCTTCTGGCCATTTACGTCAAAAGCGCTGACCGCCAGATGAACGGGCAGTTCCGTCCCGTCGGAGCAAATGGCCGTGACCTTCCGACCGATGCCTACGATGGCCGCCTTTCCTGTGCGAATGTATTCCTGAAGATAACCGTTGTGTTCGGAACGGTAGGGTTCCGGCATCAGAATGGAAATATTCTGATTCAGCAGCGCATCGACCGGATATCCAAACATTTCCGAAGCTGCGACATTGACGGTCAGAATCGTTCCCTGAGAGTCAATGGTGATGATGGCGTCCACAGCCGTGTCCAGGACCGCACGCCAGTGGGCCGTCTGCTCTAACTCCCGGCGAATGGACGCATCGGCCGGTAACATCAGAATCACTCGGCGCCGCTCATCATTGAGCAGCGAGACTCGAACACGAAACCACGTCTGCAGTTCGCCAAATGAGAATCTCAGCGCTGTGTCAAGATCCGGTGACGTCGCTGTCAGATTGTTCCAGGCCTCAATGAAGTCTTCGCGGTCGTCTTCCGGAATCAGCCCGAAAAAATGCTGTCCCGCAGAGAACGTCAATTCATCGCCGGATTGTCGACTGAGCACTTCGTCGACAGTACCATCGGAACGGCAGATCAGCAGAGAAACCTTTAAAGACCGGAAGGCCTCAACAGGGGGCGTTGGCTGTTGTTCCACGGCGCGACAACCTTCAAACAATCCGGGTATCGATGAGCATTGACGGGCGTCAACGGCGAAATACGAATGTGGAGATACCCGAATGACTGCCAGCGGGTTCGTGTCTGATGTTATTTCATGTGAAAGCGATCGAAAAGATCGAATGCCTGACCATCGTTGATCAATCCGTCCTGTCTGATACCTCTGAAAATCAGGCGTTGGAGGCGAACAGAGTGACCTCTTCCGCCAGCTCGATTGAACCTCGATTGAACACAGGCAGCGACGGGAAAAACTTTCACCAGTCGCTGACATCGTGAGACTTCAGACCTCCGAAGTCTCACCATTTCGGCGACGCACCAGTGACCGGCATATGATTTTGCAGCTGGTGCCATCGTTGAACGCGCGATTCGCAAAGTCCTCTGACGGACTCAGTTGACCGTCAGAAGACTTCCCGAAAGCAGCATCAATACTGTTCCAGCAGGTAGCGGATCAAATCCGTCGACGTGACGAGCCCCCGAAGTTCGCCGTTTTCGACAACAGGCAGCGAGTGAAAGCCGTGAGTACTCAGAGTCTGAGCAGCGTCGCGGACCGTTCCGTTCACTGGAATCGTCACCGGCTCAGCGTGCATGACATCGGCCAGTTTGTAGGTATGGTCAAGGACGGCATCCAGATTTCGCGCGTCCTGATTGCCGAACTCACCAAAACTCACACGCAGGAAGTCACTCCACGTCAGAATTCCAACCAGCTTCGCACCGTCAACCACCGGCAGGTGGTGAATTTTCGACTCCTCGAACAAACGGCGAGCTTTCGACAGTGGTTCGTTGAGCTGCAGAGTAATCACATCCTTTGTCATCAGGTGTGTGACCGGGTCATTTTTTCGCATATGAATTTCCTGAAAATCTGCGCGAACGCTTCGAAGGAAGCGTCATTCCTCAAAATTAGCGGGCAGTACCATTTACATACCCCTGCCATCAGAACTGTCATCCGGCATGGCACCGCTTTTCTCTTGCAAGCACTATGCCAGCGCGGTGGAGTGGTGAATCCCGGAAGAAGCAACACTTTGGCAACGTTGACGATTAACGGCGATCTTATTGATCAGAAGAAGGCGGTACAGCTTCCCCCGTTGAATGTTGCCGCTCCCGTCGCAACTTTCCGGAATTCGTGCGATACCGGCCCGACTGGCGTGGCACCGACCTCGAAGGTGTGCAGATTCGTGTTTATATGTGCGTATTCGCACAATTATAGACCGTTCCGAGGGGCTTCTACTCGTCGAGCTGATGAACGGACAGGAGTGGGCATTCGGCACGTCCCAGAACTCGTTCGGTCGTTGAGCCTCGCAGCGCATCAAGGAAACCGTCATGACCATTGGTCGCCATAGCAATCAGCTGAACTTTGTTCTGCGATGCATCCCGGCAGATGGTGTCGACGACGTCGCCGTTTTGTGTGACCCACTGCCAACGGCACTTTGTCGAATGAGGCAGAGTCACGGACGGAGTTCCTGCGGGGTCACCAATGTGCAGTAAGCGCACTTCAACCGGTTCTGTGGCGACGGATTCAATCAAAGCGGCCGTGGCATCAATGATCAATTGCGGCGCTGGCTCCTGGTCGACCGGAATCAGCACGCGCTGCAGACTGACTTTGCCGGTTTCCAGATCGACGAACCCGGGAACACCGTAGGGCACAAACAATGTGGCGGCTTCGGTGCGATTGGCCACTGTCTCGGCCAGACTGCCCTTCAGCCAGCGATCGAAGCCTTCCCGTCGATGAGTCGCCAGAACGATCAGATCGGCTCCACGCCGTTCAATATGGTCCAGAATTCCCTGAGCCGGGTCGACTCCTGTGGACGCCGACTTGGAAATGTGAACTCCAAGGTGAGCCACATCGGAACGAGACGCTTCCCTGTCCAGCAGATTCCACTTGTGCAGGGTGTCGCGAACGGAAGGATAACTGTCCCATTTTGCCTTCGAACGATGCCGATCAACGTGCAGAATCTCCAGAGACCCTCGCGTATCCAGCGCGATGCGCAGCGCATGAGCGAAGGCGACATCGCTTCCGTGCGAAAAGTCGGTGGGATGCAGCAGATTACTGATGGACAGTCCATAACGACTCCGCATACCGGGCTCCTTGATAACGAATGACAAACGGGCGCCAAATTCGGCCGGGAACAAAACCTCTGCAGTCCGCCGGTACATGCTCGACGCCATCGAGTTTTTCCTGTTTTAACCCGATGCCGCAGGCGAGGAAAAGTGCAGACCAGTACGACCTCGCCTGCGGCATCGGGTTAAACGAGT
>JAGQPY010000279.1 GCA_020426485.1 Planctomycetaceae bacterium
CGGGCTGGTATTCGACACCCGGGCAAACGTAAATTGGGTCGGGTTATTCGTAATCACGAATTTCTCGCGGCATTGAGAGCACAGGATGTTAAACTCACACTCCGCCCGCGTCACCTGTTGGCCGGTCCATTCAGACTTGACCCGAATCTGATTCATCCGGATGATCAATTTGCCGAAGAATCAGGTAGTTGCTGATCACTCAAAATCTTCACTCCACCCCGGACACGAACATCCCGCCATGAAACAACAACCCATCAATTCCAGGCTGGCCGGGCCACAGAGCCCTCACTTTTCAACGGAAAACGACGCCACCGAAAATGTGGCTCCCTGGACTGAAGTGGAAGAAGGCCGATTTATGCCGCGACGAACCCGTGGCAGCAATCCCGGCCGAGCACTTGGCTGAACCTTCACCGTTCCGTCGTCTGGTCCAGGCGACACCGAATGTAAAGGCTGAGAAACACTTCGCGAAGCACTTAGCCCCTGTCCAACTGCCTCCCCTCGTGAATGGCTGCGAACCTATGACTCTTCAAATCATCAATAACGCCACCTGCACTTTTTGTGGCTGCGTTTGTGACGATATTCAACTGCATCATGACGAAGTTCGCATCCACGAAGCCAGGAAAGCGTGCGTGCTGGGGACGTCATGGTTTCTGAATCACACGGCCGAAGAAAAATACCCGGCCGCATTGATTGACGGTCAGCCAGCCGCACTGGAAGACGCCATTCAGATGGCGGCGACGCTGCTGCACGAAGCCGACATGCCGCTGGTTTACGGTATGAGCAACACGACGTGCGAAGCACAAAAAGAGTGCGTTGCGATGGCCGACATGCTGGGAGGGCTGCTCGACAGTCACACATCGCTTTGACACGGTCCAACCGAAATCGCCGCCCAGTTGGGTGGCAAAGTCACGTGTACTCTGGGCGAAGTCAAACAGCGAGCCGACTTTATCGTGTATTGGGGAGGTAACCCGGCGGAATGCCATCCTCGCCACTTCACGAAATACACCATCATGCAGAAATCAAAGTTTCTGCCCCGCGGGCGCAAGGACCGCACGATGGTGCTGGTCGACATTCGCGAAACCAAAAGCGCGAAAGCCGCCGACATTTTTCTGCAGGTGCGGCCAGGAAAAGATTTTGAACTGATTACGATTCTGCGAGCTCTGATTAAGGACCAGCCCGTTCGCGATGAAGCGATTGCCGAAACCGGTCTGACCCGGGAAATGCTGGACGATCTTGTTCACCGCATGAAGAGCTGCAAGTTTGGTTGCATGTTCTTTGGCATGGGCCTGTCGATGACGCGCGGCAAGCACATGAACAGCGCGGCATTGCTGACGCTGGCCGCCGAAATGAATGCGTTTACCAAGTTCGTAGCCATGCCGATGCGGGGTCATGGAAATGTCACCGGGGCCGACGTCATTATGCGCTGGCAGACCGGGTATCCATTCGGCATCACGTTTAATCGTGGTTATCCGCGGTACAACCCGGGCGAATTCTCCACCGTGGACGTGCTGGTGCGTGGCGACTGTGATGCGGCGTTCATCATCGGTGCTGATCCCGGTGCGACCATGCCTCAACCAGCCATCGATCATTTGAAACGCATTCCGACAATTTGTCTGGATCCGCATGTGACTCACACCAGTCGTCTGGCGCGAGTTCACATTACCACGGCGCCTCAGGGAATTGCGGCTCCGGGAACGGCCTATCGCATGGACGAACTTCCTTTGCCGCTGAAGCCGGCTCTGAAATCTCCGTATCCGAGCGATGAAGAAGTCGTGCGGCGCATTAATGAAGCCATCGCGGCAAAGCCGTTCTGGCTGCCGGACGGAAGCCAGCCGCAGATGATCACGAATCAGGTGTGACTCACGGACAGCCGATCACTAAGATGCACGTTCGGCGGCGAAGTGAGCGGCTGGAGATGCGCGGCTGGTTTGGTTCCGTGGCGAGGTTTCATAACTGTCGCTGTGCGGTTGCTGGCTTGCTTGACGTCGCTTCGAAACGACGGACGCCGTCAGCAGGCTGTGCTGTGGCACTCATTGGTGGGAAGTGAGCGTTGGTCTCACATGGCACGAAAAAACATCTGACGACAACTCGACAATGCTTAGAATTTCCGGCGGAAAAGTTTACGACCCGGCCAACGGGCTCGACGGTGTCATCAAGGACATCTGTGTCGATGACAGTGGGCGTATCGTGGATTCCGTGGATGGCGGACGCACGATTGATGCCACCGGGATGATTGTGTTTCCAGGCGGCGTGGATGTGCACACACACGTCGCCGGCGGTGCCATCAACTTTGCTCGAGCGATGACGCCGGAAGATCATCGTCGAGTTCAGGCGTTCATCCGTACCAAGTCACGCCGCAGTGGCCTGGGAGGTATGGCTCCCACAACATTCGCAACCGGCTATCTGTACGCCGGAATGGGCTTTACAACCGTCAATGAAGCGGCCGTGCCGGTCCTGTCAGCTCGCCACACTCACGAAGAACTTGCCGACATTCCGATTGTCGACAAGGCTTCGCTGACTCTGATGGCCAACAACGAAATCCTGCTGGATCAGCTGGAGCAGGGCGAATACGAACGAGCCAAACATGTCGTTGCGTGGTACATCTGGGCGGCCAAGTCCTATGGAATCAAGGCCGTCAATCCGGGCGGAGTCACGGCATGGAAATGGGGCCGCGATGCCAAGCAGTTGACAGATTCCATTGAAGGCTACAGTCGACTGACTCCCGGAAGCATCATCACGTCGCTGGCCGCGATCTGCGAAGATCTGAAGCTGCCTCACCCGATTCATCTGCACTGCAACAACCTGGGCGCTCCGGGAAATATTTCAACCACCCTGGACACGCTGAAGCACTTGGAAGGTCGGCGAGCCCACATTGCACATTCTCAGTACCACGCCTACGGTGGCGATGACTGGGATACCATGTGTTCCGAAACCAAACAGCTGGCGGAATACTTTAACACGCACAAAAACGTCACCACCGATGCCGGAGCAGTTCTGTTTGGTGATACCGTCACAATTACTGCGGACGGGCCGTGGCAGCATCTTCTGTACAAGCTGACGGGGCGAAAGTGGGGCAATCTTGATGTGGAAAACGAAACCGGCTGCGGCATCGTTCCCTACACCTATCGCCCCAGCAATCTGGTGAACGCCGTTCAATGGGCCAGCGGCCTGGAATTGCTGCTGCTCATCAAAGACCCATGGCAGGTCTTTCTTTCGACAGATCATCCCAATGGTGGCTGCTTCTGGCGTTATCCGGAGATCATTCAGCTGCTGATGTGTGCGGATTTCCGAAAGGAATGCGTGGCAAAGCTTCCGGATAAAATCAAAGACCGCATCAGCCTGCCGGAAATCGATCGCGAATACACTCTTTACGAAATCGCCACCGCCATGTCGGCCGGCCCCGCCCGCGCGCTTGGGCTCCATCGCAAGGGCAATCTGGGAATCGGCTGTGACGCCGATATCGTGATTTACGAAGAGGATGCTGACGTCGTTCGCATGTTTGGGCACCCTCGATATGTCGTCAAGAATGGCGAAATCGTGATCGAAGAAGGTGATATTCGCGAAACCCCCAATGGCCGCGAATTCATTGTGCGACCACCTGCACCGCCGGACCTCGACGACTTCCTGCGGCCGCTGTTCGAAGAATGTTACACCATGTCGTTCGAAAATTACCCCGTTGAACTGGATCGTATCGAGCACCCGCACTTGCTGGACCTGAATGACTGAAGCTGTCGCAGGGACAGGTGCCAACCGCCGCAATCAGGCAGCGGTCGCTTCACAATCGGCAACGGTCGGCGGGCATCCAAGGCTGTTGAGAAGGAATTCGGCCGTCCGTTGTGTCGCCCCCGTGATAGCCACTGCTTGAGCCAGCGCTGAAAGCTCGCTCCGCTTTTCCTGCAATGCAGCAGGCTGCTGAACCCAGTGCCGCAGGGTATTCGTGATTTTTTCGATATCGGACGCCGGATTGCCTGAAGAGATGTACTCCGGCATCACTTCGCGATCGGCAATCAGATTGGTCAGTGTGATAAACCGACAGTTCATCAGAAACCGAGCGAAGAAGCGGCCAATGGCAGGAACCCGATAGAGTACGATTCCGGGAGTCCTCCGCGCCAGTAACTCCAGACTAATCGAGCCACTGACCATCAGGCAGCAGTCCGCCGCTTCGATCACTTCCGGCGTCCTGCCTACGAAATAGGTAACGTCCGCATCGGGGCAGGATTGCTCCTGCAGCTGCTGGCACTTTGTTCGGTGTTCTTCACGATGCGCGCCAACAATCCAGCGCAACCGGGGAATGCCTGCGGAAAGGTTGCGCATCACTTGCAGCATCACCGGAAAATTGCGATCAACCTCGTGATTGCGCGACCCGGGAAGAATTCCAACCGTGACGGATCCAGTCTCACGACTCCTGAGTTCCTGCACAAGACTCTCGTCCATCCGGCGAGCAGCGACTTCGTCAAAGAAGGGGTGCCCAACCCAAACGGCAGAAACACCGCGCGAACGATACCAGTCGAATTCAAATGGCAGCGAGCAAATAACATGATCCACCCATTTCCGCACTCGACGAATCCTCCACGGAGCCCACGCCCAAAGCTGTGGGGGCAGGTAGTAGAAAACCGGAATTCCGCGTTTCTTTGCTGCTTGAGCAATCCACCAGTTGAATCCGGGAAAATCCACCAGAACAACGGCGTCCGGACGACGATCATCGAACCACTGTTCCGCCTGAATCACCAGCTTGCGGAACCTGGCCAGCAGTGGAATGACTCGAAGAAAGCCCATTACGGCCAACTGAGTCAGTTCGAACAGCAAATGGCAGCCATTTTGGGCCATTTCCGGACCACCAAACCCGGTGAATTGAAGTTCGGGATGGCGGTGGCGAAGTTCCTGAATCAAGTGAGCAGCATGCTGATCGCCACTCGCCTCGCCTGCGGAAAAGAAGATCTGCATTCGAATCCATCCCCTGCAAACACCTGTCGGACGCCATCCCATTGTGTGTCAGCACAGGAGTATCGCCTGCAGACAGGTCCTCGTCAACACGGAGCTGCATCACGAAAACCGGCAGGGGAATTGAACTGATTGCTGCCCATCCGAAGGCGGGCTTCTCGCAGCAGTGCCCCGCACGCCACCGTGCCGGCACACCAAACAATGCCGACACACCAGAAGGTTATTTTGCAGAAGCAAGTTCGCGCTCGATCGTGCTGCAGAGCGTCTGAACGGACGACACTTCGCCCGTCATCGTGGATCTGGGAAACATCAGCTTCGGCACCGAACCTCTCCCCACGCGCTTGTAGAGTTCGACATGTTTGGAGATGTATTCACCGGCATATGGTCGAGCAAGTTCGGCATCCAGTGCGGACTTACCCACCAGTTCTTCTGCCTTTGAACGAGCAGCAGAGGCGGATCGTGTCCCCTCAAACAGCCATTCATGAAAGACCTGAAACATTGAAGGCTGTACTCGCCAGACAGCGATCGACAGACGTGCGAATTCACAGGCGTTTGCATGAGCCGGAGAGCTTCGCGTCACGGTGTCATTACACGAACGCTCCAGGGGAACGGGCAGAGCGATGATTGCCAGATCGTCTCCGTATTTTTGCATGGCCCCGTGAACAGCTCGATGTGTATTCCGACAGTGCGGACACGTGTAATCAAACATTTCCACGAAGATATATCGTGCATCCGGGCTTCCGAGCAGCGGCCACTGTCGTGAATCCAGTCGAAAACGATTTCCGGAAACACTGACCAGCCGAGGTTCCGGCTTGGCAACCTCCGGAGCCGGTGCCGCCGTTTCCCCGCCTGCATCCCCGGATTTTTTCTCAGTTTCGGCATCGACCTTTGCATCGGGAGAGTCTGCATCGGACGCCGGATTCTCGGCACTTTCATCAGCAAAAGCAGCCAGGAAACGGACCGTAAGTCGCGCCGCTGAAGGAGAAATAAACAGCATCGACGCTCGTGCCACCGTTGCCCGGACCCCATCCGATGCCGCCGGCGTTGAAGGCGCGGAGATGTTTGTTACGTCTGCCTTCGCCGGTTCCGGTGCACTGGCAGCCGTTGGCTTGACCGCTTTTGCGTCGTCTGCCGGTTCAGAGCTGACAGGTGATTCTGTGGGCGAAGGTTGGCGAACATCGTCGGCGATCACGGGTGGTTCAAAAACAGTTTCAACCGCCAGGGGAGGTACGTCTGTCGGAGGTGCAAACACAGTTCCGAATTCCGACCCGGCTTCGGCGGACTCATCATCAACGGCAATCGGCGGAGCGAAGTCAATGGGGGCGTCGAAGTCAACAGGAGCATCGAATTCGAATGCCACGTCTTCTGAGGCAGGCATCTCGTCAAATCGTTCCACCACGAAAGTTTGTGGTGGTTCGGCAGTGACCTGAGCAGCGACCATGATCGCAATACCACCCGCCGCAACTCCGGAAAGCAAAGAGGTGGTCCTGATCCCCAATGGACGATACCACAAAACAGCAGCGGTCAGAAACAGCCCGCAGCTGTGAGCCGCCAGGCAGTATGCACACAAGTGTTTCAGAACAAAGACCTGAATCCCAATGAACCACAGTGCCGCCAGTCCGGCTGAGACAGCTCCGAAAGTCAAAATGCTCCATCCGGCCGTCAGAATCTTTTCCGGCGTGTTTGATCGCATGAAAAACAGGACGCTGATCAGGCTGGCATACAGAGCAAATGCAGGAACGCTGACAGGCAGGCCAAAAATCTTCGAATACTGGCTTGTCAGAACGTGACCACAATCAAAAATCTCTCCGCCCCCACAGCCGTAGACCTCTTTCGCCTGAAACGCAGTCCACGCCAGATAGCCGCTGATCGACAAAGCAATGACGCTCAGGACCTGAAACACCCGAAACAACACGGGGCGATAAAGAATGGAATGGGATTCTGACTTGTGCATTTGAGTAAGGCTGACTGAGGGGCGTCGCAATCGTGTTTCCGACAAAGTTGTCGGGATACTCACTCCACGGATCATGCTGTCGCTCAATGTCTGGCCTCCTTGCTCAGGTTGAGAACGTTCCTCATTCAACTTAGCCGCTCTTCTGCGACCTGCGGCTATGTCAAATCGTACATCTCTCTAAATATTAGGGGAATGTCAGTGTCCGGAGTCAAGAACAACGTTTTCGATTAAGTCACCGCAGCTGGAAGTACTGACTTAATCGTTAGACTTTACCAGAGACCGCCACCAACCTGCCGGTCGTTCGAAGCACAGCGGTCACCGTGCAGCGGATATGATTTCGCCGGTCGTGAGCGAGGCCACGACTCCTTTCTGACCAGAGCGAGACGCGCGGTATCGTCCATCACGGCCGACAAGAACTGACCTGCCCAACGCTTAACTGGACAGCGCCACCTTGGAGTGCGGAGACTT
>JAGQPY010000027.1 GCA_020426485.1 Planctomycetaceae bacterium
GTCGGGTGATACCGCCATACACCGCCGTTGATATCAGTGGGCTCATCGGCAAACTCGATCTTCTGCGGGAAATCATCGTTGTGACGATAGAGCCGACCTTTGCCAGCCGGCTTGCCCACTCTTGACGGCGTCGCGTAACCCTGACAGCCGTAAAGCCATCCATCCGGCCCCCAATGAAAACTGTTCAGAGTTTCATGGCGGTCACGAATTCCCCATCCCGTCAGCCGAACTTCAATGTCCTCTTCGTCGGCCCGATCATCGCCGTTTCGGTCAGGTACAAACAGAAGATTCGGTGGAGCCCCCACCCACAGACCGCCCATGCCCACCGCCAAAGCCGCAGGAAACGCAATTCCCTCCAGAAAGACCGATCGTTTATCCGCAACGCCATCGTGGTCTGTATCTTCCAGGATCAATATCCGACTGCGACCATCATTCGAAAAGCCATCACCACGAGATTCGTAGTCCCGGTTTTCCGCAATCCACAATCGCCCTCGATCATCCCAGCAGAAGGCCATCGGCTGAGTCATCATCGGTTCCGACGCAAAGACGTTTGCCTGAAATCCTTGCTGCAGAGTCATCCCCTCCACCGCTTTTTGTGGTGTCAGAAACTCGGCCCGACGGCCTTCTTCCTGTGCCAGACGCCACTGAGCCCACGCCATGCGCTGGCCCGTGTATTCTGACCATGCGTCTGTCAGAGCGACGTCGTCCAGTTCGCCGGTGAACACGACAATCCGGTGACGAATGGTGGTTGCTTCACCTTTCCCGATTCTCCAGTCACCCAGTCGAGCACGAACCGGTCCGACGCCCAGTTGACCATCAACCCGCCACGGCTGAGGAAACCCGGGATTCTCCGGATGATCAAAGATCGCGATATGGGCTGCATCGTCACGACCGTCCACACGCATCCCCACATCCAGCCAGACAGACCGCTGCCCTTCGGCACGCTGATCCACCTGCCGCGCGCCGTTGACGGCATGTCCTTCCCTTCCGGGCTTCCACGGCATGCGCAGAAACAGGCCGCCGTAATCATACTGACCGATCGTGACGTCGACTCCGGCCTCCCCGTTCCACTGCAGATCGATTTCATATCGTCCATCAATATCGCGAAGGGTCCAGATCTGAGTTTCACGCATCATGGGACGACCGTCTGCATCCAGCAGATCATAGACGGTCTGCCACTGAACGGAATCCTCCGAGTCGGCAGCAATCGGCTTGAGCACCGCCACGGAAATGCGTCGCCAGTAGTCACCTTCCGGATGATGAAAGAAGTCTCGACCATTGACTCGCGTAAACCCCCAGAACAGCCCCGTCTGATGCCGGTGATGTTGCGGACTGAATTCTGTCAGGACACCGTTTCCATCCGGCGCCTGAATGGGATGCACATAGGGCCGGAAGTCGGCCATTGCGTTCTGAACCAGCAGTGGTTCTGTCTGTCCCTCGCGAACAACACTCACCTGGTCGCCCGACTCGTTCAGCACAGCCCGAAGCGGAATCGAATCCTGCCCCCGAACACTGTTCACCATCAGGAAAAACAGCAGCAACTCACTGCACAATTGAATGAAGCCAAACCGGTGAATGAGTCCAAACGGGTCGGCCAACAGTGATCCGGAACACACGGCCTGAGCGTTGGCTGACCCGGCAACGTTCTGCGGACAGAACAGCCATCGGATCACATCGGCAGGAAAGGAAGACAAACGCATTCGAAGGCACAACATAAACTGCGATCCCACACGTGGAAAATCAATATGGAGCGGATCCGATTCAAGTGCTGCGTCAGGAGACTCAGATTGTTCTGTTGGGTCCTGTCCCGTCAGCACAAGGCCGCCCTTTTCGCGAAAACCGCGAACAAACCAGCAACTCACTTAATAGTAGGCTCGCCAAAACCCCAGTATTTCGCAAGGAACCGGCTCTCTGACTCCGCTGCCGCGCGATCAGCAGAACCGGCGGTACCCCTAAAACCCCTATTTTCAGGTAGCGCCTCGCAAACGTCACTGCGACGGCGTCTGTGGAAGAAGTACACATTCTGAAAGGAATCTCCGCGAAAAAGCGAAACCGTAGACGACATGGAAGAACGCAGGTGACAGCGCGCCCCGGGTTTGGGTACTCTGATGGCGGCACTCAACAGAAATCCTCGATTCCCACCCAAATGTTCCTCGATACTTCCCACCCCATTCTTCTTGTCGAAGACAGCTCCACCGATGCTGCCCTGATCCAGGCGAAACTACGGCTGGGACTGGGCGAAGTCAACGTTACGCGCGTCGAGAGTCTCAGTGCGGCAATCCAGCGCATCGGAGAAGAAACGTTTACCGTCATCCTGCTGGACCTGAATCTTCCCGACAGCGCCGGGCTTCAGACATTTCTGACACTGTCAGCTCACGTGACAGACGTCCCAATCGTGGTGCTCAGCAGCATGGAAGACAGCGAGACCGCAGTTCAGGCTGTAGCGGCCGGAGCGGACGACTATGTTCAGAAAAACCACTTCGATGCTCAGACACTGGCAAAAAGTGTCCGGTTTGCAATCGAACGCAACAACCGACTGGCAGCCGAACGACAACTGCTTCAGGTGCGCAATGAACTGAACACGGCACAACATATTCAGGACAGTCTGTACCCACGTCAGTCCCCGAAATTCGACGAACTGGATATCGGAGCCGGTATACGTTCTGCCGGAATGGGCTGTGGTGACTACTTCGATTTCGTAAAACTCAACGATGGCCGTTATGGCATTGTTGTCGGTGACGTATCCGGTCATGGCATGGGTTCCGCGATTGTCATGGCAGAGACCCGGACGTGCCTGCGAACAGTTGCCGAACTTGGCGTCGATCCCAGCCGCATGTTCCCCACGATGAATCGACTGATTCATGACGGAACAGCAGACGGCATGTTTGTGACGCTGCTGCTGGTCATTTATGACCCGGAATCCGCCACATTTGAATACCACAATGCCGGTCATCCCGGCTGGATTCTCCGCAAAGATCACGTCGAAACACTGGTGACGCATCAGATTCCGCTGGGCCTCATTCCCGAGGTCACCGTCACAACTTCCGACTGCTTTCGACTGAACCCGGGCGACATCCTGTTGATGCCAACGGATGGAATTCAGGAATCACCGTCCGGCAGCAGCATGTTTGGCAAAGATCGCATGCTTGGAAATGTCCGGAAGAACCGACACCGATCGGCCGATGAGATCGTCGATTCACTGCTGGAGGCCGCGCTGCAGTATGCCGACAGCGATACACCCGCTGATGATATGACTCTGGTCGTCATCAAAGCGCGTGAGCGACACGACAGTCCGTTACTGCCGTCGATGCCCGAAAAGGCTCCGCACGGTTCACCGTACCCGGTTGGCAAATAACGACCGGGAACTGTCGGCCGAATCTGCGGCGAACAAAACACCCGATGGGACAGCAGATCCGGGCCTCAGCCGACTCTCCATCGCAGAAGAGCCCGCCGTCGGCAGTACCCGGCAGCTTCAGCCTTCCATTACAATCAGCAGATCCCCGGTTTCGACCTGACTGCCGGACTTCACCAGAACTTCGGCGACTTTGCCATCCTGTTCCGCGTTCAGCATCGTCTCCATCTTCATGGCTTCCAGAACCAGCAGTTTCTGGCCTTTACGAACACTGTCGCCCGGCTGAACCGCAACGGAAACCACCATTCCCGGCATTGTTGAACCAACGTGACGACGGTTTGACGGGTCCGCTTTCACCGCGCGGACAACCTGAGTTTCAAGGCTGTGGTCAACTATCGTCACTTCGCGAGGCTGCCCGTTCAGCTCGAAGAAGACCGTGCGGGTTCCATCGGCGTGAGGATTACCGATTGTCTGGAAGTTAATGATGAGCGTCTTGCCGGGTTCAATATCAACCGCGATCTCTTCCCCGGGCAGCAGTCCGTAGAAGAAATTGGGCGTCGGAAGGATACTCAGGTCGCCGTATTTCTGCTGATGCTGAGCAAACTCTGTAAACACTCGTTCGTACAACAACCAGCTGATCACTTCGCGTTCCAGAGGTTCTCGTTTGACGATCTCGCGAACCTTCTTTCGAGCTTCGCCAAAATCGGCAGGCGGCAGCGATTCGCCCGGACGTCCGGTGAACTCCTTTCGCCCCAGCAGTACACGATCTTTCACGGCCTGAGGAAAACCACCGGGAGGCTGCCCCATACCTCCGCCGATCAGATCGATCACGCTTTCCGGAAATGCAATGTCTCGATCGCCTCGCAAGACGTCTTCGTTGGTCAGTTCGTTGGCAACCATAAACAGCGCCATATCACCGACAGCTTTGCTGGTGGGCGTCACCTTGACGATATCGCCAAACAGCTGATTCACTCCGGCATAAACATGACACACTTCGGCCCACCGATCCGCCAGCCCCAGTGCCCTTGCCTGCTGAAACAGATTCGTGTACTGACCACCCGGCATTTCGTGGTGATACAGATCCGCCGTCGCCGGCAGCGCCGCACTTTCGAAGGGAGCATAGAACTCGCGTGTCTCGCGCCAGTATTCTGCCACTTCGTCCAGTGCGTCTGAATCAAGATGCGTGTCGTGCTTTCCAAACCGAAGCATCTCAACCAGCGTATTCAGGTTTGGCTGCGACGTACCGCCGGACATGGGTGCCATGGCGGCATCCGCGATATCAAGGTCCGATTCACAACCTTCCAGAATGGAAGCCGCCTGAATTCCGGCCGTATCATGAGTATGAAAGTGAATCGGAATCCCGATTTCTTCACGCAGAGCACGAATCAGTTTTCGGGCTGCCATCGGCTTGCACAATCCGGCCATGTCTTTGATTGCCAGAATGTGAGCCCCCATACGCTCCAGTTCTTTGGCCAGATCGACGTAGTACTTGAGATCATATTTCGTTCGAGACGGATTTGTGATGTCACCGGTGTAGCAGATGGCGGCCTCGCAGATCATGCCGGATTCAACCACGGCATCCATGGCGACCTTCATATTGGGCACCCAGTTCAGGGCATCAAAGACCCGGAAGACATCCATACCGGTCTGAGCCGCCTCTTTCACAAACGCCTGAACAATATTGTCCGGATAATTCGTGTAGCCCACGGCGTTTGATGCACGCAGGAGCATCTGCGTCAGGATGTTTGGAATTCGTTCTCGAATGTCCGCCAGTCGCTGCCATGGACACTCTTTCAGGAATCGCATCGACGTGTCGAAGGTCGCCCCGCCCCACATTTCCAGGCTGAACAGATCGCTGCAACGACGAGCATACACGTCAGCAATCTCCAGCAGATCGTGGCTTCTCATGCGCGTCGCCAGCAGTGACTGATGAGCATCGCGGAAGGTGGTGTCTGTGATCAGCAGTCGCTTCTGTTCTCGAATCCACTTGCCGAACTTCTCGGGTCCCAGCTCCAGAAACTGATCCCGCGTCCCCCTGGGCATCGGCCGACTGTGGTCCACCTTGGGAACGGGAGCCGGAATTCGTCGAGTGGCAACCGGCCGCCCCTTCACCAGCTCATTGCCGTTCACAATGGTTTCCGCAAGATAGGTCAACAGCCGTGTCGCCCGGTTTCTCCGAGGAGCAAACTTGAACAGATCCGGCGTCTCATCAATAAAGCGCGTCGTACACTGCCCCGCAACGAAGGCAGGATGGCTCAGCGTCTTCAGAAGGAACGGGATATTCGTTTTCACACCACGGACACGAAATTCCCTCAAAGCTCGATCCACGCGAGCAATCGTTCCTTTGAAACTGCGGCCTCGACCGGTGACCTTCGTCAGCAGAGAATCGTAGAACGGATTCACAACCGCTCCGGAAAAAGCACTGCCCGCATCAAGGCGAATACCCATGCCGCTGGCCGACCGATAATGCGTCACTCGACCATAATCCGGCATAAAACCGTTGGCCGGGTCTTCCGTCGTGACGCGACACTGCAGAGCAAATCCTGTGACTTTGACGGATTCCTGACTGGGAATATCGATCTCGGGATCACCCAGCTTCAGCCCCTGACAGACCAGAATCTGCGACTTCACCACGTCGATCCCGGTCACCTCCTCGGTGACGGTGTGTTCGACCTGAATTCGAGGATTCACTTCGATGAAGTAAAACTTCTGTTCATCAGCATCCACCAGAAACTCAACCGTCCCCGCACAGGAATAGTTGGCTTCGCGCCCAATCTTCAATGCCGCGTCCAGAATCCCCTGTCGCAGCGAATCACTCAGATCCGGAGCCGGCGCGATTTCAATTACCTTTTGATGCCTTCGCTGAACGCTGCAGTCTCGTTCATACAAATGAACCAGATTGCCGTGTTCATCACCCAGCAGCTGAACTTCGATATGCTTGGCTCGAGCAATGAATTTTTCGATGAATACATCCGGGCAGCCAAACGCCGTTTGAGCTTCACTGCGAGCACTCTGAAATGCCTGATCGAAATCCGCCGCGGACTTCACGACGCGCATTCCCCGACCACCGCCACCTTTGGCAGCTTTGATCATCACGGGAAAGCCAACGCCCTCGGCCTTGGAACGAGCTTCCTCAAGCGATTCAACCGATCCTTCTGTACCACCCAGAATCGGAACCCTGGCCCTGATCGCAATGGCACGAGCCGCTGTCTTGTCTCCCAGTGACTCCAATGCTGAGACAGACGGTCCAACGAACTTGATTCCCGCTGCTTCGCAAGCCGCTGCGAAATCCGCGCGTTCCGAAAGAAAACCGTATCCCGGATGAATGGCGTCCACGCCAACGTCCTGAGCAAGCTGGACGATCGCCGGAATGTCCAGATACGCCCGAATCGGCTCGCCCTGTTTCCCGATCTTGTACGCTTCATCCGCTTTGAATCGATGCAGCGCGTAGCGGTCTTCGTGTGAGTAGATGGCAACAGTACGAATGCCCAGTTCCGTCGCACTGCGGAAGACACGAATGGCAATTTCAGACCGATTTGCGACCAACAGTTTCTTAATTGTCTTCATAACTATGACTAATGATCCACTAAGCTCGACGGGGAAATTCGTTCGCTCGAAAACCAACCCCGCGATGCGTCTTTCATTTGAAAACATTTAATTCAGACAACGGCAACAGGTTGTCCTGACCCAGCCCCACTTGACTCAGCCAACAAACCTGACGAGCCCGGCTGTCGTTGAACCCACAATCCCGGTGCCGTCCGCCAACAACACAACCTATTTACGGTGACAACCCGAGAACAGAAAACTCAGCACAGAATCAGATCGATGCAAAGCATACCGCCCTGAACGAATGAATTCACCGAACTGCACCGTGCCTGTTGCCGACATCACACGAAGGTTGACACTGTGGCGGACTCTCCTGAGGCTCCTTCGTTCGCAGATTACTGCAATTTCACTCGCCAAACCATCGCCCTTTCTGCGGCAAAACTGGTTTTCGACATTCTGGCGATGTCGTCTGTCCCGAACACCGCCTGTACCCTACAGAAGTCACAGCCGGAACTGGTTCTGCCGCGTTGACCCGTCAGAAATTCGATTCCAGACAATCAGATCGGAAACCACGATGTCTCTGTGAGGTGATTCGGGAATCTCCAAAGCGGTCCTCTCATGGGTCCGTATTGCCGCCGATTCACATGATCCTTTCTGTTCCCGTCTGCGTTACAGATGGCTGTGCAACGCCTGCGAAATCCTGATGGTGGCGAGCCTCTGCAACGGATTTCGGTGTCAAAACGGTTCAAAGCACTCTTCCTTGAATCGCGCCGAGTTGCCTGCTGTCGCCACCAGTCCAGCTCGACATTGATCCACAGGCCAGCCAGAATTGAAGTGATTGCTGCGGGAGAGCATGCCGCATTGACCACAATAGGCTCTGCCGGAGAGACAAACACATGTTTACCATCATTCCGATCTTCATCATTGTTGTCGCCCTGATGGTCATCGGAACCACCATCTTCACAGCCATTGGGATCTTCCGACACCGCAGCAGTCTGCACCGGGTCATGGAGGAAGTTGTTCGACACCAACAAGCCCAGACAACAGCAACCAGAGGCTCGGGTCCCACTTTGGGTGACCGTGATATCGGCGATGCCAGCGGCCTCAACTGCCGCTGCGGAAACTGCGGCGCCGCGCTCGGCACTGAAACCGAAGTCTCCCCCAGCGGAGACTTCAAGTGCCCATTCTGCAACACCTGGTCCAACGTTCGCGCTGACCGGACCTCTCAGCCAGACACCCCCTGACGATAAGCTGGATTCTCATTGGCGAAATGCGAATTTAAATGCCACGGCATCAGACAGCACCGGATCTGCCCTTCGTTCAAAGTGTCTCGCCTCATGCCCTGCAACCGGCCACATGACCGAACAACTTCAAACCGCCATGCATTCGGCCTCAGACTTTCTGCGATGCCATCAGACCCCGCGATGGCTCCCTCGACCTGTGAGCTTCCCACGCGACGACCTGCATTCAACGCCCACCGAAGTTTCTGGAACAGCTTCTGTATGAACCGCAATCCTGTGCTGTCGCGGCGCGAGTCATCGAAGGACTGACAACAGCAGCACTGGTTCAAAACCAGGGACCGCTCTCAAAATCGGGACTGGCTCCAGCAACGGGCCAGAGGTCCGGTGAAACACTCATGGGCAAGAGTGCCTGCCCTGGCGTTGTTGGGGACATCAACAAAAAATCCGTCGGGTGCATCGACTTCGTGCTCGATTCGATAACAGGCTCAATCGTACGCGGAGCGTGCCCGGCAGTGACGCCGCGACGACGCAACGTTTACGCTGCACTCAGGCAGTTCATACTTTACGCATCGCTTTCTGAAGGAAATCCTGCCACAGGACGCCCTGAACCGCTATGTTGGTGCTCTCTGCAATTCCTGAACCGCTCATCCAGTGCATTATCCCTGTTTACTTGTGATGTTGCCGCGACTTCGTTCCATGGACAGCCTTTCGCAGGAATACTCAGATCAAGCGGATGGCCGCAGCGACCATCAATGCGATCTGTCGCTGACAACGCCAAACCTGCTGTGTCACCCGGATGCCCAGACGGAATGGTGGCACTACAACGGCCACCTGCAAAACGAGGCCCGGCGATTCGGCTTCCAGTTGACATTCTTCCGTCGTCGAACGGATGGGCTCAACCACCAACACCTGCCCTTCGCCTGGCCCGGATGCCCAGTCCTGCACTTCGGACACTTCGCAGTGACCGAAATCGAGGATCGGCGTTTCCACGTCGCTCACCATCGCAGCACAGATCGTCACTGTGTCTCCACGGACACCTACCGCCTGCAGGTGGGGCAATTCAAAGCGCTGCAGTCTGATGAAACTCACCAGCTGGAAGCGTCCACCAGGAATGTCCGATTGTCTCTGGAATTTGAGGCCGCAAAGCCAGGCGTCCGAAACGGAACGGACGGGATCATTCGCCGAGTCGACGGTCAGACGGCGACACACATCTCATTCACTCGCCTGACGGCAACCGGAAAACTGTGGATCGAAGGCCGGCACTACACTGTGACCGGTTCAGCCTGGTTAGATTGCGAATTCGGCCAGTGCGACTTCTCCCAACATATGTGTGGCTGGGACTGGTTTGCCATTCAACTGACCGACAATCGAGAAATCATGGTCTATCAGGTCTACGACGACCAACATCAGTACAACGGCCACCGATATCTGGCGATCGTTGGACCATCAGGTCAGGCTCAACAGTTTCGCGATTCCGAGTTCACGATTTCGCCAATTGGCGAATGGCTCAGTCCCTGGACAAACTCGCGTTACCCGACGCACTGGTCGCTGGAAATCCCGGCATTGAAACTGACACTCAGAATCTCGCCGCTTGTTGACTGTCAGGAACTTGATACCCGTGGATCCACTAACATCGTCTACTGGGAAGGCGCGTGCGACGTCGCGGGACGTCAGGGGCATTCCGCCCTGTCCGGCAACGCATATGTCGAACTGGTTGGTTATCACCCGTCCGACAGAAAGATCACTCAGCCCATCATCGGCTGGTGGGAACTTCTGAAAAATGAGCTGCGATTTGTTCGACACCACCGTGGACGCACACTCGCAGATGCGCGCCCACATGATGACGATCCGCAATCTACCGATCGTTCACCCGCAGTTTGAACTCGTCGCTGTTACCGACCAGTTCCGGTGAGTACATGCCTTCGATGACGGACGGCATAGCACTGACCTGTTGGCTGGGCGTTTCGGCTCGCAAACGGTAACTGATGCTGTGCTGACCTCGGGCGAGTGTACTCAGGAAGAAACAGACGCGATCATCACGCAGTTCCCGGTAAGCCCGCAGACCTTCCCATACATAACCGCTGCGCTGGTCGTCGAGTTCGAAGCCGCTGGGTTTGGGGTCTTCCAACAACAGGTATTCGTAGTCATTCTTACTGTCAATCACCAGCTCCACTTCGATCAGTTCACCACTCGTGACAGTGTCCAGGTTTTCCAGCGGAATGCGTTTGTAGGCGGCCGTTTGCTGTTTTACGACCTGTCCTCGATCGCCCTGCACACTGACGTTTTTGTCGTCGCGTTCCAGCCGGTAGAACCGCCGGTCGACGCGAACTTCCAAACCTGCCGCCGTGATGTGGTCTTCTTTTGTGAAGTTTGTCAGGTAGGCGTTGAAGTACAGCGGGCCGGTTCCCGTGCGTCGCAGTTCAATTTTGTGTTCTCCGGACGTTACCGCCGCACCTTCCAGCAGCACCGAGTTGTCAAAGCTGAAGAAGTTTTCTCCGTTGATGGTCACGGTCTTGGCCGTCCTGCCGTCAATCAGAACTTCTACGGTCATTTGTGGTTTGTCTTCTCCCGTGGCGGCGATGTAATCGGCCATGGCTTCGACGACCAGTGCTGTATCGCGAGTGCTCTTCCAGTACGTGCCGTTTTGGCGATTGTTCAGCAGATACTTGACCAGTCGGGAAGCTCGTTCTGACTGCGGTTCCACCTTCAGCAGCAACTGCAGATAACGAGACATCGCTTCGTATTCACTGCCGTACCAGTACCACCACGAACTCTGCGGCAGTCGCAGCCAGGCGGTCTGATTTTCATCGTCCTGTTCCAGAAACTGTTCGATGTTTCGCAGCACCAGGTCGCGATTTTCGGCAGAGTTTTCTGCATGCAGCACCAGTCCCGTCAAAGCCATGGCGTAAACCGACAACTGCTGCCGGTCTCGGAACAGATAAGCCGACATCGCGGCATCGTTGCCTTGATGTTCTGACAACACAAAGGCCACAAAAGCATCCATGTTGTCGGCATGGTCTTTGAAACGCTGTTTTCGATCTTTGAGCTGTGCCGGATGTTCGCGTCTCCAGTCACCTTCACGCAGAAGCTCCAGTTGTTCGACCTGATACCGCTTCAGCCACTCAACCCCGCGCTGTACGACGTCGGGCACGATCGGGACGTTGTTTTTCTGAGCCACTGTCAGACCGTGAACCACCAGAGAGGTCAGGTGGGCCGTCGAGTGTTCGCCGTAGCCGCTGAACCAGCCCCACCCGCCGTCGCTGAGCTGCATGTTGGTGAGATCGGTGACGCCTTTGGTGACGATCCGATTCAGTTCTGCTTCGTCAAAGACGGGATTGAAATCGGAACCGACGGCATGCAGTTTCTTCGCGTCTTCATCCAGATGCTGCTGAATCCATGCGGCCAGAGTACTGCTGCCCTGCCCGAATCCTCCGGGCAATGGCCGAAGGTCCCGAGTCTGAATCTCCGGCGGTTGCCCCCAGTGAGCCGGAAATTTCCCCAGATGGGTCTTCGCCGCATTCAACTGAAACCGTTGATCTTTGACCGCAGCCAGGTTCACACCCATTTGTTTGAGCGTCTGCTGAGTGATGACGGCGGGCAGGAACCGATTGAGCGTCTGTTCTGTGCAGCCATAAGGATAGTCAATCAGATACGGCAACGCATCGATCATCGCCCCGGCCAGAGACGGGCTGTAACGGATTTCCAGGCGAGATTGTTCTTCCAGTCGCTTGTCGGGGACGCGAACCGTCACCGACGCCGACTGACCGTCCGGACGAATGACTCCCGTGAAGCTTTCCGTCTTTCGCAGCCCATGGACCTTGACCGGCACGCTGTATTCGGCAGCATCCGATTCTTCATCCGTCAAAGCCTTCATGCGGATCCTGACCGTACCGGAAGAAACTACGCTGACATTCCAGTCGACTCGAGTTTCACCACCAGCAGGAATCTCCACCACCTGCTGAGCATCCGACAGCAGTTGCAGTTGCCCGCCCTCAGTTTCCAGGACGACTCGACAGCTTTTCGCATTCGTCAGATAGTTATGCACTACGGCCGACAGCGTGATGGTGTCAGTTTCGGTGAAGAATCGCGGCGTCTGAGGACGGATGATCAGGTCTTTGCTGCTGATGATATCGGAATCGCCCGAGCCCACTCGGGTGCCATCGCCCAATGCCCACGCTTTGATTTTCCACGTGGTCAGGTTGTCAGGTACGGTGAACTTCACTTCGACAATGCCGCTGTCGTCAGACACGGCACTTGCCAGCCAATAGGCCGTGTCGGCGAAGTTGGACCGCACGGTTGGCTGAGCTTCCGCAGATGCCTCTCCGGCCGGAGCCGACGCTGCTTTGGCATTCGCACTGAAGCCCAATGATGCAACTTCATCCATCGCCATCGCTGGTGCGGCCATGGGAGCCATCTGCATGGAATCAGCCTCAAGCATTCGTGCCGATCCACCGCGTCGAATGTTGAAGAACACTTCGCGTTCCGGAAAGCCTCCGCCGAAGCCGCCCATTCCGCCGCCACCGCCACCGAACTCGCTGCCGCTGAACAGGTACTGCATGGCGATTTCGTCAGGCAATTGGATCGGGCCGGAATACTGGCCGAATGTGAAGTCGTTGTGAACGTTGTGATGTCGTCGCACGTTCCAAAAGAACGACCGGATTTCCGGAATCGCGCTGGCCGCGATGTATTCGAGGCTCGCGTCGTAAACGCTCAGAACCGTATTGCCGACGAACGGGTTGCCGTGGATATCGGTCAGCTTCAGTCGCACGGTGGCTTCTTCGCCGGGACGATAGCGTTCGGCGGACGGCAGCACTTCCACGTTGGCCACTCTGGGTTCAGGCGGAACAACGATTTCCCGGACGTCACTGTGCAGCCGACCATCGGCGACCGTCAGCGCTTCCACAAAGATGTTGGGCATGTCGGTCGGCTGGATGTTGACGTCAAACGTGGTGCTCTTTCCGTTCAGCTTCAGGACGACAGGTTTGGGGCACAGTCCGTTGGCCGGTCGCACAAACAGCAGGACCGTGCCGTCAGTTTTGTTGGTGTTGACCTGCAGAGTCACCGTTTCACCAGGCTGATATTCCCGTTTCTCGGTGATCAGTTCCAGATCGTTGAACCGGTAACCTCGACCATCCGCATTCGGACCGCGAACGAACAGAACATAACCGCCTTCCTGCTGATGCCCTTCTCCGTCCGTCAGCGAAACGCGAACTCGATACTGTCCGGCCGACGGCATGACCAGTTTCAGATTGGCGGCTCCGCTGTCATCGGTCGCGACGTCAAAGGCACTCACTTCCTGCTCCACGGGTTTGTTGTCGTCGCCGTAAGTCACCGACAGCAGCGACACCTTTCCCGACGCGGAGACTCCCTTGCCGTCGGGCGTGCGAGCCTGAATTCCGACGTTGACGGTATCGCCGGTGCGGTAGTGACCGCGGTCCGTCCACACGAACACCTTGTACGGTTCGCGAGCCACCAGCACACTGCCGTTGCCGATGATCGTGCGACGCGACTGATCAACAACCTCCGCCGTGATGCTGTAGTTGTGGTCGGAATCGCTGTGGTCCGCCAAAGCCTGATGCGTATCGATGTCAATCAGAAACGTGCCGTCCGGCTGCAGTTCAGCGTCACCTTCCACCACAACTTCCGGCGGATCCGGATGCCACCCGCGCCACGGCGGAATCGGTGCTAGGCATCCCCAGCGGTACCAGCCCGGATACCAGTTGTAATCCGGAGCAAACCACCAATAACCGGGCGAATACAGCCAGTCCCAGCGTGCCACCGGATACCAGCGGCTGTCTTTGGGCGTGCGTTCCACCTTGTAATGCACCGTGCCTTCGGCAACCGGTGCGCCGAAGTAGTAACGGGCGTTGACCTTCGCCTGAATCTTTTCGCCCAGCATCACCGGCTTGTCCGGCGCGTCGATGGTGACTTCGAATTCGGGCTTGCGATACTCTTCGACTCGAAAAGTCCCCTGCCCGATAATTCGCTTTTCGACGGTCTCCGGCTGAGGCAACGGCGGCGGAACATTCGGACGCGAATTCGGTGGTTGGGGGCGACGACGATTGACGGTGACTTCTTCCGCCACGGCCAGCGTGTAGTGTCCCAGTGTCGCATCCACCGGCAGAATCCATTCGCCGTCGATCCCGGCCCAGCGATCGGTTCTGGCTTTGACTTCGTGAACGATGTCACCTTTGGGATTGCGAATCTGAATCCAGTAATCCCGGTCGGCGAAGTCAGCGGTATCATCATGAAACTTCGGTCGTCGCACCCACTGCCGAAACTTCACCGTGTGTCCGGGACGATACACCGGCCGATCTGTGATGGTGTAGACCTTTGTCGGGCTGTAACTGAGAACATCAATTCGATCGGGGTTCCAGATGCGATTGAAACCGTCATAGGCCAGCCGACCGTCCTTCGTACGAACGATCGACAGCCACTGGAACCGGTTCTCCAACTGATCGGCGGCAGGCACACACAGACCGTCACCGTTCGCACGATCGGCAAACCGCTTGGTGTAGAGTTCATAGCGTCGACCGTCTCGAATGAATTCCTGACGCCAGCCGAAGAATTCCAGATCTGCATTGGCGACCGGTGAACCGGATTCCGCGTCGGCGATGAAATACAGTGTTCCGTCTTCGACGCGTTTGCGAGTAATCGTGGTATCCGCCACCCAGATAACCACGCGAGCTTCATTGCCGTCCTTCATCTTTGCCGTCAGCCAGTACGCTCCTGGCTGCTGCAGCGGAGTCGTTACGGTTTGGACGCCGTCGAAATGCAGTTCGGGCGGCTGAACTGTCAGCGACCAGTTGGCGGTCGGCGGGCCCAGATACTTTTCCTGCCCCTCCTGAATCAGACGATGCCCGATGTGTTCGATCTGAATCTTCTGACGATCCAGTTCCTGCGGACGACTCTGCAGATAAGTCATGGTGTCCCGCAGCAACAGCGACACGTCAATCGGTCGCGCACTGAAAGCCATCTCCGCCCCGTTGCGAAAACGAACATCAATCACCGCGCCGGAACCGGCCACCTGAGTTCTGACCGATTCAAACTGCACCCAGTTCTTTTCGATCTGATCAATCTGCCGCTGCACGTTGTCTCGGTCATCACCGGCTGCCGCCAGAACAAGTACTTCCTTCAGCAGAGCCGCTGCCTGAGGATACTGGTGTCGAGCCATTCGCACGCCGACCAGAGTCTCCAAGGCCTGACGCCGGTAGCTGTCGTTGCGAGCCGCAATGCGCTTCAGGACCGTGATGTGGTTGTATTCATCCGGCAACGTGAACCGCTTTGTGCCGTTCACCAGCCGTGCCACGGTCTCGGAATCCGGCAGCAGATGAACCGCGTGTGTGTCCGCATCTTCAGGAGTCTGCTGGTCATCATCCGCCTGCTCGTCCGCACGCAAGATGACAACCGGCGGTGAAACATAATCGGCCGTCTGCACTCCAAATTCATTCAGCAGAAACTGAGCCCACTGCAGTTCAAGTTCACTGGTGCGGGAACGATCCACCTGAATGGCCATATTCATCGCCCACCGCCAGCGTTCACCATCCGATTTTGCGGCCGCCCACGATTCCGGCAACTGATGAAATACCGGCTGACCATTCTCATCCACCGGCGCGCCGCCGGAAGATCCTCCGAAGCCGCCAAAGCGTCCGTAGTATCCGCCGGCGTTTTTGTCGTAGTCGGGCAGGACGGCTGTGTCCGTCAGGTCCTGCAACCGCCAGGATTCGCCATTGCCGATGTTGCGAACCGTGTTGGCCAGTTGCTGGTAGAAATAAGATCGTTCTGAAGCCGCAGCGGAATCGTCCGCCTTCAGCAATGGTTCTGCCTGCAACAGAAGCTGCAACGCACGCACACGGTCACGGTTTGAAGAACTGACCCATTCGCCTCCGCCGCGATGATGTCCCCGGTGAAATTCTCCCGCCACCAGAAACCCGTTCTGATCGACCTGCCCCTGCAGACTCTCTGCCGATCGCTTCAGCAAGCGCCAGTCGCCCGCATGAGCCGTCACTGCCGCTTCAATGAATGCGTCGAATTCGTTGACGCGATTCAGCCGATTGAGGCAATCGACCGCCAGACCAAAATCCCCGGCCAGCAGCTTTCCTGCGTTCCCGGAGTTCAGAGCCAGCGGCCTGTAACGTGCCAGGGCTTCGGCAATGCTGCCATCGTTAAACAGCTGATTGGCTTGCTTTCGCTGCTCTTCAATACTCTGCACGGGCACAGCTTTCGCTCCGTCTGAAGTCAGGATCTGTACAGCAATCAGCAGGCCACTCGCGACCATCAACCCCAGCGCCACTCGCATCTTTCGGCCCCCTTGCATCGCGACTCGAAAAAGAGTCGCCTGATACTTAATTCCGTTGGTGTCCCGCATTATCTCATCTGTCAGGCCAATCGACCAGTGCTTCCTGTTCCGCTGAACAACCGAACAGGGTTGTCAGTCCAATCCAAGGCACTGTTCCCCCAAACGCCTGACCATTCGGCACACCAGTCGTCACCGGAAATCTCTGTCCAGCCAAAACGTTCCAGTGAAGAAAACACGCCTTTGGTTCCACCTTTTACAGGAAGCGGTCGAGGATTTCCGAAAGCAAGCACAGCCTCCGTTTCCCCTGAACTGTCAGCACAGACGCGAGTCAGGCAGCCTGTGTTTCGGAAAAGGACAAAAAAGACCGATCTCCTCACTGGAAAAACCTGCTCCGAAAATCGCATGATTTCGCTTCCATGTCCTCGTGGCGCAATTGGATAGCGCGTCGGCCTCCGAAGCCGAAGGTTGCAGGTTCGAATCCCGCCGAGGATATTTGAGAGTTCTGGAGTATGTGTCGTGGGCGTGTCTTTGCGCGAAACCATGACCATCCCGACGGCTTGACCTGCGGGCTCGGTTGTCGCTTCGAGGTCAAGGTGGTGACGAATTCTCTGTTCTGCCAGTGAAGGACGCGGGATCTCCGCGAAGCGTCTCCGTCTGAAGTGGCCTCACATTACTCAGCACTGGCACAGCGAGGTCCTGGCCAAGTCTGCGGAGGCGTTGGCCTGAACCCGAAAGGATGAACGATGAAGGTGCTGCCACGTTTGCCGGTTTCGCTGGTCATCCTGACAACGATCATCGCGCCGAGCTTGAAGGCGGACGACTGGCCGCAGTGGGGTGGACCGCAGCATGACATCGTCTGGCGGGAATCGGGCATTGTGGACAAATTCAGCACGGACGGGTTGCTGCCACGAGTCTGGTCGGTTCCCGTGAGCGAAGGATATTCCGGCCCGGCGGTTGCCGGCGGACGAGTGTTCCTGACAGATCGCATCGCCGATGAGAATACCGAACGGGCCTTGTGTTTTGACGCAGATACGGGCAAACAGCTTTGGGTTCATTCCTGGCCCGCCCGATATACGATCAGTTATCCGGCCGGTCCTCGAGCGACACCGGTCGTCAGTGATGGCCACGTTTACATCATCGGTGCCGTCGGGCACATGTTTTGTCTGGACGTCAACGACGGCAGCGTCAGCTGGCAGAAACACTTTGGGACACAATTCGGTACCGAACTTCCGACGTGGGGTATGGCCGCCGCACCACTTGTCGATGGCCGGAAGCTGATCACGCTGGTCGGCGGTCAGGACAATGCTTTGATTGTGGCTTTTGATAAGGTCACCGGTGAAGAATTGTGGCGAAGTCTGAACGATGAAGCCGTGGGTTACTGCCCCCCGGTGATTTATGAATTCGGAGGTCGTCGGCAGTTGATCATCTGGCATCCCAATGCCGTCTCGTCGCTGGATCCGGAAACGGGGCGAGTTCTCTGGGAATACCTTTGGCCGATTAAAGCCGGACTGACCATCCCGATGCCTCGAAAGGTCGGCGATCGACTCTTCCTGACATCTTTTTATGACGGCCCGCTCATGCTGCAGGTATCGTCAGACAATGCGCAACTGGTGTGGAAAGGCAGCAGCAGCAGCGAAATCAACACAGACGGTCTTCATTCGATTATGCCGACTCCGTGGGTCACGAAAGACCATATCTTTGGAGTGTGCAGCTATGGACAGCTTCGAGCACTGGACACCGAAACCGGAAACAGGCTTTGGGAGACTCGCGAAGCCACCGGCGAAGGACGCTGGTGGAATGCGTTTCTGATTCCGCATCGAGCGGGCGACCAGAATCGTTTCTTCCTGCACAATGAACAGGGCGACCTGATCATTGCCAACCTTTCCGGCGACGGGTACACAGAAGTCAGCCGGGCAAAGCTGGTGGAACCGACACGGGCGGTCAACCGACGCATGACGATCTGGTCGCACCCGGCCTTTGCCATGAAAAGCGTCTTCGCGCGAAACGATCGCGAACTGGTTCGTGTCAGTCTGGCGAAGTAGTCACGAATTCGAGCCCGCCATACCGGAAGAATCACGATTAGCAGAGTCCGCCGGTTTCCGCGACATCCGAATTCGAACGGGACGATCGTCACGCGTTTCCAGAACCTCCGCCGTGAAACCCTGAATCTCAACCCGATCGCCGCTGCTTAGAATGCGTTCTGCGACGTGCATGAGTAACCCGGAAAAGGTGTCCACGTCGGCTTCGATCGGAGCAATGTGCAGTTCCTTGTACAGCTCTTCAATGGGAATGCTGCCGTTCACAATCCAGGTGTCCGACCCGGAGGAAACGATGTCCTGCTGACGTTCATCAAATTCGTCATCCACGTCTCCGATGATTTCTTCCAGAACGTTTTCCAGCGTGACAATTCCGATGATCATTCCGTACTCATCAATGACAAAAGCCATCAGCTGGTGAGTCGCCTGAAAGTGTTTCAGCAGCTTGCTGATCGGCATGTTTTCCGGGACTTTTCGGGGGGGCCGAATGATGGAACGCAGATCCAGTTCAGAATTCGGACCGACACCAACCAGATCCTTCACGTGAATCACGCCTCGCACGTCATCCAGCGACCCTTCGCAAACCGGAAACCGAGTGTGCCGCGTCCGACGGGCCAGTTCGATAAAGTCTGAAAGCGAATCATTCAGATCAAAGAACGCGACTTCATTACGGGGCACCATGATGCGTCGGCAGACCATATCATCAAACTCAAAGACGGCATCAATCAGACTGTGTTCAGAACGAGTGATGTGACCGTGCCGATGTGATTCTCTGAGCATCAGTCGCAGCTCCGCCTCGGAAACAGGCTCCCCATGCTCACCCGAAGGTTCCAATCCCATCCGTGCCAGCAGGATGGAAGTCGTCCAGTTAAGCAGCGCCATCAGAGGATACGACACGATAAAGAAAATACGCATCGGCAGCGCGCACCACAGCAGCATGACGTCTGGTCGACGAATGGCAAAAATCTTGGGGGCCTGTTCGCCAACGACCAGATGTAACGCTGTGATCGCCGTAAACGCCACGATGAAGGCCAGAGTATGAATCACGGCTTCGGACTCAATACCCGCGCCGCGCATCACCGGTTCCAACAGGTGCGCAAATGCCGGCTCACCCACCCAGCCAAGGGCCAACGATGCCATTGTGATACCCAGTTGACACGCCGACAGCGACGGCTCCAGTCTCTGTGCCAGCCACTGAGCCGATCGGGCAAAGGGGCGATTCTGGTGAACCAGCTCGTCTACCTGACTTCCTCGAACCTTCACCAGTGCAAATTCGGCAGCCACGAAAAAGCCGTTCAGCGCAACAAGAAATAACGCAATGGCGATTTCGATAAGGTCCGTGACCCACGGAGGCATCTTGAGGTGGTTCCTGTCTTAATCGAAGGTTCGGCAGAAATGACGGCAGAAGCATATCGCGATGAATGATTGGCTGCTGTGAGCCGTGCAAAAGCATTGTCGACGTGAACAGCATGAATCGCAAGTCGACCGGAAAACAGCCGCTATTGTCCAATCTGCTCGAAACAGTGACAATGCCCCTCCGTGCCTCCGCACGCAAATGGATTGAACTTTTGACTCCACCCAGGGATGGGCTGTCCGGTGCGAACAGCGTCACAAAAACCCATAACCGCGCGCAGTGCCCGTGACATGGCTGACGGCACGATGTCTTCCACCGGCCGAGGGGTCAATGTGGCGGGATTGAACCGGATCCCCCGGGAGTTCCCTTTGTGCCTTCCGAGGATCATGAAATGGTCCGTTCAGCCATTGCTGCTGATAACCACGGTTTCATTGCTCAGCGGCTGCCTGTCCGCGCGGCCACTTGCTTCGAATGCGTCCCCTGCTGTATCGTCCGTGCAGATTGCTTCCAGTGACCTTGATGCGGTCTGGGAACGAACGATTGCGGTACTGAATGACCATCACTTTCAGGTTGCCCGGGAGAGTAAACTGGAAGGCGTCATCGAAACCCACTACCGCGCGGGTTCAAACCTGCTGGAACCATGGAATCCCGATTCGATTGGCCTGGAAAATCGAATGGAGAGTACGCTGCATTCGATCAGACGTAAGGTCTTTGTAACCTTCGTGACAACATCGCCGGGAATGGTGACGGTATCGGTACGGGCTGACCGTGAAATTGAAGACGTTCCCGGTCTGACAGCAACTTACGAAGGCGGAGCGACTTTCCGGGAAGCGGAGCCACTGGACCGTGACCTCACTCAAACGCTCGGACAATCTGCCCCTTCACGATGGCTCTACCGAGGCACGGATCCCGCGCTGGAAGGACGGATTATGAGCCACATCCGCTTCGGAATGCTGAGGTAGGATCCCTTGACGGAGGGACGGTGGCACCATCGCCGTTTCCGAAAGAGGTCCGCTGATTGATTGGGGTCCGCCCCCCAGTCAACACGGTGGCCCCCCGGCTTTGAATTGACGAAGCGCAGGGACCGGGCAGCAACGTCAACCGTTCCTGCGAACAAGGGCACCGACCAATCAGGCTGAGGCCACGCTGTTGAGTTCGCGATCCAGCTCTTTCAGTCCCTGAGTGATCTCTTTCTGGCGAACATCCACGGCGGCCATCAGCCCGGCAGCCTGCTCATCACCCGCTCCCCGCAATTGTGCAACAGACCGGTCGATCAGATCACAGATCAAGGCCTGACTATGGTGCAGTCGTTCAAACAGTGAATTCAGCGACAAAAACTGCAGGTCCGTGTACTCGGTCGGAAACGAACCGAAATCAATGAAGTATTCTCGCTGGGCAAGGAACTCTGCCAGGTCGGCGACATCCTGCCGCTGACGAGCAGCCAGTATATTCAACTGTTCGCCAATACTGACCGCCTCAAGTCGCACCCACGGCGATGATTCAGAAACGTATTGCAGAAAGCTTCGAGCCATCTGGATCAGCACGTTATTGACAACTGACTCTGACTGTCCGCCCATCAATCTACACCCATGGCTCGAAATGTGTAATCCACCGTTCCAACGGCAACTCAGCGATTGACAACCGACAACACTGCATTGCCAGCTTCATTGGCAATCGAAGCGAGTCCCTGAACAAGCGTCGGCAGAACTCCCAACAGGAGCACCATCGCGGCGAGAACCAACACGTAGGAACCTTCCGAGGCCGGAGGAGAAACCGGTCGGGCATCGGCAGGTCGCTCCTGAAGAAACATGGCCTTCAGAATGCGAGCGTAATAGAACAGGCTGAACACCGTATTCAAACCACCAAACGCCAGAACCACATACATCGCCCAGTGAATCTGGGCGGATTTGTAAACGGCAGCAAAGATCATCAGTTTCGCAAAGAATCCGCCAAATGGGGGCATACCAATCAGACTGAACACACAGACCAACATTGCAATCGCAAGTGCCGGGCTCTGAGAAATCAGGCCCTTGAAGCTGTCCAGCTCTTCGCTGAAGGTGTAGTTTCTAACCAGAGCAACAACGGCGAATGCTCCCAGATTCATGAACAGGTAGACGGCCAGATAATATAGAAGCCCACCGATACTGTAGTTAATTTCCTGCCCAAGACCCGCGGCCTGTTCGCTGTTCAACATGACCATCATTGCTGCGACGCCCATGAGCATGTAACCCGCGTGAGCGATCGTTGAGTACGCCAGCAGTCGCTTCAGATTTTCCTGAGCATACGCGGCAAGGTTCCCGAACGTCGTGGTCACAATCGCAATGACGCCCATGCCAATCCCAAAGGCCGACATCAATTGAGCTGTCTGCTCAACCCCCGACATTCCGGCACAAAAACGAACCAGCAGTGCGAAAGCGCCTGCTTTGGACGCAACCGAAAGAAAGCCGGCCACTTCTGCAGACGCACCTTCAAAAGCATCAGGACACCAGAAATGGAAAGGCACCAGAGACAACTTGAACGCAAGTCCAACCATCACCAGCATCGTCCCCAGAGCCGCCACGCGAACTTCAGGATCGTCCAGTCCGGCGACTCCGCCTTCCGCCACGATTCGCAGACGATCGCCCAACAGCGAAAGATCGCCGGTGCCCAGTACGCCAGCCACAAGGCTGATTCCATACAACATCACCCCGGCGGAACCGGCTCCATAGACGACGTATTTCAGGGCCGCCTCGCTGCTTGCCTTGCGGCCCTTCAGGAAACCGACCATCACATAGCTGGGAACACTGGCCATCTCAACGCCAAGGAACAGCATCAGGAGGCTGTTCGCGCTGGCCATGATCATCATGCCGATGGTGGCCCCCAGCAACAGGGAATAGAAATCCGGCGCATCTTCACTGTCGGGAATACCGGTCAGCACCGTCAAAGCGATCGTCAGGACCAGAAACAGAGACAGGAATACTCTGAAGAAAGCGCTAAACAGGTCCTGCCGCAGCATCCCCCCGAAGAAGGGTACCGACAAATCTGTTGTCAGCTCCATTAGCGACTCAAACTGTCCCATCGACGCCCAGCCAGCCAGCAGAGCCCCGACCAAAGCGACAAAAAAGCCGGGCACAAATCGGTCCAGGCTGAAGAGCCGCACCAGAAGCATCAGCACGATTGCGCCACTGAGCCAGAGTTCGGCCTGAAAATGGTGGAGCACCGATCCGGTGGTGTCGGTAATCAGATTGTTGAGCAGTTCAGAAAACACAAGTTACTACCGATGCAGATTGGTGTGGAACATTTGAAAATCAGGGGCACACTCACCAATTCAAATTATCGCGATGCCTGCAGTTCTGACATCAGAGACAGCGCTCGCTCATGACCGGCCTGCATACTTTCAACAAGTGCCGTGGTTGAACCATGCATCATGTCAAACAGGTAACCGGGAAAGATGCCCAGAAGAACAGCAAACACCAGCAGAACGACTGCGACCGTTGCTTCTCGAGAATTCATGGGCTTGATGTCTTCCGCATGCGGACCTCGATACTCCGGACCGAGGTAAACCCGCTGCATTGCCCAGAGAATATATCCAGCCGTCAGGATCACACCGCTGGCTGCGATAATGGCCAGCAGTGGACTGTAATTCCACGTGCTCAATACGACAAAGACTTCACCGATGAAACCGCAAAGCCCTGGCAACCCCAGACCTGCGAAAAAGATCCCGGCAGCAAGACCGCTGTAGAGTGGCATCAACCCTGTCAGACCGCCGAACCGATTGAGGTCGCGATGATGGACTCGGTCGTAAATGACGCCCACCATAAAGAACATACCGGCCGAAGAAATCCCGTGAGCAATCATCTGGAACATCGCGCCGTTGACACCCATCAGCCACATGTCCGGATTAATGGTCTTTCCGGTTCCTTCAGCAATCTTCCAAACCCCCAAGCCGATCAGCACATAGCCCATGTGGCTTACAGAACTGTAGGCAACCAGCCGCTTGAAGTCGGTCTGAGCCAGGGCGGCAAATGCACCGTAGATAATACTGATCACTCCGATGGCAACCACGACATAGGCGGCGTAACTGGCCCCATAAGGACACAGAGGAAACGCGACTCGAATAATACCATAGCCGCCCAGCTTCAGAAGAACTCCGGCCAGAATCATACTGATCGGCGTCGGAGCTTCCACGTGCGCGTCCGGCAGCCAGGTATGCACGGGGAAAGCAGGCAGTTTGATTGCAAATCCGATAAACAGCAGCACAAACGCAGTGATCTGCATCCCGGGACTGATGGTTTTTGTCAGATACTCACTGGTTCCGGACGCCGCTCGGGCAAGTTCAATCAGGTTAAAACTGTGTTCCGTGGCACCACTGTTGAAGTAGAACATCAACATGGAGATCAGCATCAGGACACCGCCGGCCAGCGTGTACAGGAAGAACTTGATCGCC
Source organism: Planctomycetaceae bacterium (assembly GCA_020426485.1). GTDB lineage: Bacteria > Planctomycetota > Planctomycetia > Planctomycetales > Planctomycetaceae > JAGQPY01. The sequence goes on from JAGQPY010000027.1 coordinate 24,255, forward strand.
GCGTATTCCTTCCGAGGACCACCCCAGATCCCGATCAGGAAGTACATCGGCAACAACATGACTTCCCAGAACACAAAGAACAGGAAGAAATCCAGCGCCAGAAAGACACCCAGCATTCCCGTCTCCAGAAGCAGAAACAGCACAAAATATCCTTTGTGATGCTTATTGATGCTCCATGATGCAACGGCAGCCAGAACGCTGATCAGACTGGTCAGCAGCACCAGAGGGAGGCTGATGCCGTCAACGCCCAATCGGTAATAAATATTCCAGGCCGGAATCCATTCCTTAACGACTTCCATCTGAATCCCGCTGATTCCGTAGTCGAACTGATTCCACAGCGCGAGCGTCAAAACGAAAGTGGCCACCGTTACTCCAAGGGAGAAGATCCGGATCGCTTCCACGGCCCTGCTGTCGAGCAGGACAGAAAGCACCAGCGCCCCGAGAGCCGGAAGGAAAATGATGGCTGTAAGAAGGAATTCTGGAGTCATTGTCTGAGTTACACCTGTGAGTGACACCCACGTGAGGTTAAGACGAGTTTGATTCTGAGACCGGAAAACTATCCGGGGAATGTTGAGAAAATCATGGCGAACAGCGCCACCACTCCCAGCACGATGAACATCACATACTGTCGAAGGCGACCGGTCTGCACCACTTTCAGCGACGCACCCACAGAACGAGTCGTATCCCCAACCAGGTTGACGAATCCGTCCACCAGATGTTCGTCAAAGAACTTATCCCACTGCGACAGCACCACCACAATCTTTGCAGCGCCGTGCAGAATCGTGTCGAAGACAGCTCGGTCAAACCAGGCACAAAACGCCGCCACTTTATGGGCGGGATTCATGAACAACACTTCGTACAAATCATCGAAGTGCCACTTATTGGCCAGGAAGCCGTGAACACCGGACAACTGTCGCTTCATCTCATCGAGATTAACTCGGTTTGTCCCGTAGAAGAAGTAGGCAATCAACGCACCGGAAAACGCGGCCACCAGAGCCCAGATCCCCGCCTGAGTATGAACCTCGTGGATCGCGTGATGCGAAGGCATCACCAAACCACCCTCAGAAGCAGCCTGAACCCCTTCAGCCAGATGGCTCGGTGCATCACCTGTGATCATCAGGTACAGATTGCCATGCTCGCCTCCGATAGCGCACAACCATGCAAAGGGAGCCAGAATCAACAGCGGCACGGTCATGATCCAGGGCGACTCATGAGCGTGTTCGTAGACATGATGATCTCGAGGAGAGCCCCAGAATGTATAGAACCACAGCCGAAACATATAAAATGCGGTAATTCCGGCAGTCAACAGCGGCACAAAGAACAACAGGAAGTGCGAAGGATTCGCTTTCACGAAAGCCAGCGCCGACGCCACGATCGCGTCCTTGGAATGGAACCCCGAGAAGTGCAGGCCAAAGAACATGGGAAATCCTGCGATCGCACACACACCGATCAGCATCGTGATGGCGGTGATGGGCATCTTCTTCAGCAGCCCACCCATTTTTGGCATTTCCTGCTCGTGATGGCAGCCATGAATCACACTGCCGGAGCACAGGAACATCAGAGACTTGAAGAAGGCGTGGGTGATCAGATGAAACAGACCAGCAGCCCAGCCAAAGACTCCCAGCCCCAGCATCATGTAACCGAGCTGGCTGATGGTTGAATAGGCCAACACTTTCTTAATGTCTGTGGCAACCACAGCAATCGTGGCGGCAAGAAACAGAGTGATGCACCCTGTATAGGCAATCGTCAGCAAGACTTCCTGCACGAACATCGGGAAGAATCGACC
>JAGQPY010000280.1 GCA_020426485.1 Planctomycetaceae bacterium
CGATATCGCTGACATTCAGGGCTCCGGTGACGGACGAGGCGGTGTCTTCATCGGTTGACCCCACGGCCGTCCCGCTGATGGTCGCGGCATCGTTCAGGCCGTTAATCGTCACGACCACCAGCTCACTGGCGGTGCCGTCAACAGATGCCACGCTGAAGCTGTCAGAAACCACATCGCCTGCGTTCAGGTTCTGGACACTGCTGTTGTTCAACGTGTAAGTCCAGTTGCCGTTGGCATCGATGTCGAAGGTTCCGTAGGTTCCCGTTGTCCCGGTTTGTGCCACAAACACATCTTCGCCGTCGTCGACATCGGTGACGCCCAACACTCCGGTGACGGCCGATACTGAATCTTCATCGGTTGATCGGGCAGCTGTGCCGCTGATGGACGCAGCATCGTTCGCACCAATGATCGTGATCACGACATCAGCGGTGTCGGTCACCCCGGAATGATCTGCGATCGTGTAGCTGAATGTGGATGTTGCGTCGGTACTGAGAGCCGCGAGCGATTCGAATTGCCCGTTGGGATTGAATGAAATGTTACCCGAGGCATCCAGTGACAGAATCGCACCATTGGCCAGGGTAATGGAACCCGGAGCGGAAGTTGTTACGGTCGATCCATTCGCGCTGACTTCCGTCACGGAGACTGAGTCACCTGCATCCGGATCAGAGTCGTTCGCAAGGATGCTGGCGGTAATGTCGGTCGTGGAATCATCTTCAGACAGACTCACTTCCCCGTTGACGTCGTCGACTGCCGTCGGTGCTGTGTTGAAGCTGAAGTTTGCCAGAGAATCCAGTTCCGCCTGGGTCAAAAACGCGGCTGCTTCACCACCGAATCCGCTGGTGCTGACAAGTGTCGCCGCAGCCGCTTCGGCTTCGGCACGTGTGTCACCAAGGATCGTGAACGTTGCCAGGCGGATCGTTTCGCCAGCAGGAACCGTCACGTCAAATTCCCAGACGATGTTGTCGCCGACCACATCGACACTCGACGGTACTAATCCACTCGGGCCATGGATGTGATGAATGATCGCCGGCGAACCAGTACCGTCCGCGTCGTCGGTCCCGATCCACTGGTCCGTGACTTCGACGGTTGCGTCACCGCTCGACGTTTTAAAGACTTCGGTGTCGCCATCACTGCCAAGGTTCCCGACGATTCGGATCGTCGCACTGATGTCAGAGCCCGTTGGATTAGTGAGACCTTCGATCGTGCGTGCGAAGTCCTGAGGGCCGGTTGTCGGCACGGTGATTTCCCGGCTCACTTCCAGGCCAGACAACATTTGCTGTGCGATGACTACGGTCTGCCCCGCATCCTCGCTCACGCCCGAGTCAGCAGTTGCAAAGTCAACACCGTTGACCTGCAATCGATTCAGGCCGTCGAAGGCGTCGTTTGGACCCTGCAATAGTTGTCCGGTTCCATGTCCGACACCATCGACGTCAAACATGCTCCCACCCGCGGATATTAGGTTCGTTGCGTTGGGGTCTTCACTCAGGCGGATCACGGCGAAGTCGTTGTTGCTGTGACCGGCAATGACAATTTTCCGATCACCCTGTACGGCCACGCTCTGCGCGAGATCGCTGTTTACCCCAATGGCTACGGTCAGTTTTCCGTCACCGTCGAATGAAGAATCGAGCGATCCGTCCACGTTATAGCGCGCAAGGGCAAAGTCATTCTTGTTCCCATTGTTGCTGTACCCGGCAACCACGATTTTCCCGTCGCTCTGGACGATCACGTCGTTCGCATCATCGTTGTTTGCTCCGAAGACTGTGGTCACAATCCCGTCGTGGTCAAACGACGTATCAAGTGTGCCATCCGCACTGTATCGTGCAAGGGCAAAGTCAGTGAAACCTCCGGTCTGACTGCGTCCGGCAACAACGATCATGCCGTCGCTTTGTACAGCGACACTGCGTCCGAAGCTTTGGTCATCGATTCGTGTTGACACTTTGCCATCTTCAGAAAATGACGTGTCCAGCGAACCATCCGTATTCAACCGTACGACAGCAAAACTCCAGATACCGGCATAGGTTTCGCCCGCTACGACAATCTTCCCGTCAGTCTGCAGCGCGACACTGTATCCGAAATCGTGACTGCTGAAGATATTGGTTGTCACCTTGCCGTCATCCGAAAACGACGTGTCGAATGATCCATCATTATTCAGGCGGATTACTGCGATATCGAAAGTTCCGGAATTGGTCTGTGTAGCTCCCGCCACAACAATTGTGCCGTCGGCCTGCACAACCACGTCAATCGCGTAATCATGTTCAGTACCAATTGCGATGGTTAGTTTTCCATCACCATTAAAGGATGGGTCAAGAGTCCCGTCTGGGTTGTATCGGGCGATGGCCATTTCAGTTTTACTGGCAGCATTCAATATATATCCAACGACGATAATCTTGCCATCGGTCTGTAGAGACACTCCTCGCGCAGTGTCATTACTTGGTCCGAATTGTGTTGAAACCGCACCGTTGTTACCAAAGGTTGCATCCAGTGTTCCATCGCCGTTGTACCTGACCAATCCGAAGTCGTTTGCAATGACCCCCGCAACAATGAGTTTTCCGTCCGGCTGCGCCGCGATGCTGTACGCGGAGTCGGTTGAAGAAGTCGTTACGATGCCGTCGCCACCAAACGTCGTGTCCAGCCCAACAGCCTTGGAACCATTGACTACAAAATCACGAACGAAATTACCGCCAGCGCTGCCATTACTGTCACCGTCCAATGCAGTCCCTGCGATGTCGGTGATCGTGCCACTTACCGTCAATCGATAGACATCTTCAACGAGTGAGACGAACGTCAGGGTTGAGGTGAGTGATGTGTTGCCATAGCTCGCTGTGTTGACAGAAATCGGGATGTCGTCGGCGCTGCCGAGAAGACCGTCAGGGCCTGCGCGATGGAGCTGGAAGTTGGATGCGATGTCCGCGCCGAGAACTGATTCGCTGAAGCGAACTTCGAGCGATGTGCTGCCTGCGGCAAGAATTCCGGTAGCGGTGAACGAGGTGTCTACGACGGTCGGAATGCTGGTATCCTGAATTTGCAAGGTCACGACATCAGGTGTGGTCCCCTTGGTGAACTCTGTATACTTGATCCCGTCAACGACGACAGTACCGGCGTCAATAAATCCCGCGTGATCGACCGTGACAGGATCGTCGCCGAGTACAGTGGTCTGAACGCGAATGATGCCCAGGAACGTCGGATCAAGATCGCCAATCGTGATCGTATCGGCACCATCGCCTCCGCGAATCGTCAGTGATCCTGTGGGCACGGGGAAGATTGTGGTTTCAAAGTGCCCATCGGGGCTGCGCAGCTGCATCATCCCGGGATTGATCGTGTCCGTTGGATCAGCGTCTTCCAGGACAGCACTGGTCAATCCGGCAGGAAGTTCGAAGACGAGGTCGTTGACGGACCCGACATTCAGCAGAAACGGCTCCAGCCCGGTCCAGTTGAATGTCACGATGGCATCGGAATCGACCGGATCGAATACGGTCTGACCGTCCGTGGCATTCGCCAGCGACTGGGTGATCGAATCGAATTCTCCGCCGTTGATGACGGCGGTATCGAACCCTGTTCCTCCGCCACCGTGAAAGGTGATGGTGTCACCGCGATAGGTGCCCGCAGAAAAGTCGAGGAAGAGCGTGTCGTCGAAATCATCTTCGCCTCGCAAGCTTGCGATCCATGGATCGAATTGAAAACCGGCAAAGACCTCTTCGTCGTCTTCCAGCAGCATGACATCGTCCGCACTGAGCTCCAGGAAGAACAGATTTTCGTTTTGGTCCACCTCGTGCGTGGCCGTGTAGTCGACGGTGTCGTCGTTAAGCAGAAAGCCTGACCCCTGATCACGGCGGACAATGGCATTCAGTGCATCAAACAGAGTCACATAGAACCGTTCCTCGGCTTCGGCGGTCTGATCGCCGTTGACCGTGACGCTTACCGTTCGATCACCGCTTTCGCCGGGTGCCCATTCCAGCGTCCCGCTGACGGAGTTGTAGTCGCCGCTGTCAGCTACGGCCGAATCGTCCGTGGTCTCGAAGGCGACTGCGACGCCGAATTTGGAAGGTGTCGTCAAGGTCACGGTGAAGTCATAATTTGTTGTTCCGTTGTCGCCTTCCGTTGCAACGACATCGTTGACAAAGATGACTGGAACTTCGATATCGCCAATGGCGGTGTTGGCGACGGCGGTTTCGATCGAGCCAACTGCGGAATAGGCGTCTTGCACTTCGGCAATGTCATTGGCATCTCGCAAGTGCAGCGCCAGTACGCCTTGCATCCAGGCCTCCACACGCACAATCTGTTCAACGAAAGCCGCATCGGTTGTGATTGGAAGATCACGAATGATTGCATTGCCGCGTGCGATCATTTCCGCACCTGTGCCCAGCTCTTCCGGACTGAGGATAATGCCGGTACGAAAACTGATTCCTTCCAGAAAGGAAAGCACGCTGGCAGAGTCGGAGAGGTCTATTTGGGAACCGTCGACCTGAATACGCGACGCGATTTCTCCGTATGCCTGGTCGACCAGTACGTTAACCGGCGGCGCGCCGAGCGATCTGTTAAAGAGCTGTGCGGCGACGACCGTTGCATTAAACAGCTCAGCAGAACGCGCATAGGCAATCGCCGCGTCAACATTGCCGTCAATGGTTGCTTCGTAAAGATCGAGGGTTTCCAGGGCGAGCCCCTCGGGTAAATTCAACGCTTGCTGAATTCGTGTGCTGGCGGCGGGCGTGTCAAAGCCGAACTGCGTCAGGTGCTGGATGGTGGAAGAGATTGAACTGAGCAGAAGCTGACCAGGTACCGATGAGAACTGCCCTGTGAATGGGACTTGTGTGGCACCGTCCAAACCGCCCGTCAGGACAAAACGCCCTTCATGCAGATCGAGCGTCTCGTTCCCATCGACATCAAAAGCGGCACCGATTTCCAGGGAAAAACTACCGTCCTGCCTTGTCGTCGTCACCGGTTCAGATGGCTCACCGTCGTCCTGAACTCCGTTTGCATTCAGGTCGAGGAAGTCAACGATCCCATTGAAGTTGGCGTCAAAGAAGCCAGTGCCTGCGACGACATATCCAGCAACGCCGCCACTATCAACGGCCAAAGTAAGCGGCTGATTGTTATCCGAGACGTTAGCGGTTCCGAACTTAGTTAAGTCGACACCGCTGAACGCACTGTTGTCGATTGTGCCAATATCCTTGTCCGTGATGTCGTCACTTGCGAGCAGCTGATCAGATCCCGTAACCGCCTGCTTCGAATTGGCGGTCTGTTTTTTCGCCTGCGAGGTTTTGACCAGTTTCGCTTCTCCGCTGCTGGTTCGAATCGTCCGGTCATTTGCTCTAATGAAAATCGAGTGATATGTCCGGCTGCCGCTTTGTCGGGTCGCGTTTTCGAGAGAACTTGAGATGTACAGGCGCAACTCTTCCTGAGATTCACCTTTTGTGTCGTCGGTGATGTCAATGGTGAACGACTTGCGAGTTTGGCGTGGGCCAAATTTCAGAATCTTGGTTGTGAAGTTATGATCGTTGGTTGAAGCGGTGCTGTATTTGGAAATCTTGACTGGGACAGTCACCGTCTTTTCACTGATCGTAAGTAGCGCGACGGAGACGGTAACCCGCGTTCCTTCATTGGCGGTTTGACTTCGCGATGTGAAATTGACTTCCGGTAACGCATCGTTGTCTGTGATGCTGATGGTATCAGAAGTCTTGCGTGATGACGTTGTCAGAGCGTTTGTTGGGTTTTTGATCCGGACCGATACGGTTTCCGTGTACTCGTCGAAACTGTCATTCTTCGCTTTGATGGTAAATGTTTTTGTTGTGCCATCCGCCGGGGTTATGGTGACGCTGGTTGGAGCAGTGAAGTCCTTGTTGCGAACCGCCGACCCTCCGTAAACGAGTGGAACGGTAACGGTTCTGTTCGTAGGTGCTGTCAATTTGAGAGTAATTGTCGTGCTGGTCTCTCCTCGTTCGCGTATGTCGGCGCCTTCGCTCATGTAGACATAAGGATCATTGTCTTTGATCGTTAGGCGATGCGAACGCTTCCTCGTGTTGACTGTCGCGCCTGTAACGCTCGAAAATCCAAGGTAGCCGAATTCTGTTTTTTCGTTGGCAGAATCTTCACGAGGATCAACGGTCACGAACTTAATGCCAGACTCTCCGGGACCGAAGAAGATAACGGTCTGGTTTAAATCATAGTCTCGGGAATCTCCAGCGTGTTGAGCAGTACCACTTTGTTCCAATCGGATCGAGACAGGTGAAGTCGTCGGATTGGTCAGACGGATACCAACGGTTCGCGGCCCGTCGCCTTCCCAAACGGTTGTGCCGGCCGAGACAAACTCAACGAAGGCGCGATCATCATCAAGGATCGATGCCACAAACGTCTGCACGGCCCCCGGCACAGCGCCTGTGACCGCTCCCATTCGAAAGGTGACCCTTTCAGAATTCTCGTCGATGTTGTCATTGCTTCCGGTCAGAGTGACGGAGCCTTCCAACTGACCTATGGGGATCGAAATGAACGCTGACGGCGAAATGGCGTAATCGGATGTAGTGACGTTAATTCCGTGAGAAACCGTGAGTGGGATGTCGACGTTAGTACTTGAGGTGTGTGACAAACGTGCGGTAACCACGAGTTGTCCACCGTTCTCTGCCAAGCTTCCGTGACTGGCGGTGAAAGATACATTGGGCGCATCGTTCTGAGGGATGATGATGACGTGGGTGCCGGGATCCCCGGGCTGAGTCGAAACAGCGGCACCGGTAATCGCACCAAAATCGACCACAATCCGTTCTGCCAGCTCACTGTCGGCGTCGTCGACAATGGAAAGAGTGGTCGAGCCGCGCAGGCTGCCCGCGGGAATGACGATTTCAGCCGGTCCTGACAGCACATAATCATCCGGATCAGCGGCTGTTCCGCTGAACAGCAACGGGATCGTGGTGTCCTGATCAGATTCGGCCGTCATGCGTACTTCAACGGAGACTGTACCGACGTCTTCCTGAACCACGTTGCTGGCCGTCAGAAACGACACTTCCGGAACGGAATCGTTGTCGGTAATCGACAGTGAATGAGACGATGTTGTTCCCGCTGTAATTCCCCCGCCTGATCCGATGGTCAGCACGATCGTGTCAGACAGCTCGTAGCGGGAGTCGTCGACAATGATCAGCGTCAGTGTTCCCGTGGTGCTCCCGGCGGGAAAGAACAGATTTGCATCAGAAACAACGTAGTCCTGGCCAGGCACAGCCGACCCACTGAAGGTTACGGGGACCGAAGTGTCGAATGGAAGAGGCGAAGCGGTTTCGGCATTGATGGTGACGACACCGTCGTCTTCGTGGACCGTTGCCGATGCTGTGACAAAAGACGCTGATACCTTCTGGAAGCTGCCGAAGT
>JAGQPY010000281.1 GCA_020426485.1 Planctomycetaceae bacterium
TGACCGGATGACGTAGTCGCGAAATCGCCATGCATGCGGGTACATCAGGCTTCGTCCGCCGCCACTGGATTCTGCAAATCGAGTCACATCCAGCCAGTGCCGACCAAATCGTTCGCCAAAACGAGGCGACTGCAGCAGTCGCTGGACTTCGTCTGCCACCGCCAGACTGCGATCTCGCGACCACGCCAATTCAAACTGTCGAAGTTCGTCGATGGTCGGTGGAAGGCCGGTCAGGATGAAGTGCAGTCGCCGAACGATCTGCCACGGTTCCGCATCCTGCGCGGGCTGAACTGCTGCACCGTGGTGCCGCGCTGCAACAAAGCGGTCAATCTCATTGACAGGCCAATCCGATGAAACGGCGGGAATGTTTGGTCTGCGAACGGGCTGAAAGCTCCAGAACTGTCGCCCCTGTTCCAGGTCGATGGACGTCCGCTTTACCACTTTGCCTCCCTGACGAGGATCAAAGGCACCGTCGCGGATCCATTTGCGAAAGTCGTTGATGATTTCTTCCGGAAGACGTCGATCCGGCGGCATTTCAAAGGACTCATGCCGCAGGGCGGAAACCAACAGGCTTTCCTCGGGCTGACCGGGAATGATTGCCGGGCCGGAATCACCGCCGGCCAGAGTACTCTCGCTGGAATCCAGCAACAGGCCGCCACGCAGTTGTTTGGCGTCGGCGGAGTGGCACGAGTAACAGTGTTCGACCAGAACCGGGCGAATTCGGCTTTCGAAAAAGGCCTCTCGCTGATCGCCCATGGCGGTGGCGGCACCGGCAGCGATGGCGATCAGCATGGTGATGCGAGTCATCAAAGCGTTCATACGCGAAGCACCATTGGAGCAAAGTTTGGCAGCGCGAAGTCAGGAGGGCGACCGGCTGATGCCGGTCGTATTCAGCGGGTCGAATAGTCTACACGAAATTCCGTGGGGAAAAACACTTTCCGGCCCGAGCTGCCGTCATCGCCGCATTTTTGGCATTCAAAAGCGGAACACTCAGCCGAACCCGACCAGCGTTTCAGCAGCCTGATGTGCCCGAAACACCTTCAGGGACGGAGCGTTCGCCTGTTCTGCTGGTCAGTGAGATCAGGCTGTTGCCGATTTGCCGCTGCGACGAACAGACTGTCACCGGGAACTTGACTTCAACCGTGGAACAATCGAAAAGTCGGGCTGGCTGAGTCTGTTCATCCACTTTCTTGATCCAGACAGGTGCTGTCGATGAGCGTTCGCGATCTTCTGTTGTTCACTATCCTGCCTTTTACAATGCCGTTCGTTTCGTCGGCAACTGTATATGCTGTGGAAACATCGCCCAACATTGTTCTGGTGATGGCCGACGACATGGGGTGGGGGCAAACGGGATACTACAACCACCCTGTTCTGAAGACTCCGAATCTGGATGCCATGGCGGCTCACGGTTTGCGATTCGATCGCTTCTACGCCGGCGCGCCGAACTGCTCGCCGACCCGAGCCACCGTAATGACGGGGCGCACAAACGATCGCACCGGGACGGAAAATCATGGCGTCCCTATGCGTCCTCAGGAACGCACCATCGCGCAGATGGCGGCCGAAGCCGGTTACGCCACGGGCCATTTCGGAAAGTGGCATCTGAACGGAATGCGCGGGCCTGGTGCTCCGATTCTGAAAGACGACATTCGCAGCCCCGGGGCGTTTGGTTTTCAAACGTGGCTGTCCGTCACGAACTTCTTTGATCGCAATCCGATTCTTAGTCGCATGGGCGTGTTCGAAGAGTTTCAGGGAGACTCATCAGAAATCATCGTTGACGAAGCGTTGAAGTTCATCCAACGGCAGGCCGACGACGGAAAGCCGTTTCTGGCAGTGATCTGGTACGGAAGTCCTCACAGCCCATTCGTGGCGGCGGATGACGACAAAGTTGATTTCGCAGAACTGAAGAACAATGCTCAGGATCACTACGGTGAACTGGTGGCAATGGATCGGAGCATCGGGACACTGCGGAAGGGGCTGCGTGAGCTGAAGGTTTCCGACGACACTCTGGTCTGGTTCTGCAGTGACAATGGCGGCCTGCCCGGAATTGAGCCCGGAACCGTTGGTGATCTGCGAGGCTTCAAGGGAACCGTTTATGAAGGCGGCCTGCGAGTCCCCTGCGTAATCGAATGGCCCGCGGGAATTCGGCAGCCTCGAGTAACCAGCTTTCCGGCCTGTACCGTCGACATTCTTCCCACGGTCGCTGATCTGTTAAGCGTTGAGCCGACAGAAGATGGTCGGCCGCTGGACGGCATGAGTCTGAAAGAGGTGTTCCGGACGGATCCCGCCGTTCGGACAAAGCCAATCGGATTTCGACACACGGGTCGTTCGGCCTACATCGACGGCGATTTCAAACTGGTGCTGTCAAAGGCCGGCACAGAAAACTTTGAACTTTACGATGTGGTCAATGACCGGAAGGAAACTCAAAACCTGATCAGTCAGCGAGAAGATGTTGCGCGTGAGTTGATCGGTAAGTGGCGAACGTGGAATGCGTCCGTTGAAGACAGCGTTGCCGGCAAGGATTATCCGGAAGGAAAAGTTGTTCCTCGGGACCCCGGTCCACGAACATGGACGGAACTGGACGAATACGCTCCTTTTCTGAAGAAATGGAAAGACCGTCCGGAGTTTCGATCGTACATCAACAAGAAGAAGTGATTCGGGCATCCTTCGTTACGTTCGTTGGTATCCGGAAAGGTGTTGCTGCAAGATGAGCTTTATCGACCTCACAAAGCTGCCCGTGATTGAACCGGTTCCCGGCTGTCGCATGCGAACTCCGCATGGCGAAAATCTCATGCTGTCGTTTCTGGAAATGGATGCCGGTGCAGAAGTTCCGCTGCACAGTCATCCTCACGAACAGGGAGGAATCCTGCTGAAAGGTCGACTGCAGCTGACCATCGGCGATGAAACTCGTGTGGTCGAACCCGGAGCCATGTTTCTGATTCCCCCCAATATTCCTCACCGCGCTGTGGCGGTGGATGGGCCAGCGACCGTGATGGATGTCTTCAGTCCCGTTCGCGAAGACTATGCGGAACTGGCCAATCGTTACATCCCGCCCATGTCGTCGGCCGAATGATCTCGTGGGTAAACCGCATTCATATGGTCAGCCGTCTTCGTCAGTTGGTGTTCTCAGCGGCGGTTCTGGCCGCGGCCTGGTACCTGATGCTGATTTTTCATGAAGCAGGACACGTCTTCGGGGCTGTTGTGACGGGTGGTGACGTTCAGTCGGTTGAATTGTATCCGTTTGCGATTTCCCGAACCGACGTTTCGCCCAATCCGATACCGTTGGTTGTGATCTGGCTGGGCCCCGTCGGCGGAATTGTCTGGCCTCTGATAATCTGCCTGCTGAGTTCCCGCGGCCGGAATATGTTGCGGAAGGTCTCCCGGTTTTTTGCCGGATTCTGCCTGATCACCAATGGCCTGTATCTGCTGGCGGGAGCCTACGAAGGAATTGGTGACTGTGGAGACCTGCTCCGTCACGGCTCACCGATGTGGACTCTGCAACTGTTCGGCGTCATGGCAACCGGAACCGGATTCTTTCTGTGGCATCAAACCGGATCGCTGACGCACTATCTGAGCGCCCCGGAGCTTGTTTCGACGAAAGCCTCAATCATCTCGGTCATCGCCACAATGATTCTGTACACAGCCGGTATGATTCTCTGGTCAACTCCTCACTGAGGCACAGATTCCGCCGACAGCTCTCGGGAGGTGCTTCAATGAGTCGCGAACAAACCCGGAACAGGCACCTCTCTGACACGTACTTCACCGGGTGTCTGCTGCCTTGCGGGAGCCAGTCCCGATTTTGTGAGCCGTTTCTGGAACTCCGCTTTGCATGAAGGTCGTCGTCATACTTTCCGGTGGAATTGATTCCACGACTCTGCTGTACCATTTGAAGGCCGAAGGCCACAGTGTCTTCGCGCTGACGTTCGACTATGGCCAGCGTCACCGAAAAGAACTCCGCTGTGCGGCTTCAATCTGCCAGGCCACCAACACTCCCAATCAGAAGGTCTGTTTGACCGCGTTAGCCGATGTCTTTGGTGGCAACGCTCTGACCGATCATTCCGTGACGATTCAGCCCGGTCGGTATGACGAACAAACCCTGGCAGTCACGACGGTGCCGAATCGCAACATGATTCTGTTGTCGGTCGCCATTGGAAAAGCGGTGTCCCTGGGGTACCACGCCGTTGCGTTCGGTGCACATGCCGGGGCGGAAGGCCACATGTATGCAGATTGTTCTCCAGCGTTCGCGGCCGCGATGAATCAGGTCGCCGCAGTCTGCGACCGACGTCCGATTGAAGTCCTGGCTCCGTTTGTGAATTGGAAGAAGGCGGACATCATTCGGCGAGCTTCCGAACTGGGTGTACCGTTTGAGCTGACGTGGAGCTGTTATCAGGGTGAGGATGTTCCGTGTGGAAGGTGCGGCACCTGTCTGGACCGAAGCGCCGCTTTCGAAGACGCCGGATTATCGGACCCACTCAGCGGGCAGACGACATAGCGTCCGGATGCGTCGCGCGGACTTTCACACGGATTCGGAAAGTCTGTTCAACATCGAAAACGCTCTGAGCGTCACTGGGCGTCAAACAGTTGAACCGGATTGATTTTGAACTGCAGCATTTTTGCAGTTTCGCGACCATTGTCGCCGCCTTTGCGCTGCATGCTGATTCGGCCGATTTTCAGATTTCCGGCGCGAGTCAGTTCGACATCGCCTTCACCGAAGAACCGGACGGTGTCGTCGGCAGATCGAATTAACCAACGGGGTTTATCCGTTGCTTTGTATGCCACCATGAACCAGTCGGCCCGGTGCTCGCCGTTTCCGGCCAGCAGGTCTGAAACAATTACATCCTTGTTCCTGCGGAAGAAATCGATCACGGCCGCTCGAGCATCTTCATCCAGTTCATCCAGATACATACGTTCGGCATGACGGCTCCCTGCCTGTGGCGGCGTTTCACCAACATACAATTTGAGTGCCAGGACAACGTTCGGCGGCATGTCCCACAGAACGGCATAGGTATCCAGCCACCGCTTGTCGATCTGATTGAAACCATTTTCGCTGCTGACCAGCTTGATGGAAATGCGTTCGGTGCGGACGTCCGAGCGGGTTCGAATCGTGACTTCAACATCGGCCTTCTGTCCGTGAGGCTTTGACGCTGTCACATCACGGATCTCGCCGAGGCTGTAGTTCATGGCCTTGAGCCAGTTGCGCGCGTCCGAGTCATCTTTCCATTCGTTGAACTTGTCACGGATCTGGTTTTCGTTCTCAAACCCGTTTTTCGCCGTGCGAGATCCAAGTTCGACTTTGGCGGAACCTGCGTTCTGTGCGAACAGAATCTGTGCGGTAAGCATCCACAGGAATACGGCTCGAAAGAATGTCATTTTCGGTGCCTCCTGAATTCCTGCGAAGTTTGTTCCTTACGCAGTGGGCTCTGCTTCGGCTGATTCTTTCTTCGACTCGGGAGCCGTTTCGGATTCGTCGGCAGCGGACGGCTTTTCTTCCGGTTTGGCGGAATCGTTACCATCAGCCGGGGTTTCCTGAGCATCCGGGGATGAAGGCTGCGCCGCAGGCTGTTCAGGAGGCGATTCTTTCGGAGCCGCATTGCCATTGCCGGAAGGTTTCTCGGAACCGGAGGCTTCGGTTGTCGCACCGGAGTCTTCGGATGTCGCTTTGGGGGGTTCAGAATCGACGGCGGTTTTGGAATTTTCGTCGCTGGCAGCTTTCCCGCCGGACGTGGTCAGGAATGGATATTCTGCCAGTGGTGGCGGAAAGTTCGATATGCTTTGGCCCGCCTCCTGAATCCGATCTTTGTGTTTCTCACCTTTGTCCAGCGTGACGGCAACTCGGAGCCAGCGTCCGGCGTCATTGAATCGTCCCAGCTCCCATGCCAGCTTTGCACATTCGATTCGTCCGTCGATATCATCAATGTCGTCGCTGATGTTCAGAACGGCTTCTGTAAACCTGGCGGTCAGGTCATTCAGCTGATCAACAACTTTCTGAGCGGCTGCCAGATTGGCTTCGTCGCCGGCAGCTTTGAACGTCTCTGCGGCAATCTCATGGATTTCCACATCTCGCGGAAACTGGGGAATCAGTGTTTTAATGTGCTGAACAGCCTTGTCGGTTTCGCCTTTCACATTTTCAACACGGACCTGCAGTCGTGAGACCGCCGAGTCGGGTGTTTGCTCTTCGATCGCAATCTCACCGGCGCCTTCAACTTCATCCACAGCCAGCAGCAGTTGTCCACGCAGGTCAGTGTCTGTGATTGATCGTGCCTGTTCATCGACAAGTTCGCGGATTGCTTCTTTGTTGTTTGTTTTCAGCAGGCACAATCCGTAGTTCAGCAGAACGTCCGGACTGGCTGCGGCTCGTTCACCGGGCGTGTCCATCACCTGATTCAGGTCGTCCAGTGCTTCGCTGAAGCGTCGGAGGTCGGCTTTAATGGAGCCTCGAAGTGTGAGTGCGGCGTTATCGTCCGGATTGGCGGAAACGGCATCGTCCAGTGTGTTTTCGGCCAGCTTGAGTGCTCCAATGTTATAGTACATCTGAGCCAGCAGCAGTCGTGCCTCCCCGGCAGAGACCGGATCAAGTTTGATGGCTTCTTCGTAAGTCGCGATCGCTTCCTGAAACTGTCCGATACGAGCCTGACACAGTCCGGTCTGACGCAGAACATCCGGTCTTAACTGTTCGTTGTCGCGAATCTGTTCAAAAAGTTCCAGAGCCAGCGGATCACGACTTTTGGAGGCGGCGTGGATGCCTTCCAGAAACACGACGTGGTCTGCATACGCCGGATTCTTTTTCAGCGATGCCATCGCTGCGCCAAAGGCGTCGTCATCCCGGCTTTCCACAGCCTTTCTGGCCTCTTCGAAGCGTTGCTCTGGGTCGTCCGGTGTCAAAGAAATCACGACTCCCAAAATGACGGCTATTGTTGCGATGAACATCATTCCCCAAAGCCACCAGGGAATGCCGCTGTTGACTTGCGGGACCGGTCGTTTTGTATTCATGATTCTTGCAAAGATTGAATTGAAAAGGGTTTACGAAAATCATCGCCGGGAAGAGCAGGGCGACAGCATTGGTGACAGCATTGGTGACGCCAGCGCGCAGGAAGACCCGCGATGGTAGACTTACGCATTTCTTCCGGCCAGTATTTGGCCAAAAGCTGCGGCTCCCTCTGATTTCGGAAACAGTCGACTGAACGAGTCCGGTGATGCAGGGGGCTCGAACATCATGGCTATTTCAGCGGCAGTCTGAAAAAGGAGACGGCCCCTCTCCGGAAAAACTGTTTTCGCTGTACTTTTGCTGCCATCCGGAGGCGGCGTTGTGAAGCATTTC
>JAGQPY010000282.1 GCA_020426485.1 Planctomycetaceae bacterium
GTCAGCAGTGTGGCGCTGTTCTGTTCGGTGCGATGTCAGACTTCCGGGCGAGCTGCTTCCCTGGCCAGCGGGATTCTGCTGCTCTTCTTTCTGTCCGGACCGCTGCTGAGCAGTGTGTCCGGTCTGAGCGGTGTGTCCTGGATCACACCGGAAGTCAGCCGATTGTGTTCGGATCTTTATCAGCAGCAACAGAGCGCTTCCGTCATCACCAGACTGCTGGACATCTTTCGGACGACCGGGGGCGTCTCTTTTTTCTCGGCGCAGTTCGTCAGCAACATCGCGGCGAGTGTCGTCCTGTTTTTGCTCAGCGTGGCATTGTTTAACCGCTACAGTGAACCGGTCGAAGACACGACACACGGCACCTCCGTTCGAGTCCGTCGTCACACCGTGGGGCGCTGCTGGTCCGCGCCGCTTGTGTGGAAGGATTTCCTGTTTATGACAGGGGGGAAGCCTTTTTTCATCGTTAAATTGGTTGCATATGCGTTACTGGCCTGCGGGTTTGCCTGGTTCAACCGGCATCAGCACAACTGGCACGGAGAGTGGCTGAATGCAGAGCTGACATCAACAGCCCTCCGAACAGTCATTGGTTTCCTGACTGTCGAAGCGTTGCTGTATTCGTCCAACAGTCTTTTTCTGGAGGTTCGTCAGCAGGCCATCGGTCCGCTGCGTATGGTGCCGATACCGACTTCCGTGGCGTTGTTTCAGAAAGCGGCCGCGTGTTTCATTGCGATGCTGCCGGGAATGATGACCGCATTGGCTTTGATCATCTACCGGCCCTCCGTCCTGTGGTCGGACAGGGGAGTTGCGGAACAAACAATCGCCTGGTTGTTTGTGGTCTTCGTCAGCACACATCTGACCGTGTTGTTGTCACTTTACGTTCGCTGGGCAGCACTGCCGCTGGCGGTTCTGGCCACCAGTATCAGTTTTGGCTGCTTCGTGCCGCTGATCATGGGGATGAATGCGATCACCCGGAGTGTCGCTGCTGTGAACGGAATTCCGTTTCACGTCTGGACGGGAGTTGCCGTCAACTTCGTGTGGCTGTGGTTGTTCGTCCTGCTGCCCATCGAAATCGAAATCGTTCGTCGCTGGAATACTCTCAGCGGAGAATAACGCATTCAACTGTCTGGCAGGGACATACAGTTGCGGCCGTCGCACGGAGTTCAGGTGCCACCCACTCACTCCGGCACGCATTGGCTGCTGGTTGCCGATAGCATCTCAATTGAGGATGACGTTCTGAACGTTCACGCCGCGAAGCGGATCGTAACAGTCCGGCGGGTGGCTGGCTCTGTGACTACCCATTGGTCTCGACGGCGGCAGCTGTGCACACGAATTCCAGTCGTGCGGAGACCTTACCATCGACGGTGACTCGTCCGCTCAAATAGAACGCGTTGGCCATGCGTTCGTTGAGCTGGACTTCCACCTGAATCGTCTCTCCGGGGCGGACCATACGGCGAAACTGAGTGTTATTCTGTCGAGTCACGACGGGGACCTGGCCGTCACCGACTGCGATCAGCCTGGAGATCAGCACCGCGCCGGCCTGAAAACAGGCTTCGCACTGCAGGACACCCGGAAAGACCGGAAATGCGGGATAATGTCCCTGAAAGACAGCGAGGTTCTCTGACAGAAATTTTCGGGCGACAATTCGGTCGTCCGTCAATTCGGTGACTTCGTCGAGCCAGAGGAACGGTTCCCGATGCGGGATGCAGGTCTTGATTTCGTCGATATTCATGAGAAATGGTGGGGCTGCCCGAAGAAGGCAATCCTTTGCGATGTTTCGAACGAGCCGCCAATGAACAGGACGTCCGCCGGGGGAGAAGTGGACAACCGGCGATTCACGCCACCGGCTTCCGCTTACAGCTCAATCTTCAATTCTTCGATTTTTCGGTACAGGCTGGAGAGGCCGAGCTTTAACCGCTTGGCCGCCTCTTTCTTATCCGGACATTGTTTCAGAACGCGAGTAATATGCAGCCGTTCGTAGTGACGCAGTGCTGAACGCAGGTCATCGGTATCCGGCAGACTGCTTCCCAGACCCAGAAGATCGGGAGGAAGATCGGACGGCTGAATCTCTTCGCCTTCGCACATCATGACAGCGCGTTCGACGGCGTTGTCCAGTTGGCGAACGTTACCTTTCCAGTGAGCGGCCATCAGGGTGCGAATGGTCTCACTGGTGGCTCCGGTGACACGTTTACCCATGGCCTCCGAGTGCCGGGTCATGAAGTACTCAACGAGTTCCGGGATGTCGTCCAGTCGTTCACGCAGCGGCGGAATTCGGATTTTGACTCCATCCAGTCGATAGAACAGATCCTCCTGAAACGCACCTTCGCTGACTTCCCGCATCAGATCGCGTGAGGTTGCTGCGATGATTCGAGCCTGAACCTTGACCGTTTCGGACGCTCCGGTCGGCATGATTTCCTGGTACTCAATGGCACGCAGAAGTTCAGACTGAGTGCCCAGCGGCAGCTGAGCAATTTCGTCCAGAAAGACGGTTCCATTGCCCGCCGTTCGAAACAGTCCCGGCTGACCGCCTTCCGCTCCGAACAGCTGAGCTTCCAGCAGTTCGATGGGGCGAGTCCCGCAGTTGACGGCCAGAAACTTCTCTTCCTTGTTGGGACCGGCCATGTGGATTTCACGTGCGAACAGCTCCTTGCCTGTGCCCGTTTCTCCCACCAGCAGAACGTTTGAATTTGTGGCGGCCACCTTGCGAATGGTATTCAGAGTATCCTGCAGCACTCGGCTGCGTCCGATAATCTGGTCAAAGCCGGCTCGACGATCCAGATCCTTTCGCAGTCGCTGGTTCTCCAGGTACAGCTCCTGAAACTTAAACAGCCGCTTCAGACGATTGACCAGTTCGTCAAAAATCACGGGTTTCACGAGATAGTCGAAGGCACCCGCGGTGAATGCTTCCACGGCGTTCTCGACTGTTGCGTAGGCTGAAATGATCAGCACGAACATCGCCGGATTGATTCTGTGCAATCGTCGGAGAAGCTGAACGCCGTCGCCGTCCGGCAACTGCACGTCACAGATTCCGACGTCAAAGTCTCGTTCCCGGACAAGCTTCAACGCTTCAGTCACGTTTGATGCGGTGGCAACTTCGAATCCTTCGCTCGTCAGAAACTCGGACAGAGTTTCACGAATGATGTCTTCGTCTTCGACGATCAGAATGGATTTACTCAGGAAAGATGGGTCAGGCACTCTTCTGGACCTTGTGGAATCTCTCGAATCACGGACATCCGTCCGCCTTCGACAAACCTTGTATCGGGAGTCTCATAAACAGGAACTCCCCGTCGCGCACAGAGATAATCGCAATCCCTCGGGGTGTATTCAATCGGCCCGCGTTGGAAACCCGTGAGAACAGGAAACTCGCGGTAATCACCACCGATTCAAGCGATCGTACCCACTGTGACGCGGGCTGAAACTACATTTTCCCGCACTCTGCGGAGACCCACCTCAAACAGTTCTCGGCCGAAGGAATTTGCTGACTCAAACAAAGGTCATCGCGGCCTGCAAACAAAGACGGGCGTGAAAAGTGTTTCTGTGGAGCAGTCCTTAATTCGAGAGGGCGGCGGCGAAAGCCGTCTCGTCGGCAGAGTTCTTTCCGACGATCGGAAAAAGATGTGCCAATTCAGCTCACCGGCTTTGGGTCGACGTTATCTGAAAAGAAAAAGGGTCCGACCCTCTCCGGGCAGCTCCAGCAGCTCCAAAGGGTCAGACCCCTTTTTTCAGATGGCCTCCGGGTTTGGGTGAGTTTTCGCCTCAGAAAACTCGTCCTCCCTCAGCGATGCAAAGGTGTTCCCGATGCAGAGAGTCCTGCGAAAGGAGGTCAGATTCTTCCCAAAACAACTGATGATCAGGCTTAGAATCAAAAGCTGCATTGCGGGCATTTACCCTACCCGATGCTCCACTGCATGCTCCGGTATCCACTGCACGATCTCTGACCTCGATTTCGCCCGGCACCTGCACATATGTCACACATGCACAGTCCCGACGAACATCCTTCCGGCGTTTCTCGTTTCGCCTTCGTGGCCGGTGCACTGCTTTGGATCGCAGTCGCTCTAAGTCTGTTTGCTGTCTGGAGGAATCACGGTCGAGACGTTGCTCCCGTGCTGCAGGGGACGCCGTCGGAACTGACGCAGAACACCGCCGCTGTGGAAGAGACGCCGTCGGAAGAAGCCACTGAAGCCAGCACCGCGTCGGTCAAGCTCAGCTTCCCAGCCAGACGTCTGCCGGACTTTGAGTTTGACGAATGTATGGGCGGAAAGCTGTCTCTGGAAGGTTTGAAAGGTCAGAGGTGGGTTGCCAGCTTTGTCTTCACTCGATGTACCAGCACATGCCCTGTGATTTCGCGATCGATGAAAGACCTTCACGACCGAGTTGTTCGCAGTTCACCGGAAGTGAAGTATGTCTCTTTCACCGTGGATCCCAAGTATGACACCGTCGAAGTGATGAAGAACTATTCGGAAATCTGGACAACCGACCACGAGAACTGGAAATTCGTAACGGGCCCGCAGCAGAATCTTTACGAGTTGATCGTGAATGGTTTTGGCCTGTACGTGAAAGAGAATCTTGGCGAATCAAGAATGCCGGGATTCGAAGTCGCGCATTCCAATCGTGTGGTCCTGGTAAATGAAGACGGCATTCCGGTTGGTACGTTCCTCGGAACCAATGATGACGACATGGCTCGGCTTCGCAGGATTCTGACGGGCCGGGACGAGTTTCCGGAACCGGGGCCCAGCCTGAGCTTTTCCTCGGCAGACGGAAGTGCGCTGCCAATTCAGATTCAGGTGATACCTGTTGATGACAGCGATGCTCCCGCAGATGCTCCTTCCGCTTCCGACGAGGAATCGGATTCCAAAGCCGATAATTCAGCCGATGACTCAGAGGATGACGATGTCCCAAAACAAAACGACAGTTCCGGCGGCCCCGTTGGAAGCAGCGATTCTGACACGGGTTCCGGTCAGCAGGTGAAACTTCGATCGGTGGCCGAACACAACGCGACGATAGACCAGCGGCTGCCGGAGTGGGCGGCAGCGCTGCCGCCGGTCAACGCATCCTTGAATCTGTTGGCAACCCTGACACTGATGGCGGGATTCAGAGCCATTCGCAGCGGCAGAAAGAACGCCCATCGCAATCTGATGGTGACCTCATTTGTCGTCTCGACGTTGTTCCTGATCTGCTATTTGACGTACCACTACGCTTTGGGAAAATACACGGGCGAGCATGGCAGGCGTTTTGATGGTTCCCCTGTCGCGTCGTTGGTTTATCAGTTTGTCCTTTGGCCACATGTTCTTCTGGCGGTGTTTGTGCCGATTCTGGCAATTCGAGTGTTTCAGCACGCGTTTGCGGAACGATGGAATGAGCATCGTCGTCTGGCCCGGATAACGTTTCCAATCTGGATGTTTGTTTCCGTGACGGGCGTTATCATTTACGGAATGCTGTATCACTGGCCGTGGCCTGCGGAAGCGGGATCACAGGCCTAGGCGACTTATACTGCCATTAAGATTCAGAACGTTGCTATGACTTCAAGAATTCGCCACATCCTGATGCTTGTGATCGTCACCGCCTTTGCGGCGGGTTTTATCGGGAACAGTCGTGCTGCTTACGCGTGTCCGAACTGCAAGTTCGCCAACGAGACAGAGAAGGACCGACCGCGAGCCTACATGTACAGCATTCTGTTTATGATCGGAATGCCCGCAACCATCTTCACGGGATTCGGCCTGAGCTTCTATCGCATGGTTCGCAAAGCTCAGCAGGCAGCTGACGCAGAAGCCGCTGTCGCTGCCGAAGCCATTGTCGCTGCAGAGACCACGACACAGCAGGCGGACTGAAGAATTCCGGTCAACGCGCCGAACAAGTCCCGCCTGAAGATGTATGCGGCGGAAGGTTATCGAGCAGCCCGCCGAAAACTTCGTGAGAAATAGTCGATGACGGCCGGCTCATCAACACTGGTCACGACCTCCAGATTGGTCTGACCTCGCGCGACTCGGCGTCGATCGATGACGGTCATCCCTCGCGTCAACTGGCCACTGGTTTCCACGTCACCTCGCGCGGCTTCCACGCTGAAACGTTCTGCTCGAGCGGCCACTGCCAGTGCGACAACACTGTGCAGCGGAATGCCTTCCGATGCCAGCAACTGACGATTGGCTCGAATGCTGAACTGCAGCATCGATCCCAGAACTTCTCCGTTGACGGTGGCTTCGATCAGTTCTGTCAGAATGTCAACATCTTCGAAGGTCAGCACGGCGTTTCCACTGACATTCAGCGGTACGAGGGTTTTAACGGTTGGCAATCGCAGGACCTCCGCCGCCGATTCCGGATCTGCCCAGATGTTGAATTCCGAAACCGGGGTGATGTCTCCGCTGACGTGGTCCGCTCCACCCAGACACACGATGCTCTGCAGCAGCGAAGGAAGCTCCGGGTCCAGATCGCAGGCCGTTGCCAGATTCGTGAGAGGTCCCAGCGTCAGCAGTCGTACCTGATGTGGAAATTCGTGGACCAGGTCGACAATCAGCTTGGCGGACTCGCGGCGATTGTGCAGATCGGGCACATTGACGACGACGTCTCCCAGGCCATGCCCACCCGAAAAGTTGTGCCGCGTTGGCACGTCAGCCTGGCCTGCTGCGTGAATGGAGGCGGGGAGTTCGGACAGACCAATGCGAGGATGTTTGATGGGATCAACAATCGCATTCAGAAACTGCAGATTTCTGGTGGCCTGCAGACCGGACACCGTGCCCGCGGTTGCGGTCAGCCCCAGAACTTCTACCGACGGGTCGACCAGCGCCGTCAGGATGGCGAAGGCATCGTCGAGTCCCGGGTCCGCATCAATAATGATCTTCTGCGCCAATGTTGGTTCCTTCGGTCAGAGTCATCAGGACGTCTGTGCCCGGAATCATTCGCAAGAACAAACCGGGTAACCAGAAGACCTCAGAACTTGCGGTGTGACGATGAGTGTAGTCGCTGACGACGCGCAATTGCAGTTCTGATCAGTAAAAACTCGCTGAAACGTCGGCCAGGCGGTTTTCGGGATTCGGGAATTGGTCGTCCGACCTGACTCAATTCTGAAGGTCTGTCGCCCCGCTTCTTGAACCCCCGGGATTTGCTGTTAACCTGCTCCAAATTTTGCGCGGTCCTCTGACCCCCGCTCGCATTCGCGTCTGCTGCCCGTTTTCGATATCTTCGAAATTACTCAGCGGAGACTCTGCGCGCAGCTTGGCAGGATCGCAGAACACGATCACACCATGCCGCCTTCGGATTCATTCAGGGCCGGCTGCAAAGGTTTTCTCTCGTGCCGCGTCGAGACGACATCAAGAAGATT
>JAGQPY010000283.1 GCA_020426485.1 Planctomycetaceae bacterium
ATCGTTTGTCCGCAGAATCCAAAGCGGCGACAAGTCTCCGCACTCCAGGGTGGCGCTGTCCAGTTAAACCCGGGTCATGTGGCCATGTCCGGTTCCATGGAATAGAACACGTCACGCAGTTTTTCCACGGCCACAACCTGTAACTGGCGAATGCGTTCCTTCGACAGACCAAGTTCATCCGCCAGTTCTCGCAAAGTCCGAACGGCACCGTTCAAGCCAAAACGGCCGCGAATAATGGCCTGCTCACGTTCGTCCAGCGTTTCCGCCATGTGAGCGATCAGTCGCGTCATACGGTTTTCTTCACGGATCCATTCTTCAATCAGTTCATCGGAGTCGCCCTGAGGAATCGTGTTGATCATCTCTCCGGATGACTTCATCTCCTGAGAATGCCGACGACGCACCCGATTGACGTAGCGGAAGAAGTGTCGCTGGACCGCATGCGTCGCGTAGGTGCTGAACCGAAATCCTCGACTGTAGTCGAACTTGGTGATCGCCTTCAGCAGAATCTCGTTGCCTTCGCTGACCAGATCTTCAAATTCCACGGAGGACACCGAAAATCGTCGGGCGATCGAAATCACCAATCGAAGATTGCATTCCGCGATGTGATTTCGAACGGATTCCGCTTCGTCGATGCCATGGGCGATCCGACGAAGCAGGGCCTCACGATTGCGGCCACGGCTTCCAATCGCCTTCAGGCGTAACTGCTCAGCCTGAAACTTCAGGTAGTTCATTTTTCGGAACAGAAATGTTTCGCCCACGGAAGACAGCAGCGGAAGATCCGTCAGCAGGTCAAAGTCACCCAGCCCGCTGACTTCTTCGATTGCATCTGAATCTCGATCTGAGTAGATCGACTTGCCCACCGGCAAATTCAGAAGGGACTCCTCGTCGGCCAATTCGAAGTCCTCGTTGTACAGATATTCGAACGGTGTCTCCGCTAACGAAGTGTCTTGCTCCGGGGACAGAAGCTGTGAATTCAGTTTGTCAGACATTGTGTTCGTATTCCTGCGATTCAAAACGGTCTGTCGAAGCAGCAAATTGTTCTTAAACGCCCAATTGAAAACGGGACCGGCTCCCGGAACGTGGCACAAGGCCTGAGAAATAATTGGCCGGAAGGACTCCTCTTCCGGTTCTGTCCGGACGGCCGTGACGACCATCGGGCGATTCTCACAAAACCAGACAACGAGGTCCTTTGAGCCTTGGCCGGAATTTGTTGCGGACTGTGACAAAAAAGGCCGAAGCCTCAGCACTGGGTTGGTGACCGTTCAACGTGGCGATGACAAACAGAGATTCTTGGCCACCGCCGAAGATTCTGAAAAATCCGATTTCTCTGCCTGCGGCCCAGAACACCAAAACCCCGCGACCACCCCTGAACACCCTGTTTCCCTAAAGTCAGATTGGGGCATGGAGGGCCGAGACGACTCGACAGGAAGACGACGTCAAGCGTGGTCAGGACGTCCCTCGAAAAACGCCAACGGCGAGCGGCTTCGACATCGGCCAGGCGTGATGAATGCTCCACCATCCGCTTCTCAGACACACCCCGTTTTCCATGAGGTCGCGATAACCTGCCCGGGAATTCCCGACCAGAACCTCGAAATCCGTGTGGCCACGCCTCCTCAACGCCTTCCTGTCAAGGGAGGGTCGTTCCGGATTTGCCGAGTAGGTGGTTCCGGCCGTGATTTCAGCTTGAAGATTTCACGGACCAAGTGTGGTTTTTCGTCAACGCCGCTTGTTGCGAGTTAGCTTCATCATCGGGGGAGTTGTTTTTTACTGTCGAGAAATGTCACCGGACACAAGGTCATGTCGACTGAGAAAGAACGTTCAGTTCTTGATGAAATTCGATCGACAATCGCTTCGCTGGATGCATTGCGATCGCGAGACCCTGCGCGGACTGCGGCAACGAAGTCTGCTGCGGTTGGAACAGATCAGCCAACAGGCGACGCGTTCGATCCGGCCGCTGTGGCCGAGGCCGCTGTGGCGATGGCGACGCGACAACTGGGAACCCAGAGTCAGTTCGACGCAACCACCACGGTCAAACTCGCCCCGCCTGCCGTCCCTTCGTCCACACATTCAGACGAATCGTGCTCTGCTGAGCCTTCCGCCGTCGTCGTGGAACCGTCGGCGGACAAGATCCCGCCTGCAAAGAATCCAACGGACGCTGTCGCTCAGCCTTCAAATCCATCGAACAGGGATCGCCGATCAGGTTCGTCCACCTCAGGTTCGTCCACGTCAGGTTCGTCGGCCGTCAGGGTCGAGACCCCGTCCGTTCTGAACGGAATGACGCCGCTGGGCGAAGACGAAGATGAGTTCAACGCCGGAGAGATTCCGGCCACACGCAGCCTGATGCGGGAACTGAATAAAGACGCGAAGATCATGATCGTGGACGATGAGCCACTGAACATCATGACGTTTCGTCAGCATCTGAAGATGGAAGGCTATGAAAACTTCGTTTCCACCACGGACGCGGTCGAAACGCTCTCGCTGGTTAAGAGCGAATTGCCGGACGTTCTGCTGCTGGATATCCGCATGCCGCGAGTCAGCGGCCTGGACATTCTGCGAGTCATGGGACTGGATCCGGTGCTGCAGCACATCCCGGTTCTGATTCTGACAGCCGCCACCGACCCCATGATTCGAAAAAGCGCGCTGGATCTGGGAGCGAGCGACTTTCTTTCGAAGCCCATCGATCCGAACGAACTGCTGCCACGTGTTCGCAACGCCATCATCCTGAAAAAACACTATGACATGGTGGCCAACGAAGCTGCTCGTCTGGAACTTCAGGTCGAACGCCGAACTCGACAGCTCGAAGCGACTCGCCAGCAGCTGATTCTCAGCCTGGCCCGAGCGGCCGAACATCGAGACAACGACACCGGCAACCACGTGATTCGAGTGGGGCGATACACGTCGATCATTGCCGATGCCATGGGATATCCTCGCCGTCGACTGCAGATGCTGGAACAGGCGGCTCAGCTTCACGACGTCGGCAAGATCGGCATCCCGGACTCCATTCTGTTCAAGCCGGGCAAGCTGGACTGGGATCAGTACGAGCTGATGAAACGGCACTGCGCCATCGGCAAACAGATCATTGAACCGATTTCCGAGAAGAGCTGGGAAGTCCTGAAAACTCACACTCGCAAAGGCGAAAACCTGCTGCACGTTCGATCATCGCCACTGCTGATGCTGGCGGCTCGCATCGCGCAGACTCATCATGAAAAATGGGACGGCTCCGGATATCCGCTGGGACTTCAGGGCGAAGACATTCCCCTGGAAGGTCGCATCGTGGCCGTGGCAGACGTCTTCGATGCACTGTCCAGTGCAAGACCCTACAAGAAGCCATTCTCACGTGAGAAGTGCTTTGAGATTCTGGAAGAGGGTCGAGGCAAACACTTTGACCCGCGAGTCCTGGATGCGTTCTTCTCCAGGTCGAAAGAGATCATCGATACTCAGCTGATCCTGATGGACGAAGAAGACCGATTCGTTGGCGAAGAATTCGTTGAAGAAGACGTCGACGAAACCAGTGTCCGCGCATAAGGCACGCAAAGCGTCACTAACGTCACTTCTGTTTCAAACAGCCTCTCCGGAGCGCTGTACCAGCGGTTGCGACCTGACCTGCCACAGGATTCCACGGTCCCGGCAATCAAGCCGGACGTCAGGATCTGATCGCATCATTCCACGGTGGACTGATCGGGGCTCTCAGCTGCGGGCAGGAACTCATTGGTGAAGCACTCGTCGGCTTTCACTGTTCCGACGGGAATTTCCCCCAGTTCTTCGATTTGCTCAATCAGCAGTTTCCAGCGGTCCTTCTGCATCTCGCACAGACCAAGTCCGTCCTTCGTCTCGCACAGGGGCTGCATGGCAGCGGCTCCAAACGACAGTGCAGGCAGTGTCATGTCGGCATTTTGAGCATGAATGCGCTGGTTCACGGGCTCGGGATTCTGAAGGTAGGACTCCCAGCCGCGCACGCTGGCTTCAACTACCTTCCGAACGACATCCGGCTGTTGAGCAATCATTGATTCGCTGGTCACCAGCATGCTTTCGTAAGGATTGAACCCCGTTTCGGAAACCATCAACGCGACCGGATCGCCACCGCTTTCACGAGCGACGAAGGGTTCTGAAAACACGTACCCCTGCTGAGCGAAGTTCGGCTTCTGCAGAAACTCGCCCACCATGCCGCTGTACGGCACCATTGTGACATTGGTCAACGGCAGCTTCTTTTTCATCCACAGCGCGAAGGGGCGAGCTTCGCTGATGGCCAGTTCCACGTTCTGCAGCTGTTCGAGCTTTTCGATTCCGGATGCCTTGTGCACCATGATACACCTCGGCGACTGCTGCAGCGGAGCGGCCACGGCAACGACAGGCACTCCCTGGCTTCGCGCCAGAATCAGCATGTCCGCACTGGAGACGGCAAAGGGAATTCGTCCGGCGGCCAGCTCCTGAATCACCAGATTCGGCGCACCGGGACCGCCCGGCTGAATGCTGACGCGCAGCCCTTCGTCTTTAAAGAATCCCAATTCCTTCGCTGCAACGTAGCCTCCATGTTCCGCTTCGGCATACCAGTTCAGAGCCAGAACAAGTTCCGCAGATTCAGCTGCGGATGCGTCCCGACCCGTGTCGCCTGAACTTGAGCCCGTGCCTCCGCAGCCCGGCAACAGCGTGCCGCTCAGGAGCAGAATCAGCATCAGAATTCCGGTTGAGATGGCATTCTGAGTCAGCGTCCACCATTTCATGGGGCAAAGAACGACCGTGGGAAGCGACACCATCGCGCTCAGGCGGCCGTTCGACTGCGAACCAGCACGCCCCTTTTCAACCATCCATGCCCTGCCATTGCTTCTCATCGAAATCTCTCCACTCTGTGATGCTGCCACCGGCGTGATGCCGAGACCGGTGCGACGTGACGACACCGCAAACCGTCATCGCCGCAGGACACGGTAACGCTTTCGGAGACTTTTTTCGAGCTGATCAACCGCAGCGTCAGCGGTGGCATCGCAGAATGGCTTCGGGCTATTCCGGCTTGTGCAGCTCCTGATACTCCGCCGCCAGAGCCTGGCCGGGGGTGATCCCGAAGGACTTCCAAAGCTGCAGATACATGGCGGCAATCAGAATGACGATCGTCAACCCGATGGGTTTGGCAAGACGCCACGGAGTAATGTCAACCTGTTCCGTATAGGTCTGTTCGTAAGGAACCGGCAACGGGGAACGAAGACGATATACGGCCATGATCACCAGCAGGAACACAAAGTTCAGAGCCGCCAGATGCAGCCAGTGCATTTCGTAGCCAAAGAAGGAATTCTTCAGCCAGATGCCAAATACAAACTGAAAGACCATTCCGGCAATCAAAGCCACATTCGCTCCCGCAGCAGGTGTCCGCTTGCTGACGAACGCAACGAAGACGATGGCAATCATTGGAACGTTCAGAATGGCAGCCGTGGCTTTCATCAGATCGAAGAGTCCCTGCTGAGCATAAAGCTTAAAGTACAACACCAGTCCGACGCTGACAGGTATCACAATCAACCCGAAAATCTTTCCTGCTCGAACGGTTTGCGGTTCTGTAGCCCCAGGCCGAAGAATGGGCTGATAAATGTCCACACCAAACATGGTGGTCGCACTGTTCAGGAAGCTGTTAAATGAGCTAAGAATGGCTCCAAAGATTGTGGCGGCAAAAAAGCCGACCGCCCAACCGGGAAGAACCAGATTGACCAGATAGCCGTAGGCATCATCGCTGGACTTCGGCAATCCATCCTGACCACCGCGAGCAATATGCCAGGCGATGATTCCCGGAAGGACCAGATACAGAGGTCCCAGAAGCTTCATGAACGCGGCAAACAATGTGCCCTTCTGCCCCTCCGCAAGATTCTTCGAAGCGAAGGTTCTCTGCACGATGCCCTGATTCGTGCACCAGTAATAGGTTGTCATCAGTGTGACGCCCGTGAACAGTGTTTCCCACGGAATGTTGGAATCGCGGTCTCCCAGAGAAGACAGTCGCTGTGGATAGTTCTGAACAATGATGGACACGCCTTCAGTCAGACTGCCGTTGCCGATGTATCCAAGCCCCAGCACGGGAATCAGGAATCCGCCGAGCACCAGCCCCACGCCGTTGACCGTATCAGACACGGCAACAGCCTTCAGACCTCCGAAAATCGCATACGCTCCGCCAATCAGCGCCAGCGCGGAACTCACCAGCAACAGATTCACCATGTTGTTATCCGTTCCGGTCAGTTCCGGGACTCCAAACACGGTGATCATGAACTCCGCCCCGGACAGCAACACGAACGGCAGGACGTTCACCACGATCAGCACGAGAGAAATCACCGAAGTCAGCGTTCGCGTGGAACGACTGAATCGGAGTTCCAGAAATTCCGGGATGGTCGTGATTCCGCTCTTCAGATAACGAGGCAGAAAGAAGACCGCCATCGCCACGATCGACAGCGATGACCAGACTTCCCAGGCCATCACAATCATGCCATGCTGATACGCACCACCGTTCAGCCCCACCAACTGCTCCGTGGACAGGTTGGTCAGCAACAGCGAACCTCCCACAACAATCCACGACAAGCTTCGGCCGGCAAGAAAGTATCCGGTCGAGGTATGCTGGTCGTCGTTGTGAGTTCGCCACCACGCGACAACAGCCACCAATGCCGTGAACAACACAAAGGAAATGACGGTCACCATTGGTCGAATCGCTTTCCAAACAAGGGCACCGCCCTTTGACTTAGACTTCGCAGTACAGAGGCCGGTTCTGCAGCCGCTCGATGAGACAAACAGCCATGCCCCTTCATGAAATCGCGCGCGACAGATCGCGTACTCCATCAGGCAGCTAAAAATTAGCTTTACTAAAAATCACACAACGGGTCGGCATTCTGCATCCTGAAGCGGGCTGTTTCCACTCTGCCGATGGATTCCCTTCCATTTCATATCCAGAATACCGGTTGCCTCCGAACAATCCTGGCTCCACAGCACCGCGTGCACAACAAAACGTTGTTCGGGGAACCGCTTGCACCAGCGAGGATATTTTTGCCGAGCGCCCCTCGCTCCTGCGTGGGCCTGCCAGAGCATTTCAGTCCAGCGCTGTCCGTTCAGGAACTCGTGTGGTGGCTTCAGAGCAAACCTGTGAGAAAAGAACTCGAGAGCAGTAGAAGGAGGAGGATTCGCTCGGATAGATCCAGAGGTGTTACAGACGCGCGATGTAAATCGAGCAAAAGTTTACGATTTCGAAATCCGGGGCAGACAGCGTGGAGAATCGGAATTCCGTGGCACCGACGAACCATCGGCTGCGCAATT
>JAGQPY010000284.1 GCA_020426485.1 Planctomycetaceae bacterium
CCGATTGTGCAGCACTGGAAATGCTGTGTCCGGGTAACCGGACCGGGGGTTCGAATCCCCCCCTCTCCGCTCTTATGAAAGGCCGACATCGTAACCCGATGTCGGCCTTTGCTTTGCGCTGACTCCGCATCAGAGCCAATGGTCACTGTACTGAAATTGTACTGAATCCGATTCCGTTCATTCTTGACGGCAGCCATGGGAATCATCCTTTCGGTATGCTCTTGATTGATGGTCATGTCACTGTGGGTTCGGACTCTGATTAAACACCATGGCGGCGTCCTGCATCCTGGCATCAGCGAGGTGGGTGTACAGACGGATCACCTTCTCATCGACGTGACCGACGATCGCTCGAACGACGGGTTCCGGGACACCATGGGACAACGCGTGTGAAATGTAGGCGTGTCGGAAGGTGTGGAGATGCCCTTCGATTCCGAGTTTTCTCAATACCCGTTTCAATGAAACCAAAAGACGTCGCTCGGAAATCTGGTTTCCACCGCGGGGGTACTTCTTCGATTTTCCGACTGTAACCCCCCACTGAAATTCACGCTGCCGTTTCTGCAGCAACCGCCGTACTCTGTCGGTCATGGGGATGGCTTGCTGATCTCCGGACTTTGGCGTCCAGTCGTCCTTCGGGCGGATATGCCGGCGACTGTTTCTGAAATCCACATCTTTCCACGTCAGCCATTTGATCTCCCCGATTCGTACACCGGTGTCTGCCAGCAGGATGAAGATCGATCGCTTTGTTTCGCGGCTGGCGGCGATGATCTGCTCGACCTGATCACGGGAAAAGCACGGCTGAGAGACCGGTTTGGAAGCTTTGATTTTGACGCCGCGCAGCGGATCATTTGTGACCATCTCCCGGCGAATTGCAAAGTTGATCAACGTTCACAGGATGGTTGACTCCAAATAGGTAGTCGTTGGAGATCGGCTGGCGGACACAAGTTTGTGGGGTCTGGATCGAACATCGCAGAATCGACGTAATCCAGCGTTTTGAGGCCGTGGAGGGCCGAAAACGCGGGGGTGACGATTTATGTGGGGATGCTACAATCCGGGCCATCTCAGCAAATTGTGGCTGTGAGACCGGTTTTCTTTGAATCTCTGTTTGAATCCCGAATCGATGACCGTCCGAACTCGTTTTGCTCCCAGTCCCACGGGTTACATGCATATTGGCGGCATGCGGACGGCTCTGTTCAACTGGCTGTGGGCACGCAGAAACGGTGGACAGTTCATTCTGCGAATTGACGATACCGATCAGCAGCGCAACATGGACGAAGCGCTGGGGCCGATTCTGGAAGCGTTTCGGTGGCTGGGGCTGGACTGGGACGAAGGCCCGGAAGTCGGCGGTGAATATGGACCGTATTTCCAGTCACAACGACGTCCTCTGCACGATGCGGCTCTGAAGCAGTTGCTGGACTGCGGAGCGGCCTATCGTGACTTCGAACCCGCGGAAGAAACACGTGCTCAGCGAGAAGCCGCCGAGAAAGCCAAAGCCGTCTATGTCAGCAGTCGAGTTTCCCTGAATCTGTCTCCACAGGACGTGGAAGCGAAACTGACAACGGGGGAACCTCACGTGGTGCGGTTTCTTGTTCCGCGAAACCGCAAAGTGGCCATCAAAGATCATGTTCGCGGACACGTGGAATGGGACTGCAGTCTGATGGTCGATCCCGTGATTGCTCGCGAAGACGGTTCGCCGCTGTACAACTTTGCCACCGTCGTGGACGACGGTCAGCTGAAGATTACTCACGTGATCCGAGCGGAGGAACATCTTTCGAATACTCCGGTTCAGGTGCTGCTGCATGAAGCTCTGGGAAATACGCTGCCCGAGTTCGCTCATATCCCGTTCGTGGCGGCTCCCGGTGGAAAGAAGAAGCTGAGCAAACGGGATATCGCGGCGTATCGCAAGAGCCCCGCGTTTCAAAAGCTGTTTCAACTGGGGGATGAAGTTCTGGCCGCTCTGGGAATCGATCCGCTGGACGAATCGCTGTCTCCGGTCATGGTGGCGTACTATCGCGAAGTCGGTTTTCTTCCGGCAGGCGTTCTGAACGCGCTGTCTCGACTGGGATGGTCCCTGGATGACGAAACAGAAAACATGTCGCTGCAGACCGTTCAGGATCACTTTACTCTGGACCGAGTCGTCAAGTCGTCGGCAGGACTGGATCCGGACAAGCTGATGAGCTACCAGACGTACTGGATGAGCCAGTTACCAGCGGACGAAAGGCTGCAGGGCTGTCTCCGCTTTCTGAAGAAGGCCGGTCTGATTGATGATTCGGCTGGAGAAGAGGTGGTTGCCCGAGTTCGACAGGTGATGGAACTTGCCGGAGATCGGCTGCGAGTCTTTGGCGACATTCTGGGCTTCAGTGAGTTCTTTGTTTCAGCCGATCAACTGAGCTACGACGAAAAGGAGTTTCAGAAACGACTGGTGAAGTCGGACGAAGCGATTGATCTGCTGGGCAATCTGCGAAACCTGCTGGCGGCCAGTGATTCGTTTGCCGCCGGACCGCTGCACGATACGGTGGATCAGTTCGTCACGGAACAGCAACTGAAGTTCGGCCAGATAGCTCCGTTGCTGCGACTGTCCGTCAGCGGCAGAACAAAAGGGGCGGACCTGTTTCCGATGCTGGAACTGATCGGCCGTGAGGAGTGCCTGCAAAGAATCGATCGGGCTCGCGGCCGGGCGGAATCGCTGCGAGTCTGATCGGCTTCAGACGTCTGAACATTCCGGGAACAGACTGAAACCCGCTGCTTCACGAACAGCAATCACGTGAGATCAACAAAAGGAATCTGAACATCATGGCCACAGTACTTGTCACCGGCGGAGCCGGATTTCTTGGCAGCCATCTTTGCGATCGACTGATTGAACGCGGTGACGAAGTCATCTGCCTGGATAACTTCTTCACGGGCAACAAACAGAACATCCGCCATCTGCTGGGTCATGAACGATTCGAGCTGGTTCGCCACGACATCGTGCACCCGTTCTTTCTGGAAGTCGATCGAATCTTTAACCTGGCATGTCCCGCTTCGCCGGAAGCCTATCAGTACAACCCCATCAAGACGATCAAGACTTCAACGGTGGGAATGGTGAACGTTCTGGGGCTGGCCAAACGCTGCGGGGCTCGAGTGCTGCATGCGTCGACCTCGGAAGTCTACGGCGACCCGCTGGTTCATCCTCAAACGGAAGACTACTGGGGCCACGTCAACCCGATTGGTCCTCGCAGTTGCTACGACGAAGGCAAACGAGTGGCCGAATCGCTGATGATGAATTACCACGAAGCTCACGGAATTGAGATTCGCATCATCCGGATTTTCAACACCTATGGTCCTCGCATGGATCCGAATGACGGTCGAGTCATTTCCAACTTTATTACTCAGGCCCTGCGCGGCGATGATCTGACCGTTTATGGCGAAGGGACCCAGACGCGTTCCTTCTGTTACTGCAGCGATCTGATTGACGGCATGATTCGACTGATGGACCAGGACGAACAAACGGGGCCGGTGAACATCGGTAACCCGGTGGAGAACACCATGCTGGAACTGGCAGAAGCCGTCATCGCCGCCACTGGAAGTAAGTCAAAGGTGGCCCACCTGCCTCTGCCCAAAGACGATCCTCAACGCCGCTGCCCGGATATTACTCGTGCTCGACAGTGGCTGAACTGGGAACCCAAAGTTCCTCTGGCCGAAGGACTGGAAAAAACCGTCGACTGGTACAGGAGACTGATGTGAACCAGACAATGGCCTGGCTCCTGATTTCTCAGGGACTTCATCTGATCATGTACGCTGCCGCGTTCGTCTTCGTGGCAGGTCGTCCCTCGGATGGATCGTCTGCAAAGTCCAGAGCACTTTGGGCCATTGGACTCTACATCGGCACATTTCTGTTCAGCAGAATTGCACCGATTGTCCTTTCACAGTTCTTTGGAGCGGGTGGTTATGCTGAAATCGCATTGTTCATACAGGTCCCCATCACCATCGTGAACATGATCGCCTTTGGACTTCTCGTATCAGCGGTGTTTACGGGCAGGTCACCGCAGGCGTCGGCGGACGTTACAGGCTTTGGTGCCGGAGTCTCCGACGAAAATCCATATTCTGCTTCTCAACAATAGCGGTCAACATCTGCAACGACTCAGCAGGTGTTTCCGTCCCTGACTTCCGACGAAATTCTTCGAAATGTCCAGAATACTTGTGACCGGCACGGCCGGATTTATTGGAATGCACACCGCTGCTCGACTGCTGGAACGCGGCGATGAAGTGGTCGGTCTCGATAACGTCAATGACTACTACCAGGTTCAGCTGAAACACGATCGACTGAAGCAGCTGGCAGGCCGAGACGGGTTTGCCTTCCATCAGATTTCACTGGAAGATCGCGACGCCGTGAACCGTCTGTTTGCCGAACAGAAGTTCGACAAGGTCATCCACCTTGCAGCTCAGGCGGGAGTCCGGTATTCCCTGACCAATCCGCACGCTTACGTCGATTCCAATCTGGTGGGATTCGTAAACATCCTGGAAGCCTGCCGCCACAACAACGTGCAGCATCTGACTTACGCTTCCAGCAGCTCCGTCTATGGAGCCAACAAGAACAAACCGTTCCGTGTGACCGATCGAGTCGACCATCCGGTCAGCCTGTACGCAGCGACCAAAAAGGCCAACGAACTGATGGCTCACACTTATAGCCATCTGTTCGGCCTTCCAACAACGGGTCTGCGATTCTTCACCGTTTACGGTCCCTGGGGCCGGCCCGATATGGCTTTGTGGCTGTTCACCGAAGCCATTCTGAAAGGCAAGCCCATCAACGTGTTCAATCACGGCAAAATGCGGCGAGACTTCACATACATCGACGACATTGTCGAAGGCGTCATCCGAGTCAACGACCATGTGCCTCAACCGAATCCCGGCAAAGACCCGCTGGACGATTCCACCACTGCTGCTCCGTACAAGGTGTACAACATCGGGAACAATCAGCCGGTGGAACTGATGCACATGATCGAAACTCTGGAAAACTGTCTGGGCTGCAAAGCCGTGAAGAACATGATGGAGATGCAACCCGGTGATGTACCGGAAACCTTTGCAGACATCGGCGCTCTGCAAAACGACGTCGGCTTCCGCCCCGATACCCCCATCGAAACCGGCATCGCCCGATTTGTCGACTGGTACAAATCTTACCACCAACAAGGGCTTCGCCCTTGACCCGATGGCGTGGCGAACCGTTCGACGTGGCAGGCAGCAAGCGCCAAAACGCTCACGCTGTTCGCTTTGACGTTGGAGCACAGGCTTCAGCCTGATGCAATTCAGACGGCCATCTGAAACGCGGACGGCAGGGCAGCCAAAAAGCTGTACCCCAATGCTGGCCCTGCGCACGCGATCAGCGAAGCGACGAAACCTGAAGAACTACTTCTCAGCAGACTTAGACGGACTTTGGGCTTCCAGCAGCCGGCGAATGGAATCCATCAGAACGTGTTCCACTTCGGGAGCTACGTCCGACGCTCGGTCGCTGGTTTCGTAACCGCCTTCGGAATAGGCCACTTCTGTTCCGATGTAGCCCGGACCGTAGTCGCCATAGGCGGCCATCATCACCTTGAGATCCGGACGCATTCTCTTTGCGGCCAGCTGATATTCGACGAACAGCTCGCCCGGCAGATGCAGGATTCGAGCATCACCAATCGACAGCATTCCGATGTCGACTTTGTGACCATTTTCGCAGCGAAACAGCCACGCCAGTTTATCTGCAGCCGCACGTGAACGTTCGGCATTGGTGGGATCATTGAGGTCAGCCAGCAACTTTTCCTTGTCCAGATGACGGGCCGGTGGAAGTGCGGCGGCAACAGAAGACCACGACACATCCCGACCCGTGATTTCGAAGCGTTCTGTGTTGTCCCAGGCGCCCTTCATTCCGTCCGCCAGGCGAACAGCCAGAGCCATTCGGTTTTCGTGGGAGCCATCATTATATTTGCCTGCACCGATGTTGCCGCCCGCTCCGTTGAAGTGAATGTGAACTGCGGACGGCACGGCCTGCTGTCGTATAAACCGAGCGATCCCCGGAAAGTCGGGGCTGGGAATGCCCATTCGATAGTAGCTCTGCGGATGACAGGCATAGTAACTCAGTACAGCAATCGGTTTTTCACCGTTCCAGAAACTCAGCAGCGACACCTGCGGATCGATCACACCTTCCGGTTCTGCTCGCAGTGCGGGATCGCGAGTGGCCGTATAGCGAACGGCTTTGATTTTGCCATCGGGACCGGGAATGCGTCGATTGGAAGCTACTTCACGGACAGCCGCCTCACCAAATCCAATATGAGTCACGTTCTGAGACTTCTGAAAGGCCTCCGAGACAGCCTGCGCCAGTCGCTCCAGAACGGAACGAGCGAACCCGCCTTCATACCGAGCCAGTTCGCCGACTCCGGCATCACGCAGAAGCGTTTCGGCCGTGAAGTCACAGGCCGGAGCGTCATGCTGATGGAGAGTATGTACCGCGACGCGATCGACAGTTGTAGCCGCTGCATCGGCCAACGTTCGACGAAAGGCGTCATGACCTTCGTTGGCAATTCCAATCCAGTCCACCGCGCAGAGTACGATCGGCTTTTCTGTTCCGGACAGAATGATTCCGCGACAGCGAAGTGCGAGTTCGTCGACTCGCACCACCGGATCGTAAGCCATGTGCATGCCCACTTCAGGAGTCACGTCGATGTCAAACACGCTGAGCCGAAGGTCATCGGCCGCATTCGCAGAAGAAACACCTGCAACAACCAGCGCTGCCAGACAGAGGACACTCAGCCACAAACGAAACGTGTTCCGATAAACTTCCGAACGATTATTTCCGAAATACATCATGATCTTCGTCCTCTGCTTCAAGATCCCGATTCGCATGGACCGGCAGCACTCAGCAGGCGGATTGCGAAGTTCAGGCGTGGTTGACGTTTTCTGACAAGACGGAGCGTCTCACGATACGTGCCCAACGATCAAACTGCCACCGTCCCGCCAAAGTGCACAGCTGAGATCGATTAACACAAGCCGCCAACGCGCTTCAGCAATCACGGGAAAGACGTTCGCCGGACAGTTCAGCCCGCGGAACAATTCAACCTCCGGGGAACAGTTTACGCTCAGGCGGTCCAGCGACGCTGGTACATCCACCACTCTGACACCGTCCACAGCAAAGCAGCAAGAATCAGCCATGTCCGCAGAGGACGAAATCCGGCCGACGATACGGCCTGATCCATTGACGACAGAGGAGTCGCTGCGTCGGCTCGCCGCAAATCGCATTCGGCCGGGTTT
>JAGQPY010000285.1 GCA_020426485.1 Planctomycetaceae bacterium
GGCTTCAGCCCCTGCAGGGCCTGCCGAGCCAGCACGTCGCGAACAATGCGTTCGACGTCAGATCGTTCGATGGTTGTGATCATGGGACAGAGTCTTCAGTGCTCAGTTTTCAGTTTTCAGAAACGCAAATCGATCTTCGTTTTACCTGTGGCCGACGTTACCGCAGCCCAGGGCATCGCCCGACGTCGTGCAAGGCTTCACTTTGTTTAACCCGATGCCGAAGGCGAGGTCCATTCCAGACCGGCTGCGTCCTGCCTTCGGCATCCGGTTAAACGAAACGCGCTTTCCCGATTAAGAACTCTTCACGCCGTTGGGCACTGCCCTTACTCCGCAGGATGACAGGTCTGAACGTTGTTACGCTCCGACTCGACTGCTGCTTCCCTGCACGACCTCCATGCGAATTCCGTTCGACTCCATCACCTGCCGCCATTCCTCACCGACGCCGTCATCCGTGACAACCTCGTGAACCGACGACAGAGGACACAGATGACTCAACGCCCGACGACCAAACTTGCTGCTGTCCGCGACAAGCGTCACGCGCTGAGCCACTTCGATCATCTGGCGTTCCGTCTCGACCAGCAGAGCATTGCTGTTGAACAGCCCCTCCGCTGTGATTCCCCCGGTGCTCATCACCAGGCGAGACACATTGATATTCTTCAAAGCCACAATGGCCTGCTCACCCAAAGCCACTCCGGTCTTCGGGTACACATAACCACCTATAAAAATCAGTTCGACTTCCGGCTGATTCATCAGCAGCGACGCGATCGGCAGCGAATTCGTCACCACCTGCATTGACTTGCCGTGAAGGTGCCTGGCAACTTCCAGTGTCGTGGTTCCGCCGTCCAGCAGGACGGTTTCCCCGGCAGAAATCATGTCCGCCGTCCGTTGAGCAATCCGGCGCTTCTCCAGGGATGACTGATTCTGACGAATGTCAAAATCCGTCAAAGAATCCCCGGCATACGCGGCTCCTCCGCGTGTCCTGTGGAGCTGTCCCTGAGCATCCAGGTATTCCAGGTCACGACGAATCGTCGACTCGCTCACTCCCACCTCCGCGACAAGTCGCTGGAGTGAGACAAAGCCGGATTCCTCCGCAATTTGGAGGATTTTCGTTCGTCGTTCGTCAGTAATCATTCATGACCAGTCAAAATGTTGGGCACATCTGCTCATGATTATGCGCTGTTATGTTCCAAATTCAACCACAACATGTCACTGGGTGACAGAATATGACTGATTTGGTTCTAAGTTATGCATAGTCTTCAAATTGCCCACGTGGTCAGGATACCACCTTTCGATGAACGTGTGGCAAAAATGCAACGTCCCGTCGCTTTTCCAACAGGCGATGCAATCGATTGGGCTGCCTGTGCGGATTCCAGGGAGGCGCCGCCGGAAATCGACAACGGTGCTGTTCCGGAACATCAGTCTCAGGCAAGCCGAGTCATATCCGGTCGATTGGTCGGTGGATGTAAGTCTTGAGTCGAGTTCCCTTGTTTGCGGAGGTCTCCTGTGAATCCATTTCTGACAGAAAGCCGGTCCAGGCTGAGAAGCCGTCGACTTGCCGGAGCCGCGCACCCACATCACATCGACGTTGTGTTCCGTTCTGCCGTCCACGATCAGCTCCCGGCGATCCTTCTGAGTGTGACACCAGTGGACCTGAGACTTGCACTGGACGCCAATCCTGCCAAAGGCGAAACCGTTTGTATCGCGATTTCCGTTCCCGACGGCGCGGGCACGCTTGAGCTACAGGGGGTGGTTCACTGGAAGGAGATGCGAGGAACCAGTCACGAGGTGGGGGTCTATCTTTTGGCTCCACTTCCACACGAACTTCTGTGCCTTCATCAGGACGAACGTTCATCCGAACGCTACCGATGCCGTGTCCCGGGGCGAATTCGATGGGGCAATCATGTTCCTGAGGCGGATGTTGTTGCGGTCAACTACAGTTATGATGGCCTGGCTTTTCAGAGTCCGGTGGCCGGTCTGGTCGGAGAAGTCTTCACGTTTCATTGGCTGGATGGCAATCGATCCAACCATCTGGACGGAGTGGCCATGTGGCAGATCGAACAGAATTCCGGATTCATGATTGGCTGTCAGGCTCACAAGGGTTGCGGCCCTCAGATCGCAGGCATTGCCGACAGGCTCTCACTGCCGCGCTAAATCTGATGTTGTCATCGCCTGTCATGCTGTCGGCACCGGGCGCTGGTTTAACAACAGTGCCATCACCAGCTCCGGCGCACTCGGCGTATTCAATCCCGTTGGTTCAGGCGGGGTCCGGTGTCAGAATCTGCAGTCGCGCCTGTTCCAGAACGGGAACTTCACCGGCCTGCCATCTCAACACCAGCTGGTTATGTGGCTTTAGCACGGGAAGAATGCCGACTGTTGTCAGGATAAGAATCTGATCGTCACCGGCGATCCGGCTGACAATTTCAATCGGTGAGTCATTCAGAAGCACGACCTGCGGAGGATAGCTGGCGGAAATTGTCAGACGAAGATCTGCAGTCGCGGTGAGACCGGAAGGCTGGTTGAATTTTCGCCGCAGCCAGACACACTGCTCCGGATGCAGGTCGAGCGAAGCCACGTCGAGCGGAACCACGCATCGATTCCAACTCGCGCCGCCGTCTTTTGTGGAATCCCACGGGCCGATGAGTCTGATCTCGTGTTCAACCACGCTGCCTATTCTTCGAATGAATCGTTGACGGTCGTAATCGCTGCCTTGCGGTCGATTCGCTTCATCAGCCCCTTCAGCACCTTGCCTGGACCGACTTCATAAAACTCGGTGACACCTTCTGACATCATTCGACGAATTGAATCTTCCCAGCGAACGGGCTGCAACACCTGCTGAATCAGGATGTTGCGAATTTCTTCCGGGTCCATGTGGATATCGGCATCAACATTCGAAACAACCGGGATCTCCGGAGTTCGGATTTCGGTATTGCGAAGGGCTTCCGCCAACTGTTCGTCGGCTGGTTTCATGATGGGAGTGTGAAATGCTCCTGCGACAGCCAGAGGAACAGCGCGCCCTCCTGCCGCTTCCGCCAGCTCCGCAGCTCGCACACAGGCCGCGTTTTCACCACTGACTACAATGTTGCCCGGACACAGGTAGTTGGCAATCTGTATAGGACCGTGGGCTGAGGCTTCATCACAAACTTTTTGTACCTGTTCGCGGTCCAGCAACAGGATGCTGACCATCCCTGACGGAGTTGCATCGGCCGCTGCCTGCATCGCCTGACCTCGGCGCTGGACCACCTTCAGTCCATCTTCAAACGACATCGCGCCCGCAAAGACCAGTGCCGTGTATTCTCCCAGGCTGAGCCCGGCGGCCATATCACACCCCAGAACAACCTCGGCAGAATCAGCACGCAGTTTTTCCAGTGCGGCCAGGCTGCATACGAACAGAGCCGGCTGGCTGTAGATGGTGGAATCCAGTTCCTCCGCCGGGCCTTCGAAGCAGAGTTGTGCCAGGTCGTATCCGAGGATCTCTGCCGCCTTGTCGAACAAGGCCTTCGCGCTGGGGTACTGAGCACACAGCCGCTTGCCCATGCCGACATGCTGAGCGCCCTGTCCTGGAAAAAGCAATGCGGTCTTTGACATCGGACGCCATCCTTCAATAAGCAAAGGTGTTCAGGTTGTCGGGCCAATCGTTCTGGCCACGAGGTCGTAAGAGACTGTGAACTTCGGGGATTTTAGTGGGAATCGCACCTCAGATGTCGGCGCACCGAAGTGTTTACGTTCAAAAAGCACGGATTCCGCGAGACCGAAGCCCGTTGTCAGAGGCCATGCTGGAAAACGCTGGGCTTTGCAAAAGAGAGCGGCTCAATGCGGTCCGACCGTGCCCAAAGGACGGATCTTTCCGCCCGGCACAAACTTAGTCAGCGCACGCCAAGCCGGAAGAAAGGAGCAATCACAGAACCTGCGTCAAGGCGACCGATCTTTGCTCTCACGCCCCCGCGCTGGCGGTGGAGAGCTGGTCGACAATCTGCGAATTGATGTGGTGAGCTTTC
The DNA here is from genome assembly GCA_020426485.1 of Planctomycetaceae bacterium. Taxonomy (GTDB): domain Bacteria; phylum Planctomycetota; class Planctomycetia; order Planctomycetales; family Planctomycetaceae; genus JAGQPY01. Next base: position 3,996 of record JAGQPY010000285.1, read on the forward strand.
ATCTCCAGAGCCATCTTCAGAGCATTCCGGATGGAATCGGAATCGCTGGAGCCGTGGCAGATGATGCAGGTGCCATCGATTCCCAGCAGAGGAGCGCCGCCGGATTCCTGATAGCGGTATTTCTGAGCCAGCTGATGCAGAACCTGACCGGCCTTTTCCTTTTCTGCGGACAGGCTTCCCAACAATGCACCGGCGACGGTCTTCATCATGAATTCGGCCATGCCTTCGCTGGCCTTCAGAATGATGTTTCCGACGAAGCCTTCGCAGATCAGGACGTCCGCATCACCGTGAAAGATGCCTCGCCCTTCGACGTTACCGACGTACGAGCTTTGCAACGCGGAACCCGACAGGACCTGGTGAGTTTCGCGGTAGAGGTCGTTGCCTTTGCCTTCTTCGCTGCCGATATTCATCAGCCCAATGCGCGGCGACGCAACGCCCAGAATTTCACGAGCGTAAATATTGCCCATGACCGCATACTGAAACAGATGCTCCGGCCGAGCCGCAGGGTTGGCTCCAACGTCCATCAGAACGCTGCTGCCCTTCATGTTGGGCATGGTGACGGCGATTCCCGGGCGTTTCACGCCTTTCAGGAACAGTCGAGTTCGCAGCCCTGCGGCAACCACCGCTCCGGTGTTGCCAGCGCTGACGACAGCATCGACGTCTTTCTGGGCCATCAACTGCCAACAGCGAACAATGGAGCAGTTTGGTTTTTGGCGCAGCGCGACGGTCGGCTTTTCTTCCATGCCGACGACGCCTTCGGATTCGATGATGGAAATTCGACCGCGATGATCGCCGCCAATTTCGTCAAGCTTCGATTCCAACAAACGAGGATCACCGACCAGCGCGATTTCAAGGTCGGAGAACTGGGCGACTGCCTGCAGTGCTCCATGCAGATTTGGGTCCGGAGCGAAGTCGCCTCCCATCGCGTCCAGCGCGATTCGCATACAGGTTATTCCTCGTCATCAACCGACATGGAGCGACCCTGATAGTAGCCGCAGGTCGGACAAACCACGTGCGTGGGAACAAAAGTTCCGCACTGCGAACACTTGGCCAGAGCGATCGGCTTGATCGCGTTGTGGCTGCGACGCTTTCGCGTGCGTGCCTTGGAACATCGTCTTTTAGGAACGTTCATGAGTCTTCAGATCCGGAAACTTCAACTATTAATTGACCTGACTGGCACTTCGAATGTGCCGGGATTTATCGACTTTTAATCTGTCGTGAGTTTTTTCTGTTTTGGCGGAACCTCTTAAATCCCACCAGAATGAGCCAAGAGCCAAGTCCCCTGCCATTATTCGCCATAATTGCTTTTCAGGAAAAGACTTGGGTTGAATCGCCTGATTCGGAACGGTCGTGCAACAACTGCTTCCCGGAGGTTTTAGATCGCCCGCTCACACCGAAAAACGCATCTTCATCGAGATTGAGGCGAAAACTACTCGAATCCCTACAAATCGAGGCAAAAACGTGAAAGGCCGCGGGCAGAACGTCATTCGATACTGAGGTTGCTGGTCCGTTTCGCAAATCACGAAAAGGCAGGAAATACCGGGCAATTCGCCTCAGCAAGCACCAGCGACACAGCGCTGACAAGCCACAACTGATTGTCCGCGAAACAGGAACTCTGGTGTGGGCGGAATACTGGCAACTCCGAATCGCTCTGTCAAGGATTCTCCGGGGTTCTCGCCGCTGTATCGCGATCTCGGGCAACGGTGGAGGCGTCCGGGGAAAGTTTTCCGGTTGGTGTGAACCGCCCGTCAGAGTTTCCGTTTCGTCCAGATTCCATCGCCGAGCGGTTGACGCTGACTGAGTCGAACACTGACGCACGTCCGCTGCAGTCAAGGAATTGGCGCAGGAAAAACGCCGTTCAGGCAATCCGGCAGGAACAGTCCGAGGATTTACGGCACTGTTTCTGTCGAATTAGCTGAACGACGCTTGGGTGTCAGCTGCGAGCGTGCGTTTTGGAAAGAACCGCTGACAAAACCGGGACAGGCACCTTTTCCGACAGGGATTCACATCGGGATTATGCCTCGTTTCGGGAGCGCGTTCCGGTTTTGTCAGGGCCTCCGCGGTCGATCTGGTTCAGGGGGGAAATGAAAGGCAGTCTCTTTTTGTTCTGATCCCGGCACTATGGCAGAGTCGAAGGTGGAGGAGCGACATTCAGGCCGCCTCCCGGTGGTGGAGCGACTTCGTTTCCGCCGGTCGCCTGAACACCAACATCATTCATCAGATGGTGCAACGTCGATTCGATCATGTCCATTTTGGAAAGAATTCCCAGTTGGCCAACCTGACGGTGATGGTGTCGAGTCCATCCTCGAACATCATCCTGAACATGATGAAACAGGGAGTCCATCCCGCCCAGCTTTGAGCGAATTGCATTGCGATCGTGAGCGTGTTCCGCGCCGTGAATGAACTGAGCCACCTGAAGCAGTTGATAGCTTTCGGTGTAGGTTTCCTGAAAACCGGGGTTGTGCGAGTAGTTGTAGTAGAGATCCAGGCAGAACTCATTGGTCAGAGTTTCCAGTCGGCTGGCCAGATCGTCGACGTGAGAAAAGCTGCCAAACTGCACCTGAACCGGAGACGGTGCAACGGACGTGGAACTGATGGATGCCGTCCGAGGTGTGTAGTAGTAGCTGCCGTTGTGAACGTGGTATGTGCCGTGCTGATGAGCCGAACCGGAATGAGGCACGATGTACGTTGAATTCTGGTGAACGACATCGTGGTGATAGCGACCAATGACATGGCCATGAGAATCGCGAACCACGTGATCATGATGATCGATGTGGTATCCGGGATTGTAACGGTTGTTGTGATGATGGTGGTGGATCTGAGCGTGAGCGTCCGTTGCGATGAACATCGCGAGAATGCCGGTCAGCATCGGCCAGGTTTTGTTCGAGATCGTCATGACAGTATTCCTTCCGTAATGGAGAGACTTTCTTGAGTTGAGAGAAGTTGGCTCGCCGTTCCGCAGCGATCCGTCATTTGAACATGTGGTTGAGTGGCCCCTTTTTCTGCGACAGCATCCGTCGTGCCTGAAATGGGGTGTCTGGTCAATTCCTTCTGATCGCAGTTTCCGGAAATGCTGAAGGCTTAATTTCGAGTACCTGCCAGCGTTCAAAGAAGGGAACGTCGAGATTTGATCGATCTTCCGAGAAACATGCGGCGTTGTTCGGGATTCTGCAAACCAGCCGTCTGATTCGTTCGGGCAATCACCGGAAGTCAGAGAGGGA
>JAGQPY010000286.1 GCA_020426485.1 Planctomycetaceae bacterium
AATTCTTACCGGCCGCTCGAGGAAACACGAAGTGGTGAATCAAAGCCAAAGCGGCGACAAGTCGCCGCACTCCAAACGACAACCTGGCGCTGTTCAATTAGAGTCGATGGCGATGCGACAGACGCATCGGAGATCAGCTGCCGGGCCTGATTCCGTGGCTCGAGAGGACGCGACATTCAGGTGCTGATTGAGCAGTGCGATCGAACTGCAAAAACGCTGAATAAACCTCACCCAATTTGCAGAAAAGAAGCAGCCCGGCACATCAGGCTGATGGCCCGCGTTCTTCGGCTTTTGTGAAAAAGCCGGAGAACCAGCTTGCTGCGAAGTGGTCGTTCCGGGCTGCTTCCCATCGAACATGCATCAGGTGTTTCATCTGTGTGCAACTGTTCGACATGGAAAGGACGCAGGTGGCGAAAATTTCCAACCTCAAACGGACTTTCAACATTTTACAACATTATGTTTCGACGCTGTGGAGGACGTGAATCACGTTCTGTCTCTGAGAAACATCAGGATGTTTCTCAGACGCGTCACGGACTCAACCGTGCGTTTTCGGCAACACACCGCTGTGGCCATCAGGCATCAACAGCCGGCAGAGGATGCGGCTTTTGGGCGGACGACGGTCCTGTCAGCGGAGTTCTGATATCACCGCTTTGGCAGTCTGACTACGGCACACCGATCGAACGCAGGAACTGTGTCCCGGCAATCATAGTGGCTGCACACTGGACGGCTTCGTAAATGGCCTCATCGGAAATTCCAAGCTCCCGTGCCTTCATCACGTGTGCTGCCGTGCAGGGCTTGCAGCCGTTGATGTCGCTCAGAGCAAGATTGATCAGTTCGATCGTTGGTTCTTCCAGAGATGTTCCCTGGAATGTATGAGCCCGCAGGCCGATCGGCATGCCACCGAAGACATCGCTGCCACTGATGTCGCGAAATTTAAAGAGCACATTGTACATCGAATTTGTGGCCCCCACAGCCAGTACTTCGGTCAGCTCCCCGGCTGTGATGGACCGAGATCCGGCAAGCTCAGTCAGGTACGTCACCCACGTTTGGCATCCCGCCTGCCCGGCAACCGCCGTTGCGATCAGGAGCTTCTGCTTTTCCGTCAGCTTGCCTTCGCTCAGCACGAACTTACGAAAGTTCATGAAGAAGTCGTGCACGAAGGTTGGCACATTAGCCATGTACCGAAAGACGGCGGGAATGTCTTCCACTCCCAGAACTTCGCGAATACGGCTGAACGCCTGAGTCGCCTTATCAACAGCCTCGGCATCACCAACTGGTTGAACAAATGTCATGATTCTTCCTTTGAGGCCCTCACGAAACCTGGACAGGCACCCTTCCCAATCCGTGGTTTACAGAGTTTCTGCGTCGTTGCGGGAGCCAGTCCCTGTTTTTCAGCGGTTCTTGTTCTTCTGTCTGATTTTCGATCGAGGCGGAGACGTTCTTCTGCCATACCCGACGGCAACGCATCGACGTTTCCGTTCTGAAACTGTTGATGAGTTGCGGCCTGCGATCAACCGAAAGTCCCGGTGACTTTCGCAGCTGTCGAAGGAGTCCGAGAACTGCACAGCGATCTCAGGTGATGTGTGCGCCTCGAACGTTAACGTACACGGCGTAGACGGACTGGCTGGCCGTCATAAACAGACGATTTCGTTTTGTCCCGCCGAAACAGACATTGCTGCAGATTTCCGGCAGCAGAATCTGTCCGATACGCTGGCCGTCTTCTGCGGCGAAGACGTGAACTCCGTCATAGCCATCACCCACCCAACCCGCGCTGGACCAGATGTTGCCATGCACATCGCAGCGAATTCCGTCCGCCATACCTGCCACAGTTTCGGTTTTGCCGTCGCGTGAAATTTCCAGGTTCATCGAGGCAAAGGTGCGTCCGTTGGTGAGGCTCTTTTCATCGGCGACATTCCACACGCGGATTTCTTTTCGAGCCTGTTCGTAGTGAGACGCCCCCGTATCGGCCGCGTACAGAAGTGTGTAGTCAGGAGAGAAACAGAGTCCATTGGGTTTGAAGATGTCATCCGCAACTTTGGTCAGATTTCCGGTGGACGAATCAATGCGGTAGATGGCCTCCTTCTGATAGGGCTGAACGGAACCGGTTTCTGCCAGTTCACCTTCATAGTCCATCAGCCCGCCATAACCCGGATCAGTGAACCAGATGTCGCCGTTTGGGTGTACCACAGCATCATTGGGAGCATTCAGTGACTTGCCGTCGAACGAATTCGCCAGAACGGTTCGGGTGCCGTCATGTTCGTACCGCACGACGCTGCGAGTCAGATGTTCGCAGGAAATCTGACGTCCCTGCCAGTCGAACGTGTTCCCGTTACTGTTCTGCGCCGGGTTTCGCATGACGCTGACGTGTCCGTCTTCTTCCAGCCAGCGATGCTGCAGGTTGTTGGGAATGTCGCTCCAAAGCAAGTATCGTCCAACAGCGTTCCACGCCGGCCCTTCCGCCCACAGCATCTGCTTGCTGTGATAAATGCGCTGAATCGGTGTGTTGCCCAGCTTCAACGCATCAAAGCGAGAATCAAGTGAAATCAGTCGCGGGTCCGGGTACCGCACCGGTGGAGCATCGGCGGCGTATTCATCGCCGGACGCGATTCGGTTCATGGCAAACACCGCCGCAGCGGAAGCCGCCAGAAAAGATCGACGCGACGGCGCGGTCACGTGAGATGGTTCGAGTGGTTGAATGTTATCGGACATTGAACATACTCCTGTACTGAAGCTGCGGAAAACTCTTAACGATAGGTGATCGCACAGCCGAACTGTTGTGTCTGCTGCAGCGAAACGGCTTCGCCTTTCAACAGCGAGTTCAAAGCATTCAGAGCGTAGTGTTGAGTCACCTGTTTGGCGTCTCTGTTGTCATCAAACGCGCCGGTGTAGGCCACTCGACGGTCTTTGTCCAGAATGAAAATATGTGGTGTCGAAGTCGCACCGAACGATCGTGCGACAGTTTGTGATTCGTCACGAAGGTAGTCGAAGTTGAGGCCACCGGATGCGACTCGCTGCTTCATGATGTCCATGGTTTCGACATCGCCGGTGCTGGAATTGATGCCCACGAAACGTACCCTGGAACCATAAGCCGTGACCAATCGCTTGAATCGCTCTTCATAACCTTTGACACACGGACACTTGTTGCAGAGAAACGCCACAACCACGATCTGAGCGTCATTGTAGTCCTGCAGTCTGTGCAGTTGACCGTCCGTTCCCGGAACAAACTTCCAGTTCGGTGCCGGATCACCAATCTTTAAGGTTCGTGGAGCATCAGCACAAACCTGAGCAGCGGTGGCTGCAAGGACGACGGCGGAAAGAAAAAAGAATGTCATCTGACGAAGCATGGCGAAAGGGTCCTGCTGATCGAGTTTTTCCGGGATCTTATCCGTAAGAGTCTTTGGTTCCCGACGTTGGATGAGAACCACAAACATGGCGACTGTCCCTGTCATCCTGAGTGGCAATATACTGAGTTTTCGCAGAAAGGCGAACTCAGCGAACGCATTGAGATTTCAGCGTTTCCAAACCAACTCGCGAAGCGCAAACGGCATGGAGTCAACGGAAAAATTTCCGGGCGGCGAGCAGTCAGCGGCCTGGAATTCATGCGGGGTCAGTTCCGATTAAGAATGCAGGTCAGTCTGTTGTCTGCCGAATCATTGCCACAGCGGCGGAAGCCCGCCCTGTGTCGACTCTTCACCCCGTTCCTGGCGTAGACGGTTGAATCTTACCGGCGTAGGTGGTAAGGAGGACTGCTGGTTATAGAAGTGAGATCACTCCCGAACGAAGATGATTATGCCGGCAGCCGTATTCTTCGTCAGAGCGTCTGCCTTGAATGCTGTCGTTCGGTGTTTCGACCCGGGCGTTTGAGATGCGCCCTCGGCTTCATTGAACAGCCTGTTGTGGCTGGACAAAAGATTGAATACACAATGGCGCGCATTGTCCGTTGAAAAGCTGAGCTGCAGGTCGTCCTGAAGGTGATCTCGTGTGACATGGCTCCATCGATCTGGAGTCACTGACAAAAAGGAGTTCGTGTTGGCGGTTTCAGTGGTATGCGGCGAGTGTGGCTGGAAGGCTCGAGTCAAAGATGAGCTGGCCGGAAAGAAGATCAGGTGCCGTGACTGCGGCCAGCCGGTGACGGTCTCAGCGGCACGCACCAAACCGGAAACCAAGTCGCCTTCCAGCCTGCCGTCGCGCAGCCGATCTGTTTCGCTTCTCTCTGACGATGCGGCCACCGGGTCTGCACCAGCACAACGGCGTCCGCCGCGCAGATCATCTGCCAAAGGGAAACCGAATTCCGAATCTTCGCCCGGCGGTTTTTCGTTTTCCGACCACTGGCACTGGATTGTGGTCGGAGGAATGGTACTGGCTGCGTTTCTGCCCAACGGCCGAGGTGTCGCGGTGGCCGGGGTCTTCGCTTTCATTGGTGGACTGATGTTCGTCTACGGGATCATCGCCGCCACGATTCGAGTCATCATGAATGATCCTTCTCAGGCACTGCCCATGGTCGTGTCGCGCGGGGCTCGACAAAAGGTTCAGCAGCGCGATGATGATGACCCATTTCGGCAGATGATCACCGCCACGTTTATGAACCGCGGCCGGACAATCCTGCAGGGACTGGTTCTGATGGTCGCCGTTGTGCCGGCTTTGCTGCTGAACACAGGGCCAGGCCCCGTCGCGCCGATCGCAGCTCGTCAGGACGCCGGCGAGACTCAGCCAACCACCGTTGAGCTGCAGTCCGGAGAAGAGTTTGGTGTTCATGTCAGCGTCAGTCTGGGCGACGAGGAACACGTTGGTGTTGTGCAGAAGAAGCTGGATGACGGTCGTCTCGAGGTCCGGGTGGTCCTGACCGGAGAGGTGGTCACGGTACCGGCAGCACAGGTCAGAAACTATGCGTCAACGCAGGCGGAGTTTGATGCCGTGACGGCGATGACCGAACAAAAGATGAAGTTGGCAACCGAACGCCTGAAGGAACCGCAGGAAGAACCGGACACAGCCTCCCGCGGCGCTCCGGCGAAAATCAAGTGGATTCCCGGCCGACGAGCTCAGGTTCAACGCGATGGCGAATGGCGACCGGTCAGGATACTTTGCCCGGAAGAAGACGGAAAGATTGACGTGGCCTGGCTGGACGGATCGAACTCTCCGGACATAACCGTTGATGTCACCGACATGGTGTATGTCACCAAAGAAACGTTTGATCGCTATCGCGATGAAATCGAACGTTACGAAGCCACAGCATGGCGTCCCGGAATGAAAGCTTTCACGGTTCGAGACGGCAGCGAAGCGACAGTGATCCTTCGCTCGTTTCCTCGAAAAGGCAGAGTGCTGGTGATCTGGGCCGATCGTCCTCCGACCCGCCCGCACGAAGTTGAAGTCGCCTCGCTTCGCAAACAAGACGCTGCGGAGGCAACGTCAAACTGACCGAGCATGAACACAGGCTGATACTTGAGATTCAAAGGAGCCCGGGCCACGCTGTAACCATCCGGATCTGCAACTGCTGAAAGTTATGGTTTGTTCAGCACGGTTCCTGCGCCTGCGTCGAGCGATTTTTGCTACAGAATACGTTCCCTCCCGCGAGGCAGCACACAAATCCTTTTTCGAAAAGTGATCGATTTGTCACGGAGCGACTGCCCGTAACACAGACCGGCGAAAAGGAATCACGTCTTAATGGGCAAGGGTGAGTGTGAAAAGTGCTCCTGAGCTGCGATTCGTTCGTGTGATTGCCGAGTCGGATTCACGATGGGGTCAGAACGGCCTGGTAGACCTTGCGAATCTGCTCGGTCATGTATTCGTGCCGGAAGACTTCGGTGAAGCGGTCGCGGCCGGTTGCTCCGAGTTTGTGACGCAGGTCTTCATCGTTTGACAGCTGGATGATGGCGTTTGTCAGGCCTTCCACGTCGCGGGATTTGACCAGAATGCCGGTTTCTCCCGTGATGCAGACTTCGGGGGCTCCGTCATTATCAAAGCTGACGACCGGCTTGCCGCAGATCAGGGCCTGTGGCAGGACTCGCGCCAGACCTTCCCAGTCGCTGGTGTGGGTCAGAATGTCCATGGCGTGGATGTATTCACCAACTTCGTCCGGTGGCACCAGTCCGGCAAAGATAAAGTGGTGAGTCAGTCCGGCATTGGCAATTTGTTGTTCAAACTGGTCACGAAGAACGCCATCGCCCAGAAACAGAAACCGCACGTTGGGGCAGGCGGCCACGATTGCCGGGGCAGCTGCCAGAACGTATTCATGACCTTTCAGGTTAAAAAGCCGCGCGACTTTGCCAACGACGATATCCGTGTCGGCAATTCCAAGGGCCTGACGAACCTGCCGGCGGCTGCGATTGGGATGCAGGAAGCAATTGACGTCCATGCCGCTGTAAATCGTTGTGTATTTTTCCGGGCGTCCAATACCGGCGGTCAGATACTGGCGAGACATCGCGTCACAAACGCTGATCAGGTGCTGACACCACGGTTCTGCAGTTTTCTCCGCGAGACGATAAGCGTGATACAGCGGCGCTGGTTGACCATAATGAAATGAAGCGCCATGGATTGTGTGCACGCACGGAATTCCCAGAGCCCACGCGGCACGACGCCCCAGAATTCCGGCCTTCGAACTGTGGGTGTGGACAATGTCCGGCCTGTATTCGGCCAGCAATCGCTTGAGTGCTCGATAACACTGCACATCACGCAGCGGATGCAGACTGCGGTGCATTTCCGGAACAATGCGAAGATCAAGCCCCCGCTGAATGGCACGCGGCTCCAGCGATCCTTCCGGTCCCAGACCGGGGCCCGTGATCAGACAAACCTCATCGCCGTGAAGATGATGCTGATCATCGACCGTCCACAGCGTATTCTCCTGCGCGCCGCCGATGATCAGTCGTGTAATGATGTGAGCGGTTCGCATGGGGTTCAGGGATGGTCTGTCAGTGGCCAATGGTGAAAACGTTTGTGCGGCGAATGATTCGAATTCGATTCAGCGATGGATGTGTAAACGTTCCATTCGAATCAGAGATGACGGACGGATGGCCGCCGAATTCTTGACACTTCTCGCTGATCGCCACCGACTTTGCGTCGGTGGAATCACGACTGCTCGGCTGGAAAGGCTGCGTCTTCTCGGGTACCTGTTGTTCTCAGTGGCCCAGGCGAAGTCGAAGGCTTCGCTTGGGCCGCTGAAAACGAAATTGAGATATCCTGCTTCTTATACGTTG
>JAGQPY010000287.1 GCA_020426485.1 Planctomycetaceae bacterium
AGCGTCCACAAAGCATCGCATGAACAGCGTCGGCCGCCTGTATTCATCGCCTGTATGTCAGGATGCGGTGCGACCGGACTTCTGATTGGAGTACACTCCTGTGCTTTTGACCAAGTAGTCAGCATGACCAGCGCGGGAGTGTTTCGTGTGGCCCGAGGTCCTGGCCTGTCAGAGACTGAAATTAAACGTGTTGTTCCCTCCAGGCGTGACTGACTTCTCTCGTTCCGCATCCGGCATCGGATATTCAAGTCCGCTCACAGTCAGAATAGACACTCGGTGATTTCCCGGCAGGACGCCTTCGTTTTCCAGATCATACATCATGACATAGTTGCCGTCTGCATCGGTCAGCCCTGTCGAAACGGTTCCGTTCTGGTCGGATCCGACCTGAGGAGCAAACTGAACCATAACACCCGCCAAAGGCGCATTGTTCTGTGTCACGACACCACTGACGTATTCGAGGTCCGGCAAAGGTTCTGAAAACGCCCATTGAAAGAGAAAATATCCGGCGACCAGCAGAACCACCAACCCCACACCGGATCGGCCGGCGAATTCGAGCATGGCACGTTTCTCTTCCATGGCTCGAAGTTCTTCGCGTGTTGGCGGAGGAGCTTCTCCGGACTCCCCGCGTTTTCGTTCATAGGATCGGGACAAAGCATCGGCGGCTGTGCCTGCCGTCATCACGCTGGCCGCTGCGGCAGCGCCTTCCAGGCTACCTTTCTCCTTCTTTTTGCTCTTTTTCAGCTTCGCGGCTTCGTGCTCCTTCATCAGCTCTGCGATGGAAGGACGCTGCGGTTGCGCGGGGGGGGATGGTCGATCAGTGTGGATGGCAGGACTGGATACGTCATCATGGAACGCGTCAGAGCCGTACAGGTTGTCGGATGTGTCGAAGTCGTCCGTCGCGGAATAGTCGACATCAGGCGTGAGGTCGACCGGCATATCCACGAGTTCGTCGTCATCGGGAGGAGAAGCGGCGACGCTGGACTTCTTTGCGGTCGATGCAGGTTTCCCTGATGGCACCGTGAAGACGGTTTTGCATTTGGGACATTTCCCTTTCGTCCCGGCCAGGTCATCGTTGACCTTGAGGACCGCTTTACAGTTAGCGCAGGTGCAGCGAATCACCATCGTTCCCAGACTCCGGAAAAAACAGGACCGCAGTCGCAGGACTGCGGTCCGGAATTCACCTCAAAGAAAACTTCGTCAGCAGGAGTCAGCCGGATCCGACTGCCCTTCGTTGAATCAGAAGTTATTCCCGACAGAAACGCCCTGAGAGATATTGCCCAGACGATTCCAGACCTGAATTCCAATCGATTCGCTGACGGGGCGAGCGGAACCATCGGCCAAAGCAACCTGAACGATATTTCCGTCGTGTGGACCACCGGCTGCTTCGTAGTTGTTCTTTTTGTTAGGCGGCAGAAGTGTTGAGAATAGGGTCGCTGGACCGCCCCATGCCCAGCCATCGCTTGGGATACGACGTGTCTGGCTCACTGCATTTCGATACTCAGCGGTTGTGCCTTCAAATCGCTCCGATTCTGCAACCATAATCGTCTGTGAAGTTCCATCACTGATCGACGTCAGCGAGGTGGAGCTGTTCGGAGCGAACACGCCGGTATTCGAACTAAGCTGACATACGTTGAGCGGCGGTGTTGTGCCCGCCACACCTGACTGGGCCTGCTGGTTCATGGCTGTGATTTCTGCTCCAGTCAGGTAGATCGTTGCACGGTTGTCGCTGAACAGCAGTCCTGATCCGGCACAGCCCGCGTAGTCATTTCCACCAGAAGTCACGTCCGGAAAAATTCGTAGTGCGTGCGAAAACTTTCCGGTGGTTTCCATCTGAGTTCGACGAGAAGGACAGTAGAACGCCTTGATGTGCGCCGCTCCGGGAGCGTTGTCCGCGGCGGCCAGTTGAGGATTGGCGACGTTGTTGAAGCTGTTCTTCCATGCCACTTTGTTGGTATTGCCCCAGACGTTGAGCGACGGGTTCCACGTGTCGTAAGTCGTCGCCTGATCAATCATTGGCAGAATGTGCAGCATCCAGCTTTCGCCGTGAGCCCCCTGAATCGCACCGCTGGTGGCCGCGACCTGCGATACCTGGCTCATGACTGTACCGGTGGCTTCGGCGACGTTAGTGACGCTCCATGTGCCCGCTGCCGGAGTGATGCTGTCGGTAACGCGATCCCAGCCAACAATCTGGCCCGGCGGGAAGACAAGATGAGCATCGTGGTAATTGTGCAGGGCCAGTGCGATCTGCTTCAGATTGTTCAGACATTCGGTTCGTCGCGCGGCTTCTCGTGCTTTTTGAATAGCGGGAAGAATCAGCGCGATCAGGATTGCGACGATTGCAATCACAACCAGCAGCTCAATGAGTGTAAACCCACGAGTGCGAACATTTGTTTTCCGCATAGCGATACCCTTCTGGAATTGACGGAAGATCACCGAAATAAGGAAGCCATCAACCGGCTGAAAATGTTACCTGGACAATCAGGCTGCGTCACCTGGAATTCCTGCTGACCTGCTTCGACAGACCCTATTGTTCTGGATTCTGTCTGTAATCTCACGTACGGAGGGGCTTTTTTTCGCCAGATTCCATGGTCTGAAACGGAATGAAGACACCATTTTGCCGCGAGCGACGATTTGATTCACCCGTCTGGTGGATTCAGTTTTTTGACGGTCCCCCCTGCCGCACCAGTCGCCGCAATATCTCTGCTCCTCGCTTCAGGTGGTCATCGGTGGCTGCAAAAGACAGCCGGAAATGGGTGTCCTGAGGGCTGAAGACATTCCCGGGAATGATCAGCAGATTGTTGCGGATCGCTTCCTGAACGAATTCCGTACCCGTTCCCCACGGGGCCTTCAGGAACAGATAGAATGCTCCCTGGCCGCCATGGATTTCAAAATCATCCTTCAGTTCGCTCACCATCAGATCTCGTTTGCGATGGTAGTCGGCGAAGTTCTCAGAAAGATCCATGTCCCACGCTGTGACGCCGGCCCATTGGATCGGATGCGGGGCACAGACGAATGTGAACTGCTGCAGTTTCATCATCTGGCGAATGATGTATTCCGGGCCATGAACATAGCCCAATCGCAGACCGGTCATCGAATGTGATTTGCTGAATCCATCAATGACAATCGTTCTGTCGTTCCATTTGGCGGGACTTTCAAACGGGGCGTCGTAGCAGAATGATTTGTAGATCTCGTCACTGATGAGTGCGATGTCGTGGCGTGCGGCGATCTCCGCGAGCGCTTTGACTTCTTCCTGAGTGGCAACCGCTCCGGTCGGGTTGGCCGGGCTGTTAAACAGAATAACTCTGGTGCGGTCTGTAATCGCGGCTTCAACAAGTTCGGGGCGAATGCGAAAGTCAGGATATGTTGACACCTGTACTGTGCGGCCACCTGCCAGTGTCGTGAGATGTTTGTACATGACAAACCAGGGATCAAACACGATCACTTCATCATCCGGATTGACCAGCGTACACAGCGCCAGCATGAGCGCTCCGCTGGTTCCTGACGAGATGAACACTTTTCGGTCACGATGTCCATACATCTGATCGACATCGCGCTGAATGATGTTCAGCAGCGGTGCGATCCCCTGCGTCTGGCTGTACGCGTTTTTCCCCGCCTGAACCGCATCACAGATCGCGTCCTTAATTGGCTGCGGAGTATCGAAGTGAGGCTGCCCGATGCTCAGGTTGATCGGGTCTTTCATCGTAGCAGCCAGATCAAAGACCTTCCGAATTCCGGAAGCGTCGATCCTGTGCATGCGTTCTGCAATCCACTTTTCACTCATATTTATCACTCGATGGTCAATGATGGACGACGACCCCCAAAGCCTCGCACCAGTGCCGGTGGCAATGGTTCAGGGGCTGACCTGAAAATTTGCCGTACCGATGGATTCTGGTGAGCCGAGGTGCAAAGCACGCGTACAACAAGGATGACCACACTGAGGCCGGAACGCCTGCGACTCGACATCAACAGCCTTCGCTGTATTTGTGTGGTTCTCCCGTCAGGTTCCAGATGGGAAATCTAACGCGTCTTCGACGTGTTCCAAGCGACTGGGGTTGGTCGGCTGCCGAAATCTCCCTCTGGCGGTCACCGTCCCCCTCGACGGTTGTGGGTTCCGCTGTTTTGTGATCCGAAAAGATCAAATCTGCGGCTCATCGCACCTGTGGCTGCGGCGCAATGAAAAACACACCGTGACCGAAGGTCGGTCACGGTGTGTCGTGTTCTCTGACGGCAGGAATTCTCTTTGAAACTCGTCAACCTCAGAACGTGCGAACCATGTGTTGCTGTCGAGCGTCAGGTCTGCTGTTCCGGGCTGCCGGCATCCGCCGTCCCGGCAGGAGCACGTCGCTTTCGAAGTGTCCGAAGGCCTCCCAGGCCACCGCCGATTGCCAGAAGCAGCCATGTTGTTGGTTCGGGCACGACGGGAGTATCTCCGCCACTTCCGCCGGGAACCGGACTTGGGCAGTGCGGCGAGTCTGCTTCAGGTGGAGTCGGAATTATTGTTGGAATGCCGCCGTCGGGAACGTGAGGATCACAGAACACACCCGGTGTTCTTTCAGCCACCACGTGGCGATCGTTGTGGTGCCCGTCACTGCGACTGTTGTTGGAGGACTTCGCGCGATCGGTGTCATCATGACGCGCGGGATCTTTGTCGTTCGGTGACCAATGGTCCGTTGATTTTTCGCGATGATCGTTCGTTGCACGCGAACGATTTTTGGAACGTCCCTCTTCGTTCTCATCATCACAGTTCCCCGACGGTCGATGTTCTGCAATGCGCAGATTGTCATGGGACGATACAGACCGAGGGTCTTCGCAGTCATCTGATCGCGCGTGAGGGGTTTGCTTGTCATGTTCCGATTTACGAGAGCCGGGCTGGTATTTTGTCCCTGAGCCATCCCGAGGATTCTCCGCCGGCGATGGGCACGATTCTCGATCGTCCGACCCCCGATGGTCATCGCGCTCTGTTCGATCTCGATCAGTTCGTCCATGAGACGCGGAATCAGAACCGTCTCGATCTGTTCCTCCACGGGGGGCGGGATCAGACCTGTGAGGTGGCTGCTGGCCGTCATGATCACATTGTGGTGTGGGGGCGGACGGTGCTGTGGGCGGGTTCGGCGAAGTCTCGCCTTCCGTCGTCGGCGGCATAGGTACAGTTGGTGTCTGTTCGTTAACAGGGGGCTGCCCCGGAGACGGCGGATCGTTTGGCGTATCGTTTTGGTCCGAGTAGACCGGTGGCTCCTTTGAAGGTTCAGTTGGAGTTGTGGGTGTTTCGGGATTCACTGGAGTGTAGGGTGTTTCCGGTTCAGCAGGCTGAGCTGGTGGTTGATAAGAAACGGGCGGTTCCTGCGGTGCCATCGGAGTCTGAGGAGTCTTTGGTGCAGGACTCGGATTCCCTGGCAGACTCGGTGTCGACGGCGATCCGTTGTAAGGATTCTGTCCCAATCCTGCATTCGTTCCGTTGTTGCTGCCATATTCGGTGCCGGTAACTGACGGAGTTTCCGGCATCGACGGCGTGGTGTACTGAGGCGGTATTCCGGCAACAAGCGTTGGGTCGGTCGTTGTGTCTGTTGAAGGGAGCGTATTCTGAGAGGTCCGGGAAGACGACCCGCCACCGGAACCGCCTCCGATTCCGCTTCCCGTTGAGCCTGATCCGAAAGGTGTTCCGCCCAGTCCGGTCGGACCGGCAAATCCACCGCCGGACGAACCGCCGGGCATTCCGCCACCGCTTCCTCCGCCGCTTCCGCCTCCGCTGAGTCCGATTGATGCAGTGCCGGAACCACCGGTGCCCGGAAGTATTGACCAGGGCTTTCCATCTGTCGTGCCAAAGTTCGCGTCAGGATCACCACCGCCAGTGCCCTGAGCGGACAAGCCGTATCCGGCGGTTCCGGGGGCAAATTGCCCGACGTATGAATTGCCGAAGGGATCTTTACTGCCTGTTCCGTAGTCTGCACTTCGGAGAGTATTCGCTTCAGACGCCGCTGTTCCGGCAACGGTGCCCGAACCCGGCAGGCCGATTCCTGTCGAGTTCAGTGAAGAAGAGCTGCCTGAGTTCGACAGCATTCTCTGAGATGGTCCAAATACGTCGCCGCGACCGGTGCCGGACGTCGATGTTCCAAACACCTGATCCGTTCGTGTCATCGTGGTCGTTGCCGGAGTCCCGCTGTTGCCGATTTCCGTCGAAGTCCGATTTGACAGATATGTTGAAGTCCTTCCCGTGGCGACACCGGATGGCATCACTGACTGATCAGGAACACGGCCACCATGATTTGTCGCGTGGCCTGCACTGTATTGGTTGTGCGGCGACGACTGATACGGTCCGGTGGCACCGTGAATCGATCCCGGATCAGAGCTGCCGGAACGTCCATTCCACTGACCGTAAACTTGTGGCGCGATAATCGAATTTGCCTGAGCATTCATTCGAGACTGAAGCAGTCCGGGACTGTTGATCACCGGTGACTGGTTCCACGAGCCGTTCGATGGATCAGGGGAGAAACGGGCCGAATTGCCCGGCAGAACCTGATAATCCGAAACACCGCCATCGGACCAGGTGTATGGATTCAATGAATATGTTTCGACCGCTGCCGGCGTCTGGCGATTACAGCAATTGCCCTGATCGATGGTCGTCGACTGACCAAATATTGTGCCGGTCAGGAACGAAGCGGCCGTGGAAATTTCCACAGCCCAACGGGCAGGATGTCGAGTCATGAGTGATTCTCCAGTCAGAGAGTCGTCGTTGTCTTGCTACGGATGAATTCTGTCGTACGGTCGTGGTGTTCCGGGGCCATCGAACGGACCTGATCCGTCAATCGGCTCCGGCGTTTGTGCGGACGAAAGGTGTTGCCGACTTTGATCGTGATGCGGAAAGCCTCCGCGCCTTTGCACAAAGCGGACGTTCCAACGATCAGTCGAAACCATAGGTCAGAAACTGAACGCAGACGGAGAAGTCCTTCTATTTTCGCATTCGGCCGGACGCAGTTCGGCGGAATGACGCGGAGCAGTCTGACGCGTGTGACGGTTAGGCCGTTTATTTCGCTCCGGTCCGCGCTGACTCCACGAAACTGCGGCCACTTTCCACGAACGGCGCTGCCGACGGATGCTGCATTCCGGGAGAAAACCCGTCTCGCCTCATTCTATTGAGTCCTGTTAGACTTCGGGCTTGGGTGAACGTTTTGATCTTCGGCCTGA
>JAGQPY010000288.1 GCA_020426485.1 Planctomycetaceae bacterium
CCAAAGACTGACAGGCGAAATTTCCGGACCGGGTGGACTCGACCGCTGTGCTGGGAATGTATTCGGATGGCGGTCAGGCGAGTTTCCACGGGAAACGTGACTTCCAGAGTTCGCCATGGAGTCTTCGTGTCATCGGAGTGCCACATGGACGACGGGTCATAGTTGATGCCCTGGCGGTTGGCTTCGTTGCGTTCGTTAGGAACAATGCGACGACGGACCAGATTCTGAGCTCGACTGGTTGCTTCTTCTCCGGACCGGGACACCACCGTGACTTTGTCGTCCGGATGATTGGGCAGCTTCATCGGCGGCAACGGCGACATACGTGGAGACAGGCTGTATCCGGCGGGAACGTGTTTCTGTGGATCAAACTCCAGACGCGGGAAGACTCGATCATTCAACGCGAGTGCTCGAATGTCTTCCGGAATCAGAATCGCGGGCGTTGGGCTTTCCTGCAGTTTGTTCGTTCGATTCTGCTGGTTATACGCCATCGTGGAACGATTCGTTTTCATGTCGTAGTCGTAGAGACTGACATGCTGCAGACCAAAGCTGTGGCCCAGTTCGTGTCGCAGAGTACTCTGGAAACCGGGGCTCTTTGTCAGTTCGGCTCGCGACATCTGGACAATGCCGCCACCCCCGTTGAAACCCGAATTGATGGGGCGACCTCCG
Source organism: Planctomycetaceae bacterium (assembly GCA_020426485.1). Lineage (GTDB taxonomy): Bacteria > Planctomycetota > Planctomycetia > Planctomycetales > Planctomycetaceae > JAGQPY01. The sequence continues at coordinate 667 of JAGQPY010000288.1, forward strand.
GCCGGCCGCTCCTTCTTTTCATCCACGATGATCACAAAAATGAACGGACAGTTGAAACGGGAGAACTCGAAGTGTTCCAGCAGTTCTTCCAGATGAACCGGAGCTCGTTCGCCCGCCGGCAGTGCCACATAGTGAGCCAGCGGATGACGTCCTCGCAGAAGGTAGGGCTGTGAACCGAAGATCTCAAACGTGCCGCCGCCCTTGAGTTGCTCCAGGAACCACCGTTGAGCCCACTGCAGGTGACGCATCAGAAGTTCGGCCTCCTGACGTGGAGGGTTCGGCTGGTCTGAGGAGACGAAGAATACCGGAAAGATGCTGACCGAGGTCGGCGGGAGGAATTCGAATTCCGGCTTCGGAACCTTCGCCGTCTGAGCCACGGCCCGAGCATCCACTGCCGGAAAAACGAGGCTGATCAGCAAGCAGGCGACACAGATCCTTTGCACAACCTTGAGACGTGGAGTCATGAGTTCACCGCCAGCAAACCTTGTCGAGTGGACATTCAACGCAGATGGCCATTCACCACAACCAACCGCACATTCTGACCGGATGCGGTTCGGTACAGCCTGCTCTTCGGCTCATGTTGCAGGCAAGTTTGATTCAGCCAGGAGGGGCAAGTCTAACACGCTTAGCAGTGGCTACAACGACGAGAGTTCAGCGACCCTCGGCCCTTGTTCTGCGAGATGCCGTCAATGCCGGCAAAATCAGACACAAAGGTCCGTTGTGCGTTCCGCAGGAAACTCGAACTGCGTGGACGTTTGGCGTTGAGTTTCGGAAATGGAACGTCTGTGAAGGTGTCGTATGAGGTCGCCGGTTGAACGGCGGACTGATTTTCCGGGGCCATTTCTCCGGAACCAGTACCCAAGCACCGCTTTCGGTTATTTATTGGTGGTTTTCCCGGATTAAACCGTACCGGTTACTGAGGCAGGGTGTCTCTGTGGGAGAACTTCGTTTTCGAAGGTTCATCCGCGAATTCCGGTGAATTCTTTCTTTTATTTTCGAAGCGCTGGGCGTATCAAAAAAAGTATGGTCTTCGGACGGAATCTGATGGCAACATTCAGTCAGAGGCCAAGAACAATCTGGTCGCTGTGAATGACAAAAAGATCGTCCGCCTATTCCAACGTGTTTGACTGAACGGTGGTCCTGACGATTGTCGCAGGAACGTATTGGTGCGAAGAATTTTAATCCGGAGGTGCAAAGACTCGTTATGCAACTGGGTGCTGGTAAGCGGTTTACCGGCCGACTTTTCATCCGGCGTTTCATGAATCTGTGGTTTATCTCTGTTCACACAAACTGGTTTCCCGTTGATCTCCTGTCTCGAAGGGTTGAAAGCAATGAAGATCAGTGTCCACATCGATTCCAGCATTCCTTCCCATGCAACTGAATTGATCCATCGACGAAGTGCGTTTGCCTTTGGCCGTTTCGAATCAACCGTCGAAGCCGTCTTTGTGACGTTGACCGACGAAAACGGCCCGAAAGGCGGCGAGAGTATCCGCTGCGTGGTCCGCGTGCAGTTGCACCGTCGATCCGATGTGATCATCCATGAACAGTCAGACACCTTCGAGCGTGCAGTGGGGCTTGCCATTGAACGAGCCGGTCGTCAGGTGGCTCGACATCTGGGTCGCCGCCGTTTCGAAACCGCCACTGTCCGCCGCGGCAGCATGCAACAGGACGCGGTGCCAATACCCGCCTGACGAGGGCGTTACCCTCGCCCCCATGGCGTGGAAACGCGGTTTGACATGGTCAGTTCTACGCCGGATCGCTCCCGGTGGTCGCTTTGTCCAATTGGATGGAGATCGGGAGGACGTGAAGCGGACCGAGGCGGACGATGATCTGCGGGCTGTCAGAGAGGTCATCGTCCGGCCAGCCGACCCGCCGCCTTTCTGTCAACGGCGCATTGCCGATCGGTCAAAATCCGGTTCAGACGACCGAAAGCTGCCGAGGTTCCATTTCGGGTCGGACGTTCCATATGTCTCGCGGGGCCGACGGGCAGGTTCGGTTTAGAGTCTTACAAAGTAAGATGCGCTCACGGTGCGCGCATCTTTGTTTAAGCGACCAACGGGAGCGTCTCGGCGTCTGGAACTTTCCACGCCAATCGACTTTCCACGCCATTGGGTCAAGCGGCGAAGCCCTTGTTAGAAGATCTTTTCGGCGAATGCACGAATTTCGTCGCGAGTGGCAATGCCGTCGCTGTTATGATCGATTCGTCGGAAACGACCAAAACGACGGACGATGATTGATGTTTCTTCTTCCACAATCACCCCGTCGCGATCGCTGTCCAGACGATCCATCACCGTCTGAACGTAGCGGTCAATTTTTGCGTTTCTGTCCGAGTCATTCTTTGCGTTGGCCTGTGAACGTGACGGTCGCGACGGATTATCGGTTCCCTGCAACGGGCGAGCGATCTCGAAGAATGCGACGGCCATCTCCTCGTAAGATTGATCTCCCCAGGTGACCCACTGAGACGGATCGGGATTGAACGGATTCGTTTCGGAGTTATCAAACGCACATTCAAACCACAGACGACGCACGTCATTCAGCGCAACTGGCTCACGAAAGGCATAGGTATGCTGCCAGTTGAAATCATAGGCGGGAACATTCAACAGTTTCTCCTCCTGCGTGGTCTGTGCCAGGAGTTGAAAAGTCTTGCCTCGGTAGTGCATGTGAGGAGTCACGGCCAGCAGAATTCCGTCGCGTGGAATCGATTTCAACGACGCCCTGACCACGTGATCTTCAGCACCGGGAGGAATTTCAAACTCCTGTTCGATGGCCATCATGGTAAACAGTTCGTGAGTGACATCCTGAGGTTTCGCGAAAACCAAACCAATGCGGGTCTGGTCGGCCTGCTGTCGACCGTTGGGTGTGTAATGCATCTGAAATACAAGACGCGATCCCGCCGACACTCGCCGAGCGTACCCCGGCGGAAGCTCAATCAAGCGCTGCCCGGGCACATAACCGCCCAGCCAGCCGACGCCTTCAGGTCGTTCTCCATCGGGAGGCCGAACAAAGACAATCGCGTGATGGACGACCGCACGGTTGCCCGGTGAGACTTCCGCAGCGGCAATCCATTTGTCTTCCTCGAAACCCGGATCCACCACGAAATACTGATACTCAACGACTCCCTCCGCCGGAACCATGAACGGCCGGGAACGCATCTCAACAATCTGATCAGGCTCGCGTCCCAGTTGCCACTTCGCCCCCGAGTCGGCGGCAGATGCAGCGGTCGCTGCACCATCGGAACCTTCAATCGCATCGGAGTCTTCCGGCTGACCCAGTTTCAATCCGCCGGCAATCCAGTCTCGCAGAATCTGTTTCTCGGACTCAGGCATGTGCCGCGCGTTCTGGAAGGAATTGACCTTCGGATCGGCATGCCACGGTGGCATTCGCTGATCTTCGATCGTTTCCAGCATCGTGGGAGCCCAACCAACGACATCTTCCGGATCTTCCATCGAGAACGGCCCAATCTCTCCACTTCGATGACACTCCAGACAATGCGACCGAAGAATCACCTTCACATGCTGATGGTAGGTGATGTCATTTTCATGAACCGGTTGCTGGTTTTCCGGAGGTATCTTGCCAATCAGACATCCCAATGCTGTGGTTTCCGCAATCGTCACCGGCTGCCCCTCCAACAGCTCTTCGATGGCGATTCGCAGATCCTCACGGTCCGGATGAGGTCGGCTGATTCCCGGAGCGTATTGGTCATCGATTCGGCCGTGATAGCGCAGACGCAGCGAGTGATCCAGCACAAACACTTCCGGTGTGCGAGTCGCTCCATATTGATTGGCAATTCGACTGCTTTCGTCTTTCACGATGGGAAACGCAAGGGAATGGTCGTTGGCAAACTGCCGAATTTCCCCCATCGAATCCTGACGATTACTGTCGACACCAATGATTCTGACACCTCGGTCCCGAAATTCATCCGCCAAACGAGACAACCGCGGCCCATAAACCCGCGCCATCGGGCATTCTGTCCCCAGAAAGCAGACCACATAGATTCGAACGTCTTCCGAAGCGGCATCATTGGAGTCTGACTGACGTTCACGAACTTCGGCGGCGGTTCCGGTCACAGAAATCGATCGAAACTGAAAGTCTGCCGCGTCAGCCGTCTGTCCAGCTCCGACGAATGCAGCGATCAGAACCGATGCCGTTCGCAGAAAGAGCCCGGAAATCACAGGACATGCGGCCGATGGTGGTTGCCGGACGGAATGACAGACTTGAAACACATTCATCGACATATTTGGGCTCACCAGAGAAGCGTTGCGGTGATCGTTTCAGAGTTCGTGCCTGGCGGAGGCGTCAAACCGGTATTCTCGAATTCGGGCAACATTGAAGCAACGTCAACCTTCGCGGTATCCTGACAACTGCAAACACGCAAACAACTGTCACGGGAGGTTCACTTGCCGCTTTTCCTGATCACAAATGATGACGGCTACAACGGCCCCGGCCTTGCCGCTTTGTATCAAGCATTGAAACCGCTGGGTGACGTCCGTGTCGTGGCCCCTGCTGTATGTCATAGTGCCAAAGGGCATGCCGTCAATACTCATACTCCGATTCGCGTTCGCCGACAGGTTGTTGAACCATTCGGGGAAATTGAAATCGTCGAAGCGTCACCTGCGGATTGCGTCCGAGTGGGTCTGTTCGGCCCGGGAGCCGTGCGTCCGGATTATGTTGTTGCCGGGATCAACACCGGCGCGAATCTGGGAGTCGATCTGTTTTATTCCGGGACCGCGGCAGCCGCTCGGGAAGCCGCCATTCTGAGCGTCCCCGCGATCGCCGTGTCGCGTTACATGAAACAGGAATTTCCTGTCGACTGGGACACGTTGTCACAGCACGTTCAGCGTGTGGTCGAGACTCTGATTTCCGACGAATTTCGTCTTCCGGCGGGCGAATTCTGGAATGTCAATTTTCCAGCCATCGAAAACGATGCACACGATCCCGAAATCGTTTTCACTCACCAGGGAACACTGTCTCACGATATTCGCTTCCGACCGTTGACCAGTACGGACGAAGAAGGCAATAACGTTACGTTGCTGGAATATGTTGGTGACTACAGTCAGCGAGGTCAGGCAGGCGACTGCGATGTCAGCAGCGTTTTTGGTCGCAAGGTGACCGCAACTCCCGTTGACCTTTGCACCACGTCACACACCCGGCTCAACTCCGTCCGCCAGCGCTGACGTTGTCATTTTTCACGAAGTACCGATTTGACGGTCGCCGTCACCATTTCCGGTGGCGGGGCTGACGCTCCCGTCAGGCTGAAAGCAGACCTCGCGTCGCGAGCCGGAAATCAGTCGCGCGGATACTGGAATTACCCAAACAACGCCCTTTGCGCTGATTGACGAATGTCGTGTCGGCTGTCAGCATTCCTTCTGGAAGGCGCGGTCTGTACGGGACTTCCCATTCCAGGGTCGCCGACGAATGGCATCGGTGGTGTTTGAGTGCACGGCGACCAATGCTGATTTGTGTGGACTGATTTGCTGTTTGTGAAGCGAACGCTCAATTGCGTTGAGTTTCAAACGGTTTGGCGAGAAGTTCGGGCAAAGAATTTGAAGGATTATGTACGAGCGTCTGACGATTCTGAGCGGTAGATCCAACCCGGCGTTGTCGGCGGAGATCGCTGACTTTCTGGGCATTGGTCTGGGGCATGTCGACACCTCCAATTTTCCGGACGGCGAAATCAGCGTCAAACTCAATCAGAACATTCGTGGATGCGACGTCTTCATCTGCCAGGCGACTTCGCCTCCCGTCAACGACAACCTGATGGAGTTGTTGATTCTGATTGATGCCTGTCGCCGAGCCAGCGCGGCTCGAATTACGGCCGTGATTCCTTACTTCGGGTATGCTCGACAGGACCGCAAAGATTCCGGGCGAGTCCCCATCACGTCCAAGCTGGTGGCCAATCTGATCGTGCAGGCCGGCGCGCATCGAGTTTTGACGATGGATCTGCATGCGGCTCAGATTCAGGGCTTCTTTGATGTCCCGGTGGACCATCTGTACGCTGCTCCCATTCTGGACCGACACTTCAAGTCACTGGCCATTCCGCAGGACGAACTGGTGATCGTCAGCCCTGACGAAGGCAGTATCAAACGAACACTTCACCATCAGGAGAATCTGGGCGGCCAGCTGGCCATTGTCGACAAACGCCGCGCGAATCCACTGGAAACACGTCAGGCCAACCTGATTGGCGGCTCCATCGAAGGCAAGACGGCCCTGATCTTTGACGACATGATCACAACCGCCGGGTCGATTTGTGGAGCCGTTCGTGTTGTCCGGGAACATGGTGCTCGCCGCATTTACGTCAGTGCGACGCACGGCGTCTTCTGCGGTCCCGCCGTTCAAAAGCTGAACGAAGCCGGAGTTGACGGAATTGTTGTGTGCAATACCTGCCGAGATGCCTGTTCGACATCGCTGAGAAACCTGACTACCGTCAGCGTGGCTCCTCTGCTGGGCGAAGCCATCCGCCGAGTCCACCGCAACGAATCGGTCAGCCACCTGTTCGACTAAATTCGGC
>JAGQPY010000289.1 GCA_020426485.1 Planctomycetaceae bacterium
ACTCACCGCGGCATCATGTTTCGGCCGGGGTTGGCGGCTGCTGGCTCAGGGCTCGGCTGACGGATTCCAGCAGGACCTCCATGGCGAACGGTTTTCGCAGATAGTCCACCACGCCCAGCATTTCGGCATACGCTTTGTGTCGACTGCCTTCGTTCGCCGTCATCATGATGACCTTTGGCGGATTCTCCATCTCGCTCAGAAACTCCAGCACAGGAAATCCCCCCATGCGGGGCATCATCATGTCGGTGAGCACCAGATCCGGCTGGCGAGTTGAAATCAGCTTACGCCCATCCTGTCCATTCGTCGCCGCCACGACTTCGTAACCCGCCGACCGAAGGACCGCCTGAACGGTATTCGAAATCTCCCGGTCATCTTCGATCACGACAATCAGCTTACCACTCACGACTCACCTCAAAACTGGAATACGGCGTCTTCAGGATCGACGCTCATTCGGGACACGGATCTCCCAACCACCAACTTCGCTCAATTCGCCAAATCTCTCAGCACTCCTTCGGCCCTTTCGCAATGTCAACGCCGTCAGAAAGAAGCCTGTTTCCATGATTGTAAAGGAACCCACCCCGGAAAGACAGCAGCCCGATCCCGAATAAGAGATACCAGGGTCGCGACAGCGGACCTTGATATTTTGAGCGAACGGGCGTGAACAGCAAACTCTGAGAAAATCGACAACCGGCAAATTTGGTTCTGCTGCTCGCTTGCGTCGCTGCGGCGAACCGAAGACTCTAGTCAATATGGGGCAGATGGGTTCCTCTGCAGGGAATCCGTAAAATTTTCCGAGTTGTTATCTGAATCGACCGATATGCCAATGGAGGTCATGTCGCCTTGTGGCTTGTGTCGATGGAGTGGTTCCCATGATTTTGCTTTCGAAAGCGACGATTCGAGTCGCTGTTGTCGCCATTCTTCTGACTGCCCCCGTTCTTTCGTCTGGTCAGGACAGCCCCGTCCCGGTCATCCCCGCCGCGTCTCAGGAACCGGCCGTTGATCCGTTGAAAAACGAAGATCCGGTTGTGACCCGAGTGACTCTGGAGGCGGGCCGACTGTCTGCGGCGCTGCCGGAAGAACAGGCCGGACGGGTCGATGAGCTCTTCCGCAGAGCTTTTGATCTGAAGGCAGCCGATGACGTTCGGCTGGACGCCATTCAAAGCCTGAAAGAAGTGGCAGGCAGTCTGGATCAGTCGGATCGCAAAATGCGGTCCCTGAGTTCACAGCTGAGACGTCGATGTCGTCTGGCGGAAACCGGCCTCAAAGCGCTGCAGGAATACGGTGCGGACGATCATGTTCGGGAACTGGTCAATGAACTGATCATTCGCGCGTGCATTGACTACGAACAGAGCGGTCGTTACGCACACACGGAAGTTGTTCGCCGAATTTATGCGGATCTGCGATTCAATCACCCCGCAGTTTTTCAGAAGGTCAGTCCTCCACTTGTCGAGGACTTCATGAATTACAACATTCATTTCGTTTTGTCGGAGCCGATGCTGTCGCGGTTGCTGTCGGATTCGCGAACCGAATCCGGAGACGTTGCGGACTGCATTCTTGGTGCGTGGGTAACCGGCTGTCAGGTGACCGACACCACTGTTCGAGCCGATATTCGACCTTCAATGGGGCAGGCGTGTTTCAATCTGGTTGTGGACGGCCGCACACACTCGAACACTCAGGGGCGTAAAAAGCCGGCGACTGTTTTCACGCGTGGAAATCATGCGTTCACCATCTGCAAGCCCACGTACTTTGACGGCGAGCGACTGACAAGCAGCCATGCATCCATGGACGTCGACGCCAACAATCAGACAGTGGGCGTCAGCACAGACTACGACAAAATCCCCATTATTGGACGAATTGCCCGCAAAATAGCGTGGAGAGAAGTTCAGGAAAAGCACGCTCAGTCCGAAGCCATTGCCGCTCAGAAGCTCAGAGATCGGGCACTGCCGGAATTTGAACGTGAGGTCGGCAATCGTTTCAGTGAAGCCAATTCCAATTTCCAGAACAAGGTGCTGCAGAACCTTCGTGACCGCGACATCGCACCAGAATCCTACAGCGCTCGTTCAACCGACTCTCATTTTGCAGTCAGTTCCCGCACGCTCAACGGAGAAACGCTCGCAGCGACTCGACCACCTTCCAGCCCGGCGCCACGTCGGGGTCTGGCGGTGCAGATGCACGAATCCAGCATGAACGCCGCGATCGAAAGTCTGGGACTGAAGGGCGAAATGACTCCCTCCGAAGTCATCAGCCGTATCGAAGTCGCCCTGGAAGAATTTACGGGGCGGGAGATCAGCCTCCGAAGGGAGGATGCTCCCGTTGATGATAACACAACATTCATCTTTGACGATTCGGACCCGATCCGAGTTCGGTTTGATGAAGGAGAAGTCATCTTCATTCTGCGAACCGGATTTCGCCAGAAAGACCGCAATCGGGAGATTCCCAAGCATGTGTTTGAAATTCCGGTCGGCTTCGAACTCGCCGATGGAAATCTCACCGTGATTGCCCCCAGCACAGACGTTCGCGGCATTCTGTCACTGCGTCCAAGAGCCATCGAAGGTCGAGGCAACGTGGCTCAGGCAAGGGCAATCGCGAAGGAGCTTCTGGATAAGACCTTCAAGGAAGCTCGCACGCCGATCGACAGCAACGTCGACGTCCCGCTGAACGACAACCGAAAGATCCGGCTGCGTCTGACAACCTTCGAACTGGCCGACGGCTGGGTCACGGGCGTTCTGCAGTAGCTGCGATTTGCGCCGGGATTCTGACGCTTCAGGTCCCGGACAGCAGTCGCTCGGGAACGAACAGTTCGATGGTATCCGACGCCGGATGCATCACGATGTGCTGAGCCGTGATGGACTGAATTACGGCGGAGTCTGTCAGGGCGTACAACAGCTTTTCCTGAGCAACTGCGCGACTACTGTCATGTTCACGGAAGAACTGCGTCAGGTAGTCGAATCGGCTGCATGTCGTGCGATAGATCTCTGCCGTGTCATTGGTGGAAGGTCGTTCGAGCACACGATAATCGTTGGTCGTGATCAGTGCTTCGTTGTCGTTTGCCCATCGTAAAGCGCATCGAGTCGGACTGCGTTCGATAACCACTCGTTGTTCGTTGGTTCGCCCGACCAGCGTAATCAGCGCTGGAGCGAACAGTTTCCGGCGTGTCAGCATCCTGAAGGCGTCATCGAAGTCGGTGGCATCTTCAAGGACACGTCGCAGGTGCAACAGCACGGGATAGCCGGTGCGACAGATGCCCTCTGAGCAGCTGACTGCGTTCAGAACAACGGCAAAGCCGGCCGCGGAAAGACCAGTGACAACTCCCACCGCTCCCGGCCACCCGGCGTTGGCAAAGGCCAGCCTTCCGCCGCGAAAATATCGAACCAGACAACTGCACTGTGCAAGAACGTCTTCCGGCCACCAGTCCATGTTGCGCGCAATGATCGGCCCCGACGGTGTCGGCAGGGCGACCGTGGAACATCCAAAGATCGATATCACCAGATCATACGATACATTCGCCAGTGCCAGCGACTGCCAATCGGCCCCGACCCGCTGAGACAATGCCGCAAACTCTGCGTGAAATCGGTTGGCCGTGCGAATGCGAATCAGCGAAGCAAACGATCTGGCCTTTTGCGGAATATCCTTCATCACCGCCTCAAGCAGACGACTTCCCAGTGCGACGATCTCGTCGGGCAGATGATGAAAACGTCGCGCGACAGGTATATTCAAATCCACCGACACCTCCGGACTTCGCCGCCACGGAACAGCCGGGCCGGATGCTGATGAGTCCTGTGGGACTGGGTTGTCGATTTCCATTCGATGGTTCCGCCTGCACCAGACTTCAAAAATCGCCGTGTGACGGCAGGAAGGCCCATTGGTTTTCCGAGGCAAAGCCCCTTGGCCGACGCCGACCTTTCTGACACATTCTTCTGATGCAGTCGCCGATCTTCCAGCGGAATTCGGTGTGGTTTGACAACGATCAGACAGTCTGAAAGAGTGCACGCTCTTCAGTATCCGATCATTGACATTTGGCTCACTGGAATCCCTGTAAAACGTCCCACCTGCCACCGGGCTTGTTCGCTGCCCGCGAAGGTCAGATGCGTGCAGAGTGCGCGGATTCTGGTGAGTGCTCGGCGGGAAGAGTCTGTTTTCTTTCGGCAATCGCATCAGCGGGGTGTGGGCACTGTCCAGCGCCCAGAGAGGATCTCTTGCAGTTTGGAATCTTCAACCATCAGAATTGCATCAGCCTCCGGCGATCATGAATTAATCGCCGGATCCACCCGCATGAAGAACCGTCGCCCATCGGCAAAGGGACGGGAGAACATTTCCGCCTTTGACATTCGCGCACCGGAAATCATCGTGAGTTTTTCTCGCTGTGCCGTGCTGATCTTCGCCGCGGCAGGAGTGCTGTGTTTTCCTGGGCAGGTTCGAGGGCAGAATTCCGGGGCTGCTGCACCAACCGCGGAAGTGACCGTTCAGAGTGAGGCGGATGCTCGCCGGGCAAAGCCGGACACGGCCGAACTGGACGGCACAGTTCGTGCCGGAGGTGTGGCGAGATTTTTGAGCGGACGGTGGGGGAGTGTTCGGGGATCGGTGAAGAATCGCAGTGATCATCCGCAATCGATGTTGATGGTGGTAACTCCACCGGGACCCGACAATCTGCAGTTTGCGCGAAGCGTGACCGTTCCTCCGGGCAGTGTGTATTCGGTGCAGTGGCCCCTGCTGCTGCCTTTGAATAATGCCGGAAATCTGGAATTCACGTATCAGATGTTTCCGGGGGGAACCGATGACGGAGTTCTTCGCCGCAGGAAAGGTGAACCCGGGCTGCCATCCTACAACGCAATTGTGGATGAACGTGATTCGGGGCTGGTTGGTTTGATCTGGTCGCCCAGGTTTGAAACGCTCCCGGAAGACCAAAGGCTCGTCCTGGACGATGCGCCCAATCAACTGCTCCTGGCTCTGGCAGGCGAAGGCCAGCGCCCCGGCGTTCAGTCAGTGATGTTGTCGGATCTGTCCGAATTCCCCGAGAATCTGGACGTCTTTGATCTGCTCGGCGTCACGTCGCGTGACCTGAGTCTGTACCCCGAAGTCTGTCGATCGATACGGCTCTGGGTACAGCGAGGCGGCAAGCTGGTGATCTTTCTGGATGAAATCGGCCCGCACAACGCCGAATGCCTGCTGGACGGGACGGCGTCCTTAACTGTCATCGACGAAACGTCTTCCAACACAGTGCGCCTTCAGTTGAGTCCTGATTTTCATGTTCGGATGGATCAGGAACGCGAAGTGATCCGCGAGTTCGACGAGCCTGTTCGGATCACCAGAGTCATCGCCGACGGGGTCAGACCTCTGTGGATGGTTGACGGATATCCGGTGGTCATGCACGTTCCGTTCGGTGGCGGTGACGTCATTGTGACGGCCATCGCGCCGCAGACTCTTTACGAGCCAAACCCAAATTCCCGATCCCCTGCCACCCAAAATCGATTGATCCCATCCAGCACAAAACTGATCGATCTGACTTTGCATTCGAACGCGATTGTCCGGTTGCCCACCGAGGTGCTTCGAACACAGGCCGCAGAATATGTCGGATACGCGATTCCCGGTCGCTGGCTGGCGGCGGCAATCACGCTTCTGTTCCCGCTGATCGTCTTTCTGGCGGGTCGACGTTTGTTGAAGCGGCAAACGGGCGAATTGATTCTGGTCGCGCTGCCGCTGATCGCCCTGCTGATCGCGCTGCCGACCGTCGGGTTCGGACTTCGGTCTCGAACCGTCGCTCCACAGACGGTCGTGAGGACGGAACTTCTGCAAAGCGTTCCGGGTGCGAATGCGTTGGCGAGCGACGGTACGCTGGCCGTCTACAATCCGGATCCGGCCGAAATGCAGATTTCCGGAGGTCCGTTGTCACTGCTGATTCCGGAACGCAGCCAATACGGTGGTGATCTTCGACGCATCAACTGGATGGACGATGGTGACAGCCAGTGGCAACGCTTTGAAATGTCGGCCGGTGTCCATCTGAATCAAACGCGCCAGGTCAGAATGCTGGCCGAACCGCTTCACGCTTCTGCCACGTTTGACGCACAGGGTCTGACAGGTCGGATCCACAGTCGATCACTTGGCACGCCGGAAAATGCAATTCTGGCTTCCGCGTTGCCTGAACAAATGGCGGTGCATATCGCAGCGGACGGTCGTTTCCGGGTCGCTCCGGCGGACATGCTGGAACCAGGTACTTTTGTGACCGATTCACTGGTGACAGAAGTTCAGAATCGCCGCTCTCAACTGCTGTCGAGCGTCCTGAATCCGGCGATCAGCAACGGTCGGTTTCCCGAAACGCCGTCATTGCTGTACTGGACAACCAGCGAGGACACGCCGGTTGCCGTTGATAATCCCGGAACTCGACAGAGTCTCTCAGTTCTTGTGGTACAACCCATCCAGTTGACTGCTCCTGCCGAAGGCCAGCCGATCACCATTCCACCCGCCATGCTTCCATATCGGCAGGTCGTTGATGAGTCCGGCAACATGAGTGGATACAGTGTCAGTCAGAAAGCCTGGGCACAGCGCAAGCCCGCGGGAACCGGACGAGTGCGGCATGCGATTCCGGATGTGTGTCAGCCCTTTGCTGCCGACGATTCGGAATTGACACTTCGCATTCATGCACCATCGCGGACGGTTGAGATTCTGGCGGGAACGGATCAGAAAATGCATCCCGTCAAAACGCTCACCAGTCCCGTTGGCACGTTTCAGATTCCGCTCCCGGCCAGTGTGCTGAGTGATGTCACAGAATCGGGTGCAGTTTTTGTGGAAGTCAAAGCGTCTGATGTGGAAACCTCCGCCGACGCTGACTCGCAAGACCTTTCGTCGGACTTCTGGCATGTGGAACAGCTCCTGCTGACTCTGCACGGACGCCGGATCAAGACCGTCACCGCTGACACAAAGGCCGCTTCAGGACTTCAGCCCGGCAATGTCGCTGCAATGGCACACCGTTCGCCGGACGATGCCCCTCTGACGGGCAACGCTGTAAAGCATTCTCCGGCGGCGAAAACATCAGCAACAGAAGTCGTGAGGCTTCTGAGATCACCACGTTCTCCGAATTCTTACGAATCCGGCTACTACGAATCCCGCTACGGAAATGCCTCAGGAGGGGATCAGGGGCAGACGCCAGCGCCTT
>JAGQPY010000028.1 GCA_020426485.1 Planctomycetaceae bacterium
GGTTTGCAATCCTTTTGGCCTTGAGAGCAACAAAACCTGCCAATGCATAAGAACAAGCAGGAATCAGCTCGCGGTCAAGAGCAACACCCAAAGCATCTCTCCTGATCGAAAAAGTGAAGTATGCCTGAACGCCACTGCACGGCCATCCCGGATCGGGTAGACCTCAGTCACCGACGCAACCAGGAAGTATTCCGCTGTCAGTCGAGGGACAGACCATGCCTCCGCCTGCTGGAGTTCAATCGCCAAATCGCACTCACGCAGAACCAGCGCCTTTGTTCCTCTGCCGAAGAATTCGGGGGAGGTCGAACAAGCGAAGCGATGTTCGGGAGGGGGCCGAACGGTACGTGCAGCTGTGCCGACATCGCAGAGGAGACCTGCGGTCGGGTGTATGGCTCGGTCAGAGACCGGCCATAACACTAGGGGCGGAGGATGGCTCCGGGCAGAGAACGGCCGTAACGCAAGGTGACCGGCCATAACAGAGTCAGACAAGGCAACGACACCAACCGCATCGAAATGCTCGGCGGGCGGGAGCATGGTCTACGTTGATGTCGACTTCCACACGACCTTGTCTTCGATCGGAGTCCGAACGCCCTGCGAGTTCAAATTGTCTTGGGGGCAGCCCAGATAGAACATACCCAGAAGTCGATCGGCGTCTGCCATTCCCAGATAACGACGCAGTTCATCGGAACACAGTGGAGTACCGGAAGACCAGTATCCGGCGGCACCCAGGACAACCGCCATCAGATGCAGATTCTGCACCGCACAGGCGACGGCAGCGATCTCTTCAAATTCCGGAATCTTTCCGGACTCCTGCCGTTTCATTCCGATCATGATCAGGTGAGAAGACTTTGAACAGTTGTCATGAAGCTTCTGAATTTTCGAAGGCTTTATCTCGTCAACGGGCGTGATCTGCCGATACATCTGTTCAAGCGCAGCAGCAAGCGTTGCTTTCTGTTCGCCCGAATAAACAAAGAACCGCCACGGTTCGGTCCGCCCATGATTGGGAGCCCAGTTGGCTGCGGAAAGCATTTTCCAAACAGCTTCGTCGGGCAGCGTGGCTCCTGTGAAGTCGGCCGGCTTCACGGAACGACGATTGCGGATGGTTTGTTCGACCACTTCGGTGGGACTGTTTCGGGATTCGCTGGTCATTTTGAGATCAAATTCTGCACAGAATTCCAGTTGAAAAACGGAACAAAATAAAAAGTTCAGATGTCCCTAAGTAAGGACATAGTCCGTATTGCTAAAAGGTATTGTCCGTCGTAGATTATTGTTCAAGCTGGCTCGTTTGAGTTTCAGAAAACGAATTCCGAGCCGATCTCCTTCTGCGTTATGCCGCTGGTTCGTCGGTTCACCGTGCCCTCTTCTGGATGCAGTTTGCTGCATCGCGGCAGTTCACGTTTCGGTTTCTGCCTCAACCGATCCCATTTGATCTTCAGGTTTCAGTATCATTGACTTAATGACTACCGAAAGCCAACGCTCTGTGGCCTTCCCTCCGTCGGACGTACATCAGTTGTGGTTGGTTCCTGAATTTGTACCTGTGTTCAACTGCTGCCGTTGTAGGGGTAGTGCTTCTGTGTTTTTGGAGCTGCAAGGCTCGAGGTAAGTGATGAGTAAGAACATTTTTGTGGGAAGCCTGGCCTGGGCGACCACGTCTGAAGGTCTGGAACAGGCATTCAGTCAGTACGGTTCTGTAGCATCTGCAAAGGTGATTACAGACCGAGAAACCGGACGATCCAAAGGTTTCGGTTTTGTTGAAATGGAATCTGGTGGTGACGAAGCAATTGAAGCACTCAATGGCTCAACCCTCGACGGACGTCAGATTGTTGTGAACGAGGCACGTCCTCGCGAACCAAGACGTGGCGGTGGTGGCGGCGGCCGATACTAAGTCGACCGTTTCTCACACGTCAGGTCAATCTGATCTGAAATCACGGGGCGATGTCAGTTTCTGACATCGCCCTTTTTGTTGCGCGATCGTCCGGTAATAACTTCGAAATCAACTTCATCAGCGCCCGAACTACCGCGACCGTGTCCCGCCCAGACTGGTTCCGAAATATCGTCGCAGCACAAATTCGCCGGACAGGGTAATGACCGTAAATGTAGTGACGCCCAGCAGCGTTGACGCCAGCACAACGGCGTAAAGTTCGTCCATCTTAAAGCGAGCCGACTTCAACTGAATCACTGTCCCCAGACCGGATTCGCCTGAGCCCACGAAGAATTCACCCACGATGGCTCCCACCACCGATGCTCCGCCGGCAATGCGAATCCCGCTGATGATGTAGGGCAGGGCAGACGGCAACTGAAGTTTCCACAGTCGCTGAAATCGCGTCGCCGAATGCAGACGAAACAGATCAAGCAAATTGGGATCCGTCTGCAGCAATCCGGTGGTCGTGCTGGTGATCACCGGAAAGATGCTGACAATCATCGAAATCAACGCCACGCTGTAGAAGCCTCGCCCGAAGGTCACCACCACAATCGGGGCGACGGCGATGATGGGAACCGTCTGCAGCAGAATGGCCCACGGATACAAAGCGGTGCGTGCGATTTCGGACTGTGAAAACAGACAGGCGATCAGGACTCCCGCCATAATGCTGCCGGTCAAACCCAGCGCCGCCGCCTGAGCCGTGTGTTTGCAGGCGGGCCAAAGAACATCCGTCATCTGATCGGCCGCCTTCAGAACGGCCAGCGGTTCCGGCACCACCACCGACGAAACCGCGCCGGCACGAACAATCATTGTCCACACCACCGGAATCAGAATGGTGACCACAATCGGAGCAGTGATCGTCAGCAGCAGCTTTCGGGACATGATTCAGTCGTCTGTCCGGCGAGTGGCAAAGAGGCGTTCTGTGACCAGATCGGTGGTGCGATGCAGTTCGGGACTGGATCGCAGAGCGTGGTCACGAATCGGATGGTCGGGGAACGTGATTTCAATGTCGTCCACGATTCGCGACGGTTGGTTTCCCAGCACCAGAATGCGATCGCTCATGAAAACAGCTTCGCTGATGTTGTGCGTCACCAGAATCGTGGTCAGCTTCTGAGCATCATGAATGCCGCGGACTTCCGTCTCCAGCTGCATCCTCAGCAAATCGTCCAGCGCCGCAAACGGTTCGTCCATCAACAGAACAGCCGGATTCATGACAATCGCCCGAGCCAGCGCGACTCGCATCTGCATGCCGCCCGACAACTGCGCCGGACGTTTGGCGGCATCGGCATCAGTCAGCCCCACCAGTTTCAGGGCGGTGCGAATTGTGTCATCGGTGACGCCATGATTGCGGAGGTTTTCGGCAGGGTCATCAGCCGAAGGCGTCTGTCGCGACCATGCCGACGAATGAGTCCCCAGTTCGGACGGCAGTCGAATGTTCTGCCAGGCGGTTCTCCAGGGAACCAGCGTCGGTGACTGGAAGACGATGGAAAAGTCGCAGGTCGACCGGCGACCGGGTGACGGTGTTCCGGAAGCGTTGGCAAGCGTTGGATTCGTCTGAATCACGCCCGAGGCAGGCGTGATCAGACCGGCGATCAGTCTCAGCAGTGTGGACTTCCCACATCCGGAAGCTCCCACGATGCTCACAAACTGTCCCACCTTGACAGACAAAGCAGGCACGTGCAGCACATCCGGTTGCCTTGCGGCCCAGCGGAACTTCAGCGACTCAATGTGAATGATTTCAGACAAGAGCACACTTTTCGAAAGGCACTGTTCACTCAACACGGCCTTCAATGTTCATCCGCATCAGATGCAGACGAACGACACGGAATCGAAACCGAAGGAAAGATCGAGTCCGATCCAACGTCAACGTAAAACAGCCAGAAGGCTGCACAGCCAATGATCACTGACATGACCGCCTTCGAGAGTGTTTGACTACTTGCCGACAACAGGCACCCACGCGGGAGAATCGCTCATTAGCTGCTGATAACTTTCGTTGATCTGACGAATCAGAGACGCTTCTTCGTCCAGCCCACGGCCAGCCAGATTCTGAATTTCAGCCGGGTCGGAGTTCACATTGTAGATTTCAAAATCCGTCAGCTCAGCATCCTTCGCTTCCTGCAGAGTTTCCGGCGTCAGGTTTTCCCGTTTGGGGAACGTGCCATGATTGAGACGAGCCAGAACCTTCCACTGGTTGTGTCTCATCGCAACACGAGCATCGTTCACAGCATTGAAGTAAGCCCAGATCAGTGGCTTCTTCCGTTCCGGTGTCTGCCCCGTGGTCAGGAGTGCCGTCAGACTGGTTCCGTCCAGTTGCAGATTTTTCGGAAGATCACCACCGCTGAGAGTCGCCGCCGTCGGCAGAATATCCAGTGCCGAAACAGGATGATTCAGGACTTGTCCCGGCTGGATTCCATTCGGCCAGTTGAAAATGCCGGCGACGTGAAAGCCGCCGTCATGAGTATGCAGCTTCATGCCTCGAAACAATCCCGTGCTGCCCCACGAGCGGTTGGCCGTGCGATATCGATTCAACGTTTCCGGCCCGTTATCCGCCGTGAACACAATCAGCGTGTTCTTTCGCACGTCAAGATCTTCCAGCGCTTTGACCAGCTTCCCGACGGCCAGATCAACGTTGTGAACGTTGGCAAAGTACTGAGCCTGATCGGGATGCCACGTGACGGCGCTGTACTTTTCGACCAGCTCGGGTGGCGACGCGACAGGTTCATGGGGTTCATGAAATGCCAGATAAACAAAGAAAGGCTGATCGGGCTTTGACTTGTGATGATCGCCCAGCCACGTCACAACTTCGTCGGTGGCAATCTGACAGCTGTAGCCTTCAATCTTTCCCACCGGCTGACCATTGCGAACATAGTTGACCGGGTTTTCGTGAGACGGCGAGGCGTTGTTCTGCGTCGCAAACCAGTGATCGAAACCGGCGTCGCCGGGCTGAGGCTGTTCCGGTCGATTGAACGCCGCGTTGCAGTGCCACTTGCCGGACATGCAGGTCGCGTAGCCCGCTGATTTCAACAGCTTGGCGACAGTGAATTCAGACGCCTTCATGTGCACCTGTTCCCGAGCATCCGAGCGAGGCGTACGTGCTTCGGGAATCCAGTCATACACCCCCGCGCGATTGGGACTTCGCCCCGTCAGCAGTCCGACTCGCGAAGGAGAACACACCGGCGCCGTCGAATAGAAGTTCGTGAAGCGAATGCCTTCGTTTGCCAGCCGATCGATATTCGGCGTCTGAATGTGCGGATGACCGTGGACACCAAGATCGCCGTAACCGAGATCATCGCAGATCACAACTATGACGTTGGGCCTCTCTGCAGCCTTCGCGGACAGAGCAGACAGAATGATCAACGACGCACACACAACGTTTCGCATGAGTTTGGCTTCTCTTCGACAGGGCACCGGAAACGGGTTCAAAGATGAAAAGGCAAGCGACTACTTTGCAGACAGAAACTTCTGATAGGCGTCCGCCACCTTGCCGGCTTCGGTGTCGCCGTCATGAATCAGCAGACCATAACGCAGCTGAATACCCTTCCGGCCGGGAACCAAAGTCACCGGAGCCTCTTCCTGTTCGCCGTTGCTGTACTTGTGAGGCCCAAACGGACTGACGGCAAACAATCCGTAAGCTCGCACGTGATACCGAGACTTTCGGAAATTTTCCGGGCAGTCCATCAAAGTCACGCCACAGGTTTTGCCATCCACTTCACCGTAATAGTCCACCCATGGACTTTCTTTGCCCCAGCACGTCTTTTCGCCTTTCAGGCCATCAGCGTTCTCAATGAAGCCCCCGTTCATTTCGCGCATGGTATGTGCGACTCGGACGGCAAAGAAACCTTCTTTGGTGTCGTAAAACGTCACGTCTTTATCCACGGCTGCCAGAGCAATCTGGTACACAAGCAGACGAGAAGGATGAATCGTGATGGTTGTCGTTTCGCGCACCAGTGGCTTGTCGGCCTCAATCCACGAATTGTGCAGCGTCAGGGTTCCCGTGCCGTTGTCGGCGACGGAATGTTCAACCTTGTCACAGACGATCTTCTCGCCTTCATGCCAGAAGTTAAGCTTCTCATCGTTGACAGAATCCACCGACACCCAGACGCCTTTGTGATGAAAATGGTCGCGACCATCTTTGGAAGATCCCTGATCAGCCGCAGTCGGTACGATGTCTCGTAACACATTCACACCGCTGGGCGCATTCAGAGGAAAGATAAACGGCTTGCGCCATTCATCGCCGTAGTTCAGGACGCCCAGAACTTCATCGCCAATCCGAATCTCCGTGCGTTTCCCGTCCAGGTCTCGAAAAGACACACGAGGGCCATCTGCCTGAGCAGGACTGATCAATGAGGAGAAGCAGACAAACAGAGTCGTGATAAAAAATGGCTTGATCATTCGTGACTTTCGTATCGCGCGGAGCCAGAAGGAAGAGGTTCGGCAGGCATTTACCCAGCCAAGGATGCTACCGAACACCTTCGCCAGATTCCACGTTCAGGAGCTGTTCACCGCTCACGGCTGGAAATCCGCATTCAGGAAAGTCATGACTTTATTGGGCAAGAGTCGTAGAATACCCGAAGGTCAGCAGGATGGAGGCACAGGACGCCTATTCTCCAGGTCTCAGCGCGAAGGTTCCTCGAACAACAAGTCCCATAGTCTGCCGGAAACACTCTTCTTTCCGGCAGAGCAGGCTTTCGGATGCGGTTGAGCTTTCGGATGCGGTTGAATTGTCCAGCCTTTGGGGTTCAGCGACAGAAGAATTGATTTCAGGCCCAAATAGAATCCACAGGCCATCACAAAGTCTGTGTTGGCACAGTTTGTTGGAAACTCAAATCCGCCACAAAAGAAGCGGCTGCCCCCATGCAAAATCATCCATCAGATAAAACTCGCACGGAAGCTGTTTCCAGCGGACAAAAGCCACCCTCGCGCCAACGCTGGCGGAAGGCCTTCGTGGCCACCTCCATTCTGGCTGGAATGCTGGGGTCGGGTGTCGCACTGACTCCTGGAATCGTCCTTCACTCCGGTTATCGCGATGTCGTGCTGACTCGTGTTCTTGGACGACAGAAGCTTTCCGTCACCTCAACCAGCGGTTCCGGCGGATGGTTGACACCGATTCGAATCGATGGCATCAGGCTGATTGACCGGAATGAACAAGTGGAAATCACCATCAGCAGCCTTCAGCTCTCGAAATCCGTTTTCGAACTGATCCGCAACCGCAGCGATCTGGGACAGATTGCGGTGATCCAGCCTAAGGTTCACATTCGCCTGAATGAGGACGGAAAGCTGACGGGGTTTCAATCTGATCCTGAAGCTGACTCATCGTCCGGCGAGAATCCAAAGCGTCACCGACTGAATGTGGAACAACTGCAGTTTGATATCGTTGACAGCAGTTTTCGCCTGGACGTTCCGTGGCGAAAACTGCCGATTGTTGATCTGAATTCGATCGACATCTCGGGACAGATCACAACGGACGCGGATGGCAAATGGCTGTCCGTGAACCCGATTGAAATCTTCAACCACCAGCCGCTGTCGCGAGAACATTCGGAACAGAATCTGGCGATGATCGCCCCGATTCTGTCACAGGTCACTCAGATTTCAGGAGAAGTTTCTGTTCATCTGAATGCCGTTCGCCATCAACTGGATGGTGGTTCCGGCGGACTGCCGCAATTGAGCGGTTCGACGGTTTTCCATTCCATGAATGCTGAATTGCTCCCGAAATGGAGCAACAGTATTCGACGGCTGATGTCTTCCAACACCACGGATCAACTGCCCGCTCGACTGGAAATCGCGAAAGACTCCTGCGTCACTTTCAAAGTCGATGCTGATGGCGTCCATCATCAGGGACTGGCGTTTCTGCTTCCGGACATTGCACGTGATCTGCGAATCGAGTCATCGGGTGTTGTTCATACGGACGAATCTCTGGACATGAACCTCAGCGTTCAGCTGCCTCACGGCAACGGAGCGGGGTCGTTTCTGAATATATTGACACGAATGACGCGTATTCCAATCTCCCTGCGAGTCGTCGGTACGGTTTCCGAACCGAAACTCGTCATGCCGGAAGGCCTGACGATGCTGGACGATCTTTCGATGCGACTTTCTCCCGATGGAACCGTCGAACCACCAAAGGAAGTGCCCGGAGCGGTGAAAGATCTGATTCGCTCAGCCGTCGGAAGTACACCGGGAACACCGCCGGATCAGTTGACCGGTAACATCATCGAGCTGATTCGAGCGATTCGTCAGTCGAAGAATCCCGATGAACCCACGACGGACGATGAACCGCGCACAAAACGCCGCAAAAAACAGAGAGCAGCCACGCCCTGAGACAACTCAACTCTCATCGCGAACTGCCCACGGACCAGCAATGCCGGCATCGGCGTGCCATCATCCCCGCCGACCAGTGATAACTGTCCACTCGCGGAATGTGTGCCGCTTAACAGGCACATGGTCTGTCATCGTTTGCTTCCTGAATTTCCCGGAACGAGCCGCTGGTTTAACGGCAGGAATGTGCCGAATCGCATTTTCTCATCGGCAGATTTTTCCGCTGACCTGCCTGATCTGCCGAATTGAATGGAGGAATTCAGTCGCGTGAGAACCCCCGAAGTTTGGGGACTTTATCGCTCTTGACCCTCCGGAAAACCATGTCATAGAAACCTGCGCGACCTCAATTCCATGGCAGGCTTATCGGCCGCGCGTACGGATTTGATGGTCGACCTTCAGTCTCGGTTTTGCTCATCAGTGGTACTTCTGCTGACAACGCGCACGGGCACTTGTGGTTCTGAACGGCGAGACATCAACTTGCTTAAAACAGGTAATGACATTCCGATGAAATCGTTTTGTTTCAGATCCCCTGAACCGGATGCGTTCCATCGACTGCTGTCGAAATCGCTTTCTGTTGCCGTTTTCGCGGTACTACTGGTGACGATTGGGTGCCAGTCGGGCAACTTCTATTACGCAGACTCCATGCCGCACAGCCTGCGTCTGACCTCCCAGTCGAATCCACAGGAAGCAGACCTCTCGCGTCTGGCATCGGCCAGCGGCGGGAGTGAAACCATTGGACCGGGAGACGTCCTGGAAGTTTCGATTTCTGCAAGTCTCAGCAAGGATGATCAGGTCACGATTCCTGTGCGAGTTTCCGACGACGGAACCGCCTCAGTGCCGGACATTGGCAGCGTTGTGCTCTCGGGCGTTGAACCGCATGCGGCGGAATCACTGATTCGCATGGAAGCCATTCGAAAAGGACTGTACCGCAATCCCACCGTCACGGTTTCGGTTGCTCACAAAAAGATGAACCGAGTTCGAGTTCTGGGAGCCGTCAAGGAAGCGGGAACCTATGAACTGACACCCAATGCCAGTGATGTTGTTTCCGCGATTGCAGCAGCGGGCGGACTGTCTGAAGACGCAGGAGAAAACGTAGAGATTCGCAACCCTCTGGGACTCGGGTCGCGGCCCGGAGGTTCCGGACAAACGCCGTACTCCACCGTGAGTTCTTCGGGCGAAGAGAGTTCCATGTCTTCGTATCGCATCAACCTGATTTCAGCCGCAAAATCCGGAACAAACAGCTACGTCGTTCAGGATGGCGGCGTCGTCATGGTTGAAAAGCGAGACCCGGCGACGATCAAGGTTCTGGGTCTCGTTCACAAACCGGACGAATATCCGTTTCCGGTCGGCAAGGACATCACCGTGCTGGGAGCCATTGCACTGGCTGGCGGGACGAATAATCAACTGGCCGACCGCGTGTATGTAATTCGACCACTGTCCAACAGCAGTGACCCGGCCGTGATTCAGGTCAGCATTCGTAAGGCAAAAAAGAGTGGCAAGTCCAACATTCTGCTGGGACCGGGAGACATCGTCTCTGTCGAACAGACTCCGGGAACGGTTTTGATGCAGGCCATGGAGCTGATTCGGTTTGGTGTCTCCGGCACAGCTCCGCTGTTCTGACCGAACAACAACGCTCTCACGATCACAGAAGTCTGACGGCAGGAAGCCGAACCACATGACCACACATGTAAAACATACCAACGGATTGGACAACGGCACTCACGATGCCCTGGCAGTCACGCTGCATTCCGTTGCAAGATTCCTCAGAACTGTACGACTGCGCAGCGGCATTCTGCTGGCGTGCATTGTCATCGCCGGAATTCTGGGTGCCGCCTATTACGCCACAGCACCGCGCATTTATCGATCATCAGC
This sequence comes from Planctomycetaceae bacterium, assembly GCA_020426485.1. Classification (GTDB taxonomy): domain Bacteria; phylum Planctomycetota; class Planctomycetia; order Planctomycetales; family Planctomycetaceae; genus JAGQPY01. The sequence goes on from JAGQPY010000028.1 coordinate 10,106, forward strand.
GTCGCTGTATGTCATGCAGGTTGGCTCCGGAATGACGGAAGACGGTCTGCGCGGCGCGGCCGGTGATCCGTCTCGCGGGATGCCCACCTTTCGACGTCTCATGAGCAGCGAAGAAGTCATGCGGCGAACACTGGAACGGCTTCCGGACCGCTTCAGGGAAGGCTTCCGCGACATGTCGGAAGCGGAAGCACTGCTGGACATTCAGAAGTCACTCAGCGTTTCCTCAGAATTCAACACTAACGTGCTGGATCTGTCCTATCGTTCCGAAGACCCACGTGTCGCGGCCGCCGTGCTGGCAGCTCTGCTGAGTGCGTATGAAAGTTTCATGAACGATGTCAACAAGGGTTCCTCGGAAGACAACATCCAGCGTCTGAAAGACAAACTGGCCGAAGTCACAGAACATCTGGAGGCAACCAGACAACGCCGAAATGAGCTGAAAGTGGCCGCACCTGACCTTGTGGGTGTTGGCACGGGCGAAGATGCTCTGAACGTTCTGGTCGAAAACATCCGGCACCTGTCATCCAAGCTGACAGATGCCATGGAAGAAAGCGCGAATGCTCAGGCCACGGTCGATGCACTGCAGCAGGCAATCGCCAATGGCGAAGATGTCCTGCAGTATGCCGACGAACTCGGCGCGCGAATGATTGAAGAGTCCGTGGGCCTCGGTGGCAGCAATTCGCTCCAGAGCGCTCGCCTGAACGAAGAGATCATTGAACTCACGTCGCAGCTGGAAAATGCACTGCGACGCTATGGTCCGAATCATCAGATTGTCCGCGATCTGACGGCAAAGATTCAGACGAATCAACAGTTTCTTCAGCAGAGTCCCGCCGCTCGCATTCAGATGAACGAAGACAGCAGCCGTTCGTACCTGGGCCCAAAGCTTCTGGCCATGGCTCAGCAGCGTGTTCGTACAGCGATGCAGACGGAGCAGGAACTTCTGACGAAACTTCGTCAGGAAAAGACTCGATCGATGCAGCTGGACATGACACTGAACGAAATTCGCGACCTCGAAAACGAAATCGATCAGCTGAACCGACTGCGTGAATCGCTGGTCGAAAAGATGAACATCATCGATCTGAACAAAGAAACCTTTATCCGCACAGAAGTCTCCACGCGGCCTCGGATTCCAAAGAACCCTGTTTCACCAAAACTTGTCATCGTGGGGTTTATGTCCCTGTTCATGGGAACACTGTGCGGTCTGGGAATCATCTGGGTTCTGGACATCATGGATGATCGCTTCCGTGCACCAGAAGAGCTGAAACTGCAGTTGAACACTCAGATCCTGACGATGGTTCCCGCGATGCCTTCCGTGGCGGAACACGGTTTCGAAGCTGTGATGTGCCATGCTCGACCAAACAGTACAGAAGCGGAATCATTCCGCAGTCTGCGTACCAATCTGGAATTCGCTGCCGGTGAAACCGGGCGGATCGTCTGCACAAGCACAGAGCCCGGTGACGGCAAGACAACGGTTTCGTCAAACATGGCGGTGGCGTTCGCTCAATCCGGCAAGCGAACTCTGATCATCGACGCCGACATGAGACGCCCCGGCCTGTCTACACTGCTGGCCATGCGAGACGATCATGGATTGTCCGCCATCCTGCGTTCCGATGACGAACTTGACCTGGCCGCTCAACAGAATCTGAGGTCCACGGAGGTCAAAGGCCTGGACGTCATTCCGTGCGGACCGAGACCACTTAACCCGGCCGAACTGCTTTCCAGTGAACGATTCGCAAACCTGCTGGCCTGGGCGGAAACTCGATATGACCAGATCATCGTTGATGCTCCACCGGTTCTGGCCGTGACGGACCCGCTGATTATCGGCCGTTTGGTAGACGGTGTTGTGCTGGTGGTTCGTCCTGACAAAGACCGACGTCGCAGTGTCATTCGAGCCACAGAAGCCCTTCACAACCTGGGCTGTCAGTTACTGGGAATCGTGGTCAATCACCTTTCCGGCGAAGAAGCCATGGGCTACGGATACGGTTACGGATATGGCTACGGGTACGAAGAACAGGATGATCACCGAGACACCAGTCGAACACCGTCCGCTGAGAACGAAACGGCCACAACATTCTCCATTGCGTCAGATTCCACTGACAAATCGCATGCGGATGAGAATGCCGTTGCAATCACGCTGTCGATGATTGCGTCCCGAAGCTCCGACGGCGACGACGGGGTCACAGACCGTAAAGCAGCCTGAATCGGTATTCGAACGCTCAGTCCCTCAACCGGAGAGCAAGTTCGCCACCCTGGCACTGAAATTGAAAACCTGGAAACGTGTTCCATGAATTCATCAACAGTGAAACCGTTTCTCGCTGTGATGAGGGACCAGATCTGTGATTCAACACCTCGATATTAAATCGCGCCTTTCACGCACGCTGCTCACCGCAACGGATGTCTCGGTGGCCGCGCTGGTTTTTGTGCTGCCGTTCATTATGGGCGGCCGCGAAGCCTGGGGACATTGGTTTCTGATCACCGTGTCGCTGAGTCTGGGCATCTTCTGGTGCCTGAACGCCTTTGTGGTCGCTGAACGTTACTCTGTTTCCTTTCTGGAACTCTTCTTCGCAGCAGGCCTGTTGCTTGCCTGGTACCAGACGCAGCCAATGTCAGCTCAGACGCTGAATCAGCTTTCACCGGAATACAGCCGCCTGCTTCCAGCCTGGTCTCAGACTCAGCTGCCGCAACATGAACTTCCGGAACCGCTTTCCGGCATCCTGCCGAAAACCCACCCGGAGTCGTCGCAGACTGTAGCCCGACAATGGTCAACGATCAGTCTGACGCCCGTCGAGACTCGACATGCCTGGTGGGTCTTTGCCGCCTACGCCGTGATCGGACTGGTCACGTTTCAGCGGATTCGATCCATCGACGACAGCCAGCGCATGCTGAAATGGGTTGGAGCCTCCGGCCTGTTTATGACGGTCTTCGGGCTCATTCAATGGGCCACATCAAATGGAAGATTCTTCTGGTTTTATGAACAGCCGTATACTGACACGACACTGCATCTGAAAGGTGCTTTTACAAACAGGAACCACTTCGCCCAGTTTCTCTCGTTGTCTCTGGGGCCGCTGCTGTGGTGGCTGGTTGATTCTGCCAGAAAGGTTTCCGACGCTCCGACAGCAACCGCACTTTCCTCCGGCTTTCGAATTCGACGACGATCAAAACGCAGCAGATCGAAAAACAAATCGAACGACAAATGGACACAGGCACTGAATTCAACGCCGACAAACGGAGTTGAACGATACCTGTCGATGACGGTGCTGTTTCTGCTGACCAGTGTCTCAATCGTCTTTCTGGCGGTTTTGATGTCACTTTCAAGAGGCGGCATGATTGCTGCGGTCACAACACTGTCGATCGCTGTCGCAGGATTGTGGAGAAACGTGAAATCCGGCAGTGTCTGGGTCGCTCTTATGATCGGCGGTGGCGCGCTGACTTTGTCGCTGATGGCATTTGTCGATCAGGAAGAACTGCAGGCAAAGATCGACCAGGTCCTTTCCATTGATGCGGAGCAGGTGGATGGGAATGGAGTTCGCCGAGCCATCTGGTCGGCCGATGCGAAAGTCATTCAGCGTTTTCCGGTTCTGGGTACCGGAGTTGGAAGCCATCGTGAAGTTTATCCGCTTTACATGGAAAACTTCGCAGAGTTTTCACTGGCTGAGATGACGCATGCCGAAAGCAGCTTTGTCCAGATCGCTCTGGAAACTGGGTTTGTTGGTGCCGGGGCTCTGGGACTGGCCTTGGTGTTCGTGATTCTGCGATTGATTGTATCGTTCGTTCGGTCGGACACGAACGCATCGCGAGCCTGCATTGTCGTCGTCGTGGGCAGCACCATCGGCGCAATCCTGCACGCCGTGGCCGACTTCATCTGGTACGTTCCTGCAATCGTTGTTGTCAGCCTGATTCTGCTGACGGCAGGACTACGTGCCGCTGCGACAAATCAGGAAGCCAGTCTTCCATGGACTCTGCCTGTGCCCCGAATACTGTGGCTTGGCTGTGCCGTCGTCCTGGTGATTGGTCTGGTGAAAATCCAACCGGACCTGATGCGACGAATTGACGGCGAACATCACTGGCACGCCTACCTGACCACAAGAATGGCAATGCCGGTCGACAGCCAGGACGGTTTCGCACATCTGGAGGCCGGCGATGCGATTTCGCTTGAGGTTCGTCCGGTTTCGCATACCTCGGAGGAGCAATCCGAAGCTTCTCGTCGTGCCGCCGAGCGTCGAATGATCGAATCAGAAGCCGACTTTGTTCAAACACGAATTCAGCACCTGCTGGAATCACTGAAGGCGAAACCCGATCAACACCGAGTGCAGCTTGTGCTTGCAGAACAACTGCTGCGACTTTTCGAACTGGAACAACACCTCAGCGAAAATCCTCTCCCACTGAACATGATCAGTGATGCGGCCGTGGCTTCGGGATTCGGCAGTCCGGCTGAGCTGAAAGCATGGGCTCAGCGAGCATGCGGTCCCCGACTGCAGATGGTCGATGTCGCAGACCAGCTTCTGCGAGTTTCACTGGCCGCCTGCCCGGTCCAGGGAAAGGCCTATGCACGATTGGTTGACACCAATTTTCTGGTGGATCCACAGAATGCACTGCATGATCAGCTTCTGGAACAGGCTCTGCTTGTTCGTGGACATGATCCTGACATTCGCTTTGTCGCCGGACGCGAAGCCATGCTGCAGGGACAGACAGATCAGGCATTGGAATACTGGGCCTCCGTTTTCCACGCCGGGCAGCATTACCGCCTGGGCATTCTTAAAATGGTGGCGGCCCAGATGCCTGTGGAATTCTTCCTGCAGAATTTTTCGCCCAACTCCGAGGAGCTGAAGGACCTGCTGGTCATCTACGACGCGACAGATCGAGTTCGCGACGGCGAAATTGTCCTGAGAGAACTCTGCCGAACAATTCCGGAAGAATCCTACGGCATCGAAGACGAAGATGAACGCCTGAAAGAACTCCTGTTCGCCTACAAGTGCGCTGAGCGACTGAAGGATTTTGAAACTGCGGTCGAAATCCTGCGTCCCGTGATCGTCGACTTTCCACTGGCCTACGAACCGCGACATTACCTGGGCATGGCACTGCTGGAACTCGGTCAGGCAGAAGAAGCCATCGAGCATCTGAAGTGGTGCAACGAACAGGACCCGGGAAACATCTGGATTCCGAATCTCATTCGCCAGGCCCGCATTCAGCTGCTGCGCGAGGAAGAAGAGAGTTCACGTCGTGCGAATCTGAGTTTTTGAGACACTCCGCAACACTGCACAAACGCAGAACGAATCAGTCGCATGTTCGGCAGAAATCCGACGCGTGGCGGACTGAGCGTCAAAGGATCCGCTCGAATCCCCCCACTCAGCTGAGATGGGCTTCGTCAGGAAGCATGGCCACGCTGATGCAACCGTGATTCGCCTGAGTCGTCGTCATGCAGAAATCGGCCAGATAACCTCGCCGCGGCGGTCGAGGCATCCAGGGCAGAAGCGATGCCTTTCTGGCGGACAATTCTGCATCAGAAACACGAACTTCAATCGTACCGGCCTTCAGATCGAAGGCGATCACATCACCGTCCTGAACACAGGCGATGGGACCACCAACCGCTGCCTCCGGCGCACAGTGGACACCAATTGCTCCGTGAGAAACACCGGAGACTCGTGTGTCCGAGATGAAGGCCACTTTGCCATCCAGTTCCGGAACCGCCAGCGCCGCAGTGGCAACCAGGACCTCGGGCATTCCGGACGCCACCGGTCCCCAGTAGCGCAGGACAATCACACTACCAGGCTTAATACGACGCTGCTCCACCGCCTTGACGATGTCACGCGGATCGTCAAAACAGACAGCCTTTCCTTCGAATACCGGTTCCTTCATGCTGGACACTTTGAACACAATCCCATCCGGTGCGAGGTTTCCAAAGCAGATCTGCATGTCTGCGAAGGGCTTGTAGCAGTTCTCCGGATTTACAATCAGATCCTGATCAGCGGGAGGCCGCGGAACGTTCGCAAGATTCTCCGCCATCGTCTGACCGGTCACCGTCAGACACGAGCCATCGAGGAGTCCGCATTCAAGCAGGTGTTTGAGCAGAACAGGAGTTCCACCAATCCGATGCAGATCGACCATGGTGCGAGGCCCGCGAGGTGCAAAACTGCAGAGAACCGGTGTCTTACGAAAGATCGTCTGCAGATCCTTTAATCCAAAATCAACACCGGCTTCCCTGGCAAGAGCCAGAAGATGAAGCACGCCGTTGGTACTTCCCCCGGCGGACGCGATGGAGACGGCGGCATTGTGAAAGGCAGCCGGAGTCAGAATATCACGTGGCCGAATGTTCTTCTCCAGCAACACTTTCAATGCCGCACCGACGCGGCGACACTCCGCTCGTTTTTCCGGATCAACGGCAGGTATGGAACTGCTGGCCGGGAGCATCAGCCCAATGGCCTCCATCGCGATGCCCCACGTGTTGAATGACGCTGCGATTCCGCAACCTCCGGGACCAGGGCAGGCAGAACGCAGAATCTCATCAGCTTCCGCAGATGTCATCTCTCCCACCGCCACAGCTGCCTGAGAGTCATAGACATCCAGAATTGTGATGTCTTTCCCTTTATAGCAGCCCGGCAGAATGCTGCCTCCACCAACGATCAGTCCCGGGTAATTCGTTCGAGCCAACGCCATGGCGAAGCCAGGACCATTCTTGTCGCAGTGGTGAGTTCCAACCAAAGCGTCATAGCAGTGAGCTGTCACAACACATTCGGCGCTGTTGGCAATCAGGTTGCGAGACGGAAGGCTTGCGTTGCCACCTTCATGCCCCTGAGTCAGATTGTCGCTGACTCCCGGGGTCCCAAAAGGAAAACCCAGCATTCCCGCTTCTTCACATCCTTTTCGAATCTCCGTCGCCAGTTCATACGCGTGAACGTTGCACGTATTTCCTTCCAGCAGTGGTACCCCAATGCCAACCTGAGCTTTCTCAAAGTCGCTCCGGGCCATCCCAATCGCGTAGTAAAAGGCAGTGACGCCTTTCTGCCAGCCAGCCGTCAGCTGAGAACTGTTCCAGTTAAGCACAGGATTATTCATGAACACACGCAAGCTGCTGAAAAATGAATCTGCACGACGATGAAAAGCAAAACAATAAGACCAACGCCCCAGAGGCTATCTGAAAAGGGGCCTGACCCTATCCGCACCCGTTTTCGCTGCATTTTTGCCGACCTCCAAAGAGTCAGCTCCTTCTTTCAGAGAGCCTCTATTCAAGGGCTTTGATCCGAATATTGCGATACCAGGCTTCCCCCGGAGGTCCGCTGTGAATCTGCACCGCAATCTTTCCATTCAACGGGATATCCGCCTGTTCCTCCGTATAGTCAACAGTCTGCAGGTCATTGATCCACAGACGAATGCGAGGTCCTTCGCAAAGAATCCGATAAGTGTTCCAGTCGTCGAGCTTCAGGACTTTGTTGAGAGCCCCCGAATCAGGAGCCACCAGAACCTTTCGACGACGAGACTCATCGTACAAACATCCCCAATACTTCTGCCCAAGGTCGGCCTGATAGCCAATCATCTCGTGATGGTCGGGAATTCGCTGGCTGCGAATCTGAATTCCGGCGTTTGTGTTTTCGCCTTTCAACCGAAATTCCAGACGCAGTTCAAAGTCTGCGTACTCCCTGTCATAGCTCAGGAAGTAATTGTGCGGAATTTTCTGCTTAAGCTGACCTCCAACAATGCAGCCGTCTTCAACACGGAAGACAGAACGATCGCCATTCCAGTGCCCGAGACTTTGACCATCAAACAGCGACACAAACCCGGCTTCATCGTCCCCGAATCCGACAGCCGAAGACACAACAGCACCGGCCATCACCAACAGGAAGAACAGGTTCCGCTGTCGCCATTGATCCACACGACCTGAATTCTGCATCTGTGTACTCCGAACTGAAAGAAATCATGAACAACATCGCCCACGCCTGCACGGTCGACCGGCCTTCGTCGCGTTTTGGGAAATGGTGTCCTTGCGAAGCAAACGACAGGCCGATCGCAGCCAACGATTTGTCAGCATTGGCCTCAAAATTAATGCGAACGTGGGAATCTCAATGCTCCGGTAACTCTGAATCGTTGTCCGAGTATGCACGGAGCACCACAGCGTACAAGGCAGAGTGTCTGATCGCGACGAGGGCAACCTCGGGACGTGAATCAGCCGATTGGAGATTGTTGCATCCATGACGACACCGCGGAAGTCACCCGGATGATCACTCCTTGATTGGCGCCAAAAATCCAGCGGGCAATTCCGGCAGCCACGACAGACGCACGGCATTCGGCGCGTGCGAACACGTCACATCAGCCCGGATAAAATCCCCGTGACCATCTAAGCGATCGGGAAGAACGGACGCCATGGCGCGCGAGCACGACTCTCCAAAGAACGGAGGCCGGAAAGCACCGACAGATGCCTTCTCGTCGCGCCGTCAGCGGGAAAATCACACGACGTCCGGGAGTTGCCTTCCTCGTTCCAGCTCAGTCGAGTCAAAATCGACAACTGGTACTCAGGAGCCCTGACAATACCGAGATTGGCTCCCGCAACAAGGCAGAAAGCCAATGAAACACGTGTAGGGAAGGGCGCCGGCACAAATTTTGAGCAGTTCTATGCCAGAACAGCGAGTTCCTCTTCGCGTTCGCTGGCGTCACAAACAGGTTCAATTCGTACACAACCTTCCGGTCCATCGATCTCCAGCACTGCCGCCTGGTTCTCTACTTCCAGCAATGTCACTCGATATTCACCAAAGCGAATGGACTGACCAGGTTTGAGATCGAAGCAAAGGTTTTGCATGAGCCTAACCGTTTTGAGAAGGAATTCACTCGATGGCAGAAGAAGATGCCAATACGAGAGGCGAAGAGTTTGTGCAGGACGAATTCGGGGTAATTGTGTTACCGAAGAAAAGCCGCAGAAGAAGCTGCAGTCGGAAGGAATCAAAGACCCATCCGTCCGGTCGAGTCGCGTTTTATAGTCAGTGATTCAAACTTCGACAATTCCGAATTCATTTCATGTTAAAACTTCGAACGACCTTTTTTCGATTCCGTTTTTTTCTCCGTGATTGACTTGAAACAACAACTCACTTTCTCTTCCGTTCGAATTTCGAAGTACGAACTCGAAACAGGGTTCAAAAGCGCACACCAACACCGATAAAACTCCTGATCAAAAATCGCAGAACAGACACACCAGCTTACAAACGGAGTTGTTGACAATGTCTTCCACAAACCCACTCCTGCGCGATGGCGGTTTTCCGGCATACGACCTGATTCAGCCGGATCAGATTGCCGTCGGTATTGCCGAAATGCTGAAACGTGCCGGTGACGCACTGACCGAAGCAGAGTCCGCGCCACTGGAAGACTGGGATGCTCTGATGAAGCCTCTCGAACGCATCGACCTGCTGTTTGAATATGGCTGGTCGCCGGTCAATCATCTGCTGAGTGTCGCCAACAGCGGCGAACTGCGCACCGCTCATGAAGCCGTTTTGTCGGATGTCGTGGAGTTTGGACTTCGACTGAAGCAGAGCAGGCCGCTTTACGAACGATTCGTTGCTTTGCGTGACGCCTCTTCGCGACTCAGTCTTCAGGAAGCTCAGAATCGAATCCTGCAGAACTCAATCCTCAGCGCTGAACAGTCCGGAATCGCTCTGGAAGGACCTGACCGTGAACGATTCAACGAAATTGAACGGCGGCTGTCCAAACTGAGTACTGATTTCTCCAACCATGTTCTGGACGCCACAAAGGAATGGCATCTTGATCTTTCTGACCCGCAGGACGCGGAAGGCCTTCCGGACAGCTATCGCAGAATGGCGGCTGCGGCCTGGTCTTCTGCTGATGAGAACAAACAGGCTGAGCCTGCGACAGCGGAAAGCGGACCGTGGCGAATTAAGCTTGACGCCCCAAGTTTCGGCCCCTTCATGGAACACTGTCGTATTCGAGAGCTGCGTGAAACTGCCTACCGAGCTTACATCAGTCGAGCGTCTTCCGGCGAAACGGACAATGGCCCGTTGATCCGCGAAATCCTGTCACTCAAACAGGAAAAGTGCCGTCTGCTGGGTTACGAAAACTACGCCGCGCTGAGCCTGTCGCGAAAGATGGCCGGCAACGTCGAAGCTGTTCAGAAAATGTTCCATGATCTTCTGCAGGCCTCGTCAACCCACGGCGAAAAGGAACTAAACGAGATCACTGAGCTGGCACAGAGCAGGGGACATGAGGGCGCACTGAGCCACTGGGACGTCGCATTCTGGGCCGAGCGTCTTCGTGAAGAGCGATATGCGTTCACAGATGAACAGCTGCGTCCGTACTTTTCACTGGAACGTGTTCTCGACGGGCTGTTCGAACTGTGCCATCGACTGTTCGGCATCTCAGTCCGTCCCACAGATGCAACAGCGCCGGTCTGGAATTCCGACGTTCGGTACTTCGAAGTCTTCGACGAACAGAATTGTCAGATCGCCGGCTTCTATCTGGACCCGTACTCACGCCCGCAAAACAAGCGCGGCGGTGCCTGGATGAATGACTGTATCACTCGTTCACGAACAGCGGATGGGCTGCGACTGCCGGTCGCTCACCTGGTCTGCAACGGAACGCCGCCGGTCGGTGAGACTCCATCACTGATGACATTCCGTGAAGTCGAAACACTGTTCCACGAGTTTGGCCACGGCCTGCAGCACATGTTGACCACCGTCGACTTTCGTGACGCGGCAGGCATCAATGGCGTGGAATGGGATGCAGTGGAACTTCCCAGCCAGTTCATGGAAAACTGGTGTTATCACAAACCGACACTGCTCGGCATGGCTGTCCACTATCAGACCGGTGAAGTGCTGCCGGATGAACTTTATGAAAAGATCTGTCGAGCACGAATGTACCGCGCGGCGTCAAACATGCTGCGTCAGCTGCAGTTCGGTATGACGGATATGGAACTGCACACGACCTTCGATCCTGCGGGAACAGAATCACCGTTTGACGTGCATCTTCGAATTTCAAAGCAAACGTCTCCACTTCCGCCGTTGCCTGAGAATCGATTTCTGTGCTCCTTTCAGCACATCTTTGCCGGTGGTTACGCCGCAGGCTACTACAGCTACAAATGGGCGGAAGTACTCAGCGCCGATGCCTTCGCTGCGTTTGAAGAAGCAGGTCTGGATGACCAGGCTGCTGTAGCGGAAACCGGCCGTCGCTTTCGAGACACCGTACTGGCACAGGGCGGCAGTCGACATCCCATGGACATCTATCGGGATTTCCGAGGTCGCGAACCCGATACTCAGGCCCTGCTGCGCCACAACGGCCTGATTTCCTGACAAGTGCGTTTCCCTGTATCCGCTGGTATCCTGTATCCGCTGGTATGGAGTGCGGTTTGAGATGGCTGAATCGCACCGCAGATGCGATCGCGATGGTCACTTCGACCTTCAAACAAGCAGGTCCAGCGGTGCCTTTCCCGAGAATTCGCAGTGGACCGTTTCCTTTCATCATTGATCAACCTACAACAGTGTCCACGGAGCGCCGGCGAGCCTCTGACTGATCACCTGAAAGCGTTAACGCCACTCCCAATCTCATGAACAACAGATCCGGCAATGCCTCCGAAACTCACTACGATGTCATCGTGATTGGAACCGGCCCCGGCGGCGAAGGCGCGTCGATGGAGGCCACGAAGCAGGGCAAGTCGGTGGCCGTCATCGACCGACTGCCGCTGGTCGGCGGAAACTGCACGCATCTGGGCACGATTCCCAGTAAATCGCTGCGAGCAGCCATCTATCGAGTCATGGAACTAAACTCCAGCGAACAGTTTCGCCAACTGGGGCTGAATGTGGAGATCGGTTTTCGTGATCTCCGACGCAGCGCGCAATCGGTAATCTCCAAACAGGTGAGCATGCGGCGCGGTTTTTATGATCGAAACGACGTCGATGTCATCTGCGGTGAAGCTTCTTTCATTGATGCACATCGAGTGAAGGTTGAAAACAGCGACGGTACAACCAGTGAACTGTCCGCGTCGTCATTCGTCATCGCTACGGGCTCCCGACCGTATCGGCCGGAAGGAATCGATTTCAGCCATCCCCGGGTTTTCGACAGTGACACGATTCTGGATCTGCCGGAAACGCCTCGCACCATGACAATCTACGGAGCCGGCGTGATTGGCTGCGAATACGCATCAATGTTTCGCAACCTGAACGTCAAGCTGAACCTGGTGAATACTCGTGCCAACCTGCTGGAATTTCTGGACGACGAAATCTGCGACGCACTCAGCTACCACATGCGTGATACGGGAGTTCGAATTCGCCACAACGAAACGTTTGACCGAATCGAAACGTTTGATGATCACGTCGTTGTCTACCTGAAGTCCGGCAAACAGCTGAAGAGCGACATTCTGTTGTGGGCCAATGGTCGATCCGGAAATACAGAAGACCTGAATCTTGCTTCCGTGGGGATTATTCCCAATCATCGCGGTCAGATTGAAGTGAACGAAAACTTCCAGACGACTCAGCCTCACATCTACGCTGTCGGTGACGTCATCGGTCCACCGGCACTGGCCAGTGCAGCTTATGTGCAGGGCCGCTTTGCCGCTCGTCATCTCGGCAATGGCCACTGTGATGCCTTCCGGATGGAAGCCGTGCCGACAGGTATCTACACGAGTCCGGAAATCAGTTCTCTGGGCAAAACAGAACGGCAGCTGACCGAAGAATGCGTTCCCTACGAAGTGGGACACTCCATGTTCAAAAGCCTCGCTCGAGCACAGATCATGGGACGACCGGTGGGAATGCTGAAGCTTTTGTTTCATCGCGAAACACTGGAAATCCTCGGCATTCACTGTTTCGGCGTCAATGCATCTGAGATCATCCATATCGGCCAGGCGATTATGTCTCAGCCCGGCAAAGCGAACTCCCTGCACTACTTCATGAACACGACGTTCAACTATCCGACAATGGCCGAAGCCTACCGCGTGGCTGCACTGAACGGCTACAACCGACTGACATAAGCAGGTGCCCCGCAATCCGGACAACGAAGTTCTGATTGGCAGCCGTCCTGTCACATGAACTCCTTCGTCTCAGGCATTGTCTACGCCGAACAACCCTTCGACTTCCGACGGTCATTGGCCCGCGAACAAAGCAGTGCCGGTGCAGGGACCTGTACCGAGCAATCGGAAGCTCAACAGCCTGAACCATGACTTGCGACCGGGAACTACTCGTGACAGAATAACCCGCCCCAGTCAGTGCCCATTGGGCCGGATCGCAGACGATGACGTCTCCGCATATGAGATGCCTCGCCACGTTCACTCCAGTCAGAATTCCCCGCGAACAGAACGGCTCTGCACATGAACCCCGATCGCAAGACACTTGTCCTTCCCATCATGCTGATCGTTGTCGGCACCGGCTGGCTTCTGACGACGCTGGGAATCACTCCAAACATCGACTGGATCTGGACTCTGGGAATCGCAGCCATTGGCTTCCTGACCTTTGTCGTCTCGGGGTTTGACAAGTTTTCCGTGGTTGCAGGAACGTTCTTCATTGTCACCAGCCTGCTTTCGGTCCTGCGACAATCCGGAATGATTTCTTTTGATGTCGAGGTTCCAATTCTGGTGATCGTCGTGGGAATCCTGTTGCTGGTCGTTCGCCACCCATCGATTCCTGTTCCGGACTGGGTGAAGAATGCCGGACAACTGGAATAGCGACGTCCGGCACGTACCGCAATTTGCCCCAAACGCAATTGGAAAGACTAAGAACCCCCAAACCGAACCTGTGAGAGCCGCGACGTTTGTGGTTGCGTTTCAGGCCAGAAGCGAGAAGGACGCGACAAATGTCGTCGACGCCCAAATCCCTCGCCGCGAAAGGCAAAAAAAGTGGTGATGTCGCTTGCGCAAGGCTGCCCTGGAAAATCTCTCCTCTGCATCGGCCTGATTCTGCTCAACGTGGAAATGTCGAAGGCTGATGATCGCCCCAATGTTTTGCTGATCGTTGTTGATGATCTTCGACCAATGCTGGGGTGCTATGGAGATGAGCGGATTCGAACTCCAAACATCGACAGTCTGGGAGATCGTGGCGTCCTGTTTGAACACGCCTACTGCCAGTATGCCAAGTGTGGAACGTCTCGACTTTCAATGCTGACCGGATTGAGGCCGGATGCTGTCAGCGTCTTCAGCAACAACGTGCGAGACGTCAACGAGTTCCGCAGACGAAGGCCCGATGCCGTTTCGCTTCCCGCCTGGCTGAAGCAGCACGGCTATCACTGTCAGAGCTTTGGAAAAATCTATCATGATGGATGGGACGTACCCACCGACTGGTCTGTACCATCATCGCCGGGACGCGAAAATGAAATCCTCGAAATTGCCGACCCGGAACATCCCCGGGACGCAACAGTGATCGCCGACCGTCACGACTGTCCCGCCATCCAGAGTCCGGATGTAGCCGATGATCACCTGTTCGCCGGACGCATGACTTCGCAGGTTCTGAAGTCGTTTGCCCAAAAGTCCACGAAGCCACGGTTCTTTGCCGTCGGCTATCGCCGGCCCCACCTTCCGTTCGTCGCACCCAAACGATACTTCGACTACTACAAAGCTGACTCGACCTGGCTCCCAAACCATCCACTTCCGTCGGGTGATTCGCCCGTGATGGCGTGGTTCAACTCAGATGGATATATCGGCAGTGCTCGACGCATTGGACTTTCGATGCCCAGGCGTCCCGACAGACTGCAGGCGATCGACTGGAACGGATATGAACTCCGCAGTTACAACGGCGTCCCCAAACAGAGCCCGATTGACCAGCCGACTCAGATTCGTCTGATTAAGGCCTACGCTGCCTGCGTCACCTACGTCGATGCCCAAATCGGAAGGTTGATGCACGGGCTGTCCGCTGCCGGGCTGTCATCCAATTCGATCATCGTGCTGTGTTCGGACCACGGCTGGCATCTTGGCGAACACAGTGCGTGGGGAAAGATGACGAATTTCGAAGTGGCTACGCAAGTCCCACTGATCATCTCGGTCCCCGGCAAAAGTCCAGGGCGGACCAGAACGATTGCAGAACTTGTGGATCTGTACCCGACCGTGTGCGATCTCACGCAAACGCCTCGTCCACCGCATCTGGAGGGCGAATCGCTGGCCGATGTGGTCAACGATCCCATGTTCACAGATGAAACGTCTCACGCAATCAGCCAATACCCACGCTTCGATGGTGCGTATTCGGGCACTGCCATTCGGACGTTGCGTCATCGTTATGTTCAGTGGACAGACAATCAGACGGGACAGATTGCTCATCAGGAACTCTACGACCAGAACACCGATCCCAACGAAACCAGGAACATCGCCGCCGAATACGTTGGCACTGACCTGATCCGGAATCTGCAGCGTCAACTGAATCGCCGTCAACAGCAAACAAATTGACGCTGAGCAGGTCGGGCAGATTCGATGTGATGTGTCCCTACTTTTCCAAATGACAACCAGTACCAACCATCTGTCATCAGTCAAAAAAGAACCTCACCACGACTGAGATATTGAGGTTCTACGCAAACACCTGTCGGCTGAGTTTGGTGTTGAGGGAACGGTTGCGGCCGGTGCGTTCGGACTGGCGTCTCAGCGAGGCGGGGCGGCCGACGCCTGACGAATGCCATTTGCCGAAGCGACGCACGCAATCGACCCAGATGTCGGGCGACATGCCAATGCGGCCGAACAATGGCTGCAGGTCCGACGGAATCGTGCCCAGCTTTCCATCCCGGC
>JAGQPY010000290.1 GCA_020426485.1 Planctomycetaceae bacterium
ACTCAGATTTCTGCGAAGTATGGTCCCGTATTCGTACTTGCCGGGACAAACAAACGTGCACAGCGAAAGGTCTTCCTCATCCAGCTCAAGACAACCAAGAGCCTGGGCCTGTTCTGTGTCACCAACAATCAACGAACGGAGCAGAAACGTTGCCACAACATCGAGCGGCACAACCTGCTCATACATTCCAATGGGCACCATCGCCCGCTTACTGCCGCCCGTTGACGTATCGAATGCAAAGCGCCGCGAACGATCAAGAGCTGAGGCGAATATGTTTCGAACGGAAAAACGACCGCTGCCCGGCGTGAGCCATCCCAGAAACTCGCGGTGATTCCCTTCTGCCAGAGCAGAAACCTGAAGGTGGTATCTTCCGAGATAATCGAACGGCCCACTGACAGCACGTCCATTCAGAACGCTGCCCGAAATGATCCGAGTATTTCCATGATCCGACAGACGGCCCGCGACAAGTCCAGAAATGTTTGCCCCCAGACGTGTCCGAACGACCTGAGGGTTTGCCACAGCCGGACCCGCCACAGAAACGACTCGCTCGGTGCACAGCATTCCGGTCGATACCAGATATCCGATGGCCAGCACATCCTGATAGTTGACGGTCCACACAGTTCTGCCCGGACCAACCGGATCGAGAAAATGAATATGGGTCCCCGGCAACCCCGCCGGATGTGGACCTTCAAACTCGCCCACCTGAACCTGCGAAACATCTTCACCCGGCAACGGCGTCGCGGGGCGCCGGCACAAAAAGACATTTCCGTCCGTAAGTCGAGCCACCGCCTGCAGTCCAAACCGGAAGTCTCGTTCTCGAGCACGAATAATTCCGACGGGATCCGGCGCCAGCGGATTGGTGTCGATCGCCTGAACAAAAATCGACCGCGGCACGGTTCCGGGCTGAGGCACTTTGCTGAACGGCCGAGTCCTGAATGCCGTCCACAGTCCGCTTGAAACCAGCACGTCAGTCACGGCTTCGCGGGAAACGCCTGCAAAATCGCGTTCCGCCAGGGCCGGAAACGTAACCGACTGGTCGCCCTCGACCTCAATCACCAGGGACTGAAACGCGCGACGGTCACCTCGATTGAGCTGTACGACTCGACCAGCGGCGGGCGCGGTGTACATGACTCCGGGAGTCTTCTTATCTTCGAAGACCGGCTGTCCCAGCTTCACGGCGTCGCCTTCAGCGACCAGCATCGTCGGCTTCATTCCGACGTAATCCGGACCAATCAAGGCAACTCGTGAGATCTCCGGACCATCGACAACAGACTGATCAGGCTGGCCCGTAATCGGGATGTCGAGCCCTTTTGTGATTCGGTGCATTCGACTGAGAAATTCATGAAAAGAAGAGAAAGTGCCGGAGACCGCTCAACTGGCACGGGCCGTGCGTGACTGCACACCTGCGGGCTGTATCTTAGTCGCGCGACTTACTTTTGGAAGCCTTTTGTCTTCACCAGTGCTGCCTACGTCGTTCCAGGCAAACGAGTTCCCGTCGTCAGGAATTCAGCTTCTCGATCAGTAGTGATCTTCACAGAAACCAACTAACCCAAACTTGCGCATCTTCACAACGACACGATCAACAACGGACGACGCGTTGGTGATTTCCCGACAGGCACCTCAACAATCTCATTCAATCGGGCAACTGCCATCAGATGACGTCTGTCGGTAAGAAAATTCAAACGGCAAAAATCATGGTCACCACCACGACTCGCAGGTTGTTGAGCAGATGCGGGCAGAACTCGTCGTGAGGCGAATCGAAGGCGAACACCCACTGTTGGGTTTCCGGGAATCGTGGACCCGACATCATGAGATCAACTGTACGCTCGCAGCCTGAGGCCGCCCGTGTTCCAGCGTCAAATGACCATCCATACAACCCAGTCAACGGGAGAATTCAGTCAGGATTTCTTCCGAGTGGGGCGATGGAAGTGAGTCGGCTGACCAATGACACTCTCCGCCGCCTCCATCAACGTTTCTGAGAGTGTCGGATGAGCGTGAATGGAATCCGCCAGGTCTCGAGCCGTTGCGCCCATTTCGATGGCAATAACAGCCTCAGCAATCATCTCACCGGCCCCCGGCCCGACAATTCCAATTCCCAATACCCGTTGAGTTCCGGGATCAACAATGATTTTGGTGACACCTTCGGTACGTCCCAGCGTTTGAGCTCGACCGGACGCCGCCCATGGAAATCGATGAGACGTGAAGTCAATACCTTTGGTCTTCGCTTCTGTCTCTGTCAAACCGCACCATGCCAGCTCCGGATCGGTGAACACCACAGCCGGAATCGCCACGTTGTCAAACTCAACCGGCTCACCGGCCAGCGTCTCGACAGCGATTTTCGCTTCTCGCGTCGCTTTGTGAGCCAACATCGGTTCTCCTGCCACGTCACCAATTGCAAGAAGGTGTGGATCTGCTGTTCTCTGGTTGCGATCGATGCTGATGAATCCTCGCTGGTCGATCTGCACCTGAGTGTTTTCCAGACCGCAGTTGCGACTGTTGGGCCGACGACCAATCGAAATCAGGACTCGATCGAAAGTCATCTCCGCAGGAACCCCTTCACCCTCCAGAGATGCCGTGATTCCCGTATCGGCGGCCGTCAGCTTCGCAACCTTTGTGTTGACGTGGATCGCGGCGAACTGACCGGCCAGTCTCTTCTGCAGGGGTGTCACGAGATCACGATCTGCTCCCGGAAGCAGCCCCGGCGACATTTCCACAACAGTGACTTCCGAACCCAGCGCGGCGTAGACAGAGCCCATTTCCAGACCGATGTAACCTCCGCCAACAACCAGAAGTTTTCCGGGAATATCCTTCAACTCCAGCGCCCCGGTGGAATCCATGACACGATCATCGCCAATGTCAAAAATCGGAGGCATCGCCGGAACGGATCCAATCGCGACAATGCACTTATCAAAAGTCAAAGTCGACACGGAACCATCCCGTGCTTTGAGTTCGAGTGTTGTGGAGTTGACAAACGAACCACGTGCCTTGATCAGTTCGACTCCACGGCTTTTGCACAACCCTTCAATGCCGCCGCAGAGTGACGTCACAACTTTGTCTTTGAAGCCGCGCAGCCTGTCGATATCAATCTCCGGCGGAGCAAACGAAACACCCCACTCATGTGACTCACGGGTTTCGTTGATCAGCTTCGCCACATGCAGCAGAGCTTTTGACGGAATACATCCGCGATTCAGACAAACGCCGCCTGGTTGTCGTCCTTCGTCAACCAGGATCACCTGCATACCATGATCGGCAGCAGCAAATGCGGCCGGATACCCCCCCGGACCTCCTCCCAGAACCACGAGTTGAGCGTGCTTTGACATTTCTTAACGGTACTTTCCGAGGATCCGATTGGCCGAAGGCCTGCAAAACGCGGCAGCAGTTGCAGACGACATCGGGTGAGAATCAGTCAGAGATCTCCGACAGATCCGGACAAAGAAGCCATTCTGACGGGGCTGCGATTTAACCAGCCGCGATCAAAACAATTCGAAGAAGTTCGTCAGACTTCCGGAGAGCTTGACAATAAAGCGAGCCGCATCTGCCCCGTTGATGGCGCGATGATCGTATGACATCGACAGCGGAAGCATCAGTCGTTCGACAACATTGCCATCCTCCAGCTGCAGAACCTTCTGGCCGCGCGACATCCCCAGAATGGCAACCTCGGGATGATTCACAATAGGCGTAAAGGCGGTTCCGCCGATGCCACCAAGATTGGTGATCGTGAAGGAAGCTCCCTGCATGTCTTCGGTTTTCAGTTTGCGTTCGCGAGCCTTCAGGGCCAGCTCTGTCAGCTCGGCGGCAACCTGCAGCACATTCTTCTGATCACAGTTTCGAATGACCGGTACCACCAGTCCGTTCGGCGTATCCACCGCAACTCCGATATGGTAGTACTTCTTGAGAACAAGCTCACCGGACTCCATATCAATACTGCTGTTCACTTTGGGAAATGCTTTCAGCGCTCCCACAACAGCCTTGATCATAATGGCTGTCATCGTGATCTTCGGCGACTTCGGATTTGAATCCACGTACCGCTGGCGAGCCGCCTCCAGTTCCGTAATGTCCGCGAGGTTGTGCTGGGTGACATGAGGAATCGTGATCCACGCAGCATGCAGATTGGCGGCCGCCGTTCGAAAGATCTTATTCAGCGGCTGCTTCTCGACTGGCCCGAATTTGCTGAAGTCGGGCAGTGGAGTCGCTGCAATGACGCCCATGCTCATCGAACTGCCCGCCGGAGCAGCAGACGAAGTCATGCGCTGGTGAACAAACTTCTCGACGTCCTCCAGCGTGATTCGCCCGCCGCGAGCAGAACCCTTCACCTGATACAGGTCCACACCCAGTTTGCGAGCAAGTCGCCGAGTCGCCGGACCGGCCGGAGCTGGCGGTCGCCCGCCGCCCGACGATACTGTCTGTGACGATGCAGTGGAGGTCGGAGCCGTCACCGGCGCTGTGGATGAAGCCCCGGCAGGTGCTGGCGTTTCCGCAGCACTCGACGTCGCAGCAGGAGCAGGGCCGGACGCTGAAGCGGACTGGGGAGTGGCCGTCGACGTCTCCACATCAATCAGCGCCGCGCCAATCGGGATATTCTGTCCAGCAGAAATATGCACCGCCCTGACGGTACCCGCGTGAGGACAATTGATCTCCGCAACGGCCTTGTCTGTTTCCACTTCACACACAACGGCATCGGCGGCGATCACGTCACCAACCGCAACCTTCACGTCGGCCACATCAACCGCTGTGACACCTTCCGAAACCGACGGAAGCTTGAAGTGAACAAGCTTTGGTGAGCCGACGATCTCAGGAGCGGCCGCCGGGGCTGGTGGCGCAACTGGTGCAGGAGCAGAAGATTGTGGAGTCGATGACGGCGCAGTTGCCGACTTCGTTGTTGGCGCTGCTGCGGCAGCTCCGGTCTCGATCTCGATCAGCGGCTGCCCCACGGCGACAGAATCCCCCACATTGATCAGGATTTTTCGAATTGTACCGGCATGAGGACACTCAATTTCCGCAACGGCCTTATCCGTTTCCACTTCACAGATCACAGTCCCCGCAGTGATGACATCACCTTCGGCGACTTTAATCTCTGCCACGTCAACTGACGTCACACCCTCAGAAACTTCCGGCAGTTTGAATTCCATTTGAGTCATCCAGTTGCAGACCGATTGAGCACAGGCTCAAAGCATCGGTCGGTAAAACTCTTGTATTTTTTCAACGGAGATCGGAAGTGCCGATCCTGACGGTCGCGGTTGAACCTGAATGCAGCGCCCGCACTACGCATCGATCGGAAACACGGCGTCCGGATCCAGCCCCAATTCTCCGACCGCCTGTGCCAGTCGGGCGTTATCAAAGGCCCCGACCCGCGAAAGCCCCTGCAGTGCGGCGTAGGCCGTCGATTCGGCATCGATCCGGAAGTGTCGCCGCAGTTCCGGGCGTGTTTCGCTGCGACCGAATCCATCCGTTCCCAGCACAATGTACTCACCCGGAATCCATTCACGAATCTGGTCCGCCACCAGTCGAACGTTGTCGCTTGTGGAGATAAACGGCCCGTCAACGCTCTCAAGCACGGTTTCCAGATAACTGCGTCGCTGAGGCTGATCAGGATGCAGGTCGTTCCAGTGCTGACAGGCCATCGCGTCTCGCCGAAGTTCGCTGTAACTCGTGACGCTCCAGACATCTGAACCGAGGTCGTAACGGTCTTTCAGAATCTGCTGTGCTGCCAAAGCACTTCGCAGAATCGGCCCACTGCCAAACAGCTGAGGTCGCTGCTTCTGCCCCTTGCCGCTGTCCGTGCTTTGGTAGCGATACATGCCCTTGATCACTCCGTCAATGAGGCCTTCGCCGGCCGGCATTTCAGGCATCGGATAGGCCTCGTTGTAGACGCTCAGGTAGTAGAAGATTTCTTCACCTTCTGCGTACATCCGACGCAGACCTTCCTGAACGATGATGGCCAGTTCATAGCCCCATGCCGGATCGTAAGAACGAATCGTGGGAACGGTCGTTGCCACCAACTGACTGTGACCGTCTTCGTGCTGCAGACCTTCCCCGTTCAGTGTCGTTCGACCGGACGTTCCGCCACACAAAAAGCCCTTACAGCGGGTATCGGCAGCACACCAAATGAGATCGCCGACTCGCTGGAAGCCAAACATTGAATAATAAACGTAGAACGGAATCATGTTCATGCCAAGGTTTGCATAGGCAGCCCCCGCGGCAATAAAGGAACCCATGGCCCCCGCTTCGTTAATCCCCTCTTCAAGCAACTGACCGTTTCTGGCTTCCTTGTAGTACTGCACCACGTCACGGTCGACTGGTTCGTACAACTGTCCTTTGCTGGAATAGATACCCACCAGCTTAAACATGTCCTCCATCCCGAAGGTTCGAGCTTCGTCGGGGATGATCGGAACAACACGCGAACCGCACCCTTTGTGACGGACAAGACCTCGAAGAATCTGACCGAGTGCACCGGTCGTTGATCCTGCATCTCCATCACTGCCCGGCAACAGGCCCTTCGCCTTGAAGACTTTGTCGTCAAGTGAAGGAATGTCCAGCCGCTCGTCCGTTGGCTTTCGAGACGGACAGTGTCCCCCAAGCTTCTGCCGCTGAGTCCTAAGGTAAACCATTTCCGGACTGTCTTCCGGCGGCTTGTAGAACGGCACTTTATCAACGTCCGCATCGCTGATCGGAATGTTGAAGCGAGTTCGAAAGCGCTTCAGTTCCTGCTCGTTGATCTTCTTCTGATTATGAGCAACGTTGCGACCTTCACCAGCTTCCCCCAGACCATATCCTTTGACGGTCTTGGCCAGCACAACCGTCGGCGCGCCTTTGTGATTGACGGCGGCGTGGTAGGCAGCGTACACCTTTTCGGGATCGTGACCGCCGCGACGAATCTTAATCATCATCTCGTCGGGTAAATTCTCCACCAGCTTCAGCACATCCGGGTCCGCACCAAAGAAGTGACTGCGAACGTATTCCGGTGTCGAAACCGTGTACTTCTGGTACTGGCCGTCAACGACCTCACCCATTCGCTTGACGAGTTTACCGTCTTTGTCGGCGTCCAGAAGCGGATCCCAGTCGCCACCCCAGATGACCTTGATGACGTTCCAGCCAGCGCCTCGAAACGCGGCTTCGAGTTCCTGAATAATCTTCCCGTTGCCGC
>JAGQPY010000291.1 GCA_020426485.1 Planctomycetaceae bacterium
GGTCTGAAAGAACCACATGCGTACTTTTTCCACGTTCGTTTTCCTTGTGATTGCTGCCTCGCTGGGATCCTCTTTCAGCGCCCTGACGGCGCAGGAGTCGGCTTTGCCGCGCAGTACGCCGGAAGCTCAGGGCATTGATTCGGCTGCGGTGCGGGCATTCGTGGAAGCCGCCGATTCAAGCGTTCGCGACATGCACAGTTTCATGCTGGTCCGCCATGGTCATGTGGTGGCGGAAGGGTGGTGGGCACCGGAAACAGCTGATACTCCACATATTCTGTGGTCGCTCAGCAAAAGCTTCACGTCCACGGCCGTCGGGCTGGCCGTGGCGGAAGGTCGACTGAATATTGATCAGCCTGTGCTGAGTTTCTTTCCGGACGAGGCTCCTGCGGAACCATCCGACAATCTGAAGGCCATGCGAGTTCGTGATCTGCTGACGATGTCCACGGGACACGAGACGCTTCCCCGAATGACGGAGAACGAATCCTGGGTGAAGACCTTTCTGGCTCATCCGGTGCCGCATCAGCCGGGGACGAAGTTTCTGTACAACACTCCCGCGACGTATATGCAGTCGGCGATTGTTCAGAAGGTAACCGGGCAGAACCTGGTCGATTACCTTCAGCCGCGACTCTTTGATCCGCTGGGAATCAGGACGCCGCAATGGGACGCCAGCCCGCAGGGCATTTCCATCGGTGGTTATGGCCTGTATCTGCGGACCGAAGACATTGCGAAGTTCGGACAACTGTATCTGCAGAACGGTGTCTGGAAGCAACAGCAACTGGTGCCAGCTCACTGGGTCAGGCTGGCCACCAGTCGACAGGTGGAAAACGCTGACGCTCCCAGTGGCCGCAACCCGGACTGGCGGGAAGGTTACGGATTTCAGTTCTGGCAGTGTCGACACAATGCGTGGCGAGGCGACGGCAAAGATGGTCAGTTCTGCATCGTCATTCCCGAACACGATGTTGTAGTCGCCATGACCGCCAAAACGGGCGACATGCAGGCGGAACTGAATCTGGTCTGGGAACACCTGCTGCCCGCGTTTCATTCTCAGCCGCTTCCGGAGAATCAGGCGGAACTCAACAGACTTCAGAAGTTACTGGGACAGCTGAAAGTCAGAGCCACGGAATGATTGGCCACTTACTGCGTCATCCGAGAGAGACTCACGTGGGTTTTTCCGCCATCGCTGACAAACGAACCTGCTCGTCGCTGCTGATCTGCTGTTCAACATTTGAAAGCCAACCTCATGACTTCATCCTTCAATCGACGATCATGGCTCACTCAATCACTGGCCGGGGCCGGTCTGGTGGGCGGAGCACTCGCTGCGGCCGATGAAGTTCCATCAAAGAACGTGGTTGCGGAACCTTCACGGCAGGTTCCGGTCGCGGACACCGTTGACGTGCTTGTGTGTGGTGGCGGACCGGCGGGAGTTTCTGCCGCCATTCTGGCCGCTCGCACCGGAGCCACCGTGCGAATTCTGGAAGCTCACGGCTGCCTCGGCGGAATCTGGACCAGTGGCATGCTGTCGTATGTCATGGATGCTCGCAAACCCGGACTGAATGCAGAACTGGTCCAGCGTCTGGCGGCTATGGATGCTCAACGGCAGCACGGACCGCAGCACTACGTCTATGACATCGAAGCGATGAAGTATCTGCTGGAGGAACTCTGCGGCGAACTGAACATCCGCCTGCAATATCACACTCGCATCGTGGCGGTGGAAAAAGATGCCGACAATCGCGTTCGAGCAGTCATCACGGAATCCAAGTCCGGCCGTCAGGCGTGGCGAGCGACCGTGGTCATCGATACCACCGGTGACGGCGATGTCGGCGCGCTGGCGGGATGCGAATGGGAATTCGGTGAAAGCAAAGATTGTCCGTGTCAGCCGATGTCTCTGATGGGCGTGATCTCCGCCAGCAAAGAGGCACTTCAGAAATTCGATCGCCTGAATGGTTCAGACACCAAAGATCTGTTTCGACAGCAGATTCAGAAAGCCGGACTGGATCCTTCTTATGCAAAGCCCACTTTGTGGTACATGGGCGGCAACGTCGCTGCCGTGATGATGAACCACGAATACGGCGTGCGCCCGTTTGATGCCGCTGCCGTCACCGAAGCCACCATCAATGCTCGACGTGAACTCTACGACATCACGCGCCATCTGCGGAAGCTGGGAGGCATCTGGGACGGCTGTACTCTGGTCACCACTGCCGAACAGATCGGTGTGCGCGATGGTCGTCGCCTTGCCGGACGCTATTTTGTAACAGTGGACGACGTTCGGGAAGGAGCTCGACACGCGGATGCCGTCTGTCGTTCTGAATTCAGCGTGGATGTTCACGCAGCAACTCGCAAGGCGAACGAGAAGTCAGCCTACAGCAGTCAGGGCATCAAGGCGAAGCCGTTCGATATTCCTCTGCGAGCCCTCATTGCCCGCGACGTCGATGGCCTGATGATGGCCGGTCGCTGCATCAGCGGAGACTTTTTCGCTCATGCCAGCTATCGAGTTACCGGGAACGCGGTTGCCATGGGAGAAGCGGCCGGCATCACCGCCGCTCTGGCTGCTCAACAGTCGAAGCTGCCCCATGAAGTCGCCTGGGACGATGTGGCCGGCGTTCTGCACAAAGCCAGAAACACGGCAGGTTGACTTTGATGATTCCGGCGTGAGGTTTATGAGTTGATGCCTTTTCAGGCTGTGGATGAGACCAAAACGATGATTCCTCACCCCACGAATCGCGGGTACAATTCGACTCCCTGCGATAGTTCTGGTTGCTAAGACTCCCGACCATTCCTGTTCATCCACCTCCGTTTTTGAAAGCGTCGTTCCATGAAAGTTTCTTCTGTCGGCATGATTCCTGTTTTGATGGCAATCCAGAGCATCCTTGCGGGGCCTTCTGTGGTGACGGCTGACGACGCAGTCTCCAGGGTTCTGCTGCAGGATGATTTTAATCGGGAAGAGTCCGATCCGGCCAAAGAAGAAATCGGCAACGGCTGGGGCACCAACAGTAAGTCGCGAGCCAAAGGCGTCAAGCAGGTTGATATGGTCGATGGCGCCATGCACATCACGATGGCAGCTGTCGCCGATCATGGTGTGTCCGTTCATCATGAGGTGGCGTTTCAGAATGCGGTCATCGAACTGCGGTTCAAGCTGAACGCCGGAGATGATCTGGGAATCAACATCGCCGACATGAACGAAAAATCTGTTCACGCGGGACACATCTGCATGGCTCGAATTCGCCCGCACGATGTGGAAATCGCGGACCTCAAGACCGGTCGCATGAAGCTGGAACATCGTCAGGCCAAGCTGGATGACAAACTGACGCCGGAGATGAAGAAGATCATCAGCTCCCGATCTCAACTGTTCAAACACAAGCTGTCCACCGGCGAATGGCATCAGCTGTCCGTTCGCATTCTGAACGACGCGATGACGGTTGCGATCGATGGCAAGACCGTCGGCGAATTTCAATCGCCCGGCGTCGGCCACGCTACCAAATCGCGACTGCGACTGGCCGTCAACAAATCCGCCTGGGTCGACGACGTCAAAATCACCGCCCTGTAAACGCTACGATTTCCCGCTCCTCCCCCAAAGTATTTGGGGGAGGTCGGACAAACGAAGCTATGTCCGGGAGGGGGCGGCTTCGCCCAAGTTTGACGCCATTACACACGTGACGCCGCAGGTGTCATTTTTCATTGATCCGGTAATTATTGTGGTCGTTCCGGTATTTTTGTGTTGCCATCCCGTTGATTGTAGTGAACAATCAGGCCGATTCCGCAATCCTCGTGGGACCGGCACATGCGATCAGCACCCTCCACTCCTCGTCCCCCTCGACTTCCAATGGGGAGACGATCTTTTGCCAGGACGGAGGTCTTGGTCGTCCTGATTGCCGTATTCGCGATCGCTGTGTTCATCATCCATTGGCTGCAGTAGGTCTCAAATCAATGGCAGACGTCAATCTCTTTGGTCAGCAGCTTCGCGAAGTGGCCCTTCCGGTCAGGGAACAGCTGGGGGGAGCGAATGCGAAGCGCCTGGAGCATCTTCTGGAGCTGTTTGCTCAACAGGAAATCGTTCCTTTGAGCCAAGTCGCAGCCACGCTGTTCCCGGGAGCCACGTCGAAAAAGGTCGAAAATGACCTGAATAATTTCCGCAAAGCACTGGCTGCGGCCAGTGAGGCGGCAGGCGTCAGGCTGACCTTTCCGCCGGACCCCAACAAGAACACTGACGAACGCGTCTGTCGATTTCAGGGATCGTCAGAAATCGTGCGGGAAGTGGAACGACGTGTCGAAGCAGTGACGGCAGCGACGCCGGAGAACAACCTGGCTCGCGGAGTACCGACTCGCTCCGGAATGGCGACGTTTGGTAAGAAGCCCATCACCCTGTTTGTGTCTTATGCGCGTAAAGATCAGAAGCTCAAAGAAGATCTCCTGGATCGACTTGACGGGCTGCTTCGCAGTGCGAAGGACTTTCAGTTTTCGCTTTGGAATGATCGCCTGATCGAGATTGGTGAAGGCTGGGACGAGCAAATCAAAGAGGCTCTTCACAGCTGCGACCTCGGCCTTTTTCTGGCATCCCCGAATGCCTTTGCCAGCAAGTACATCACCGAACACGAATTGCAGGTCTTTTTCGGAGACGATGCCAGCAAGCCAGGCATTCCGGTCGCTTTGAGGAAGCTTGATTTCACGCACACCGATATGCGAGGCCTGGACTCTAAGCAGTTCTTCTTCGATCCGAACAGCAGCAAGGAAAACACTTCCTTTCAGGAGTCCCGTAAAAAGGACGCTTTCGTTGCGGATCTGTTTCGCCGCATGTGCGAAAAACTGGCGAATCGAGATGTGCGCGACTCGGTCACCGCCCACACTGTTTCGGCAGCGAAAATCGACGGCGACGCCAGCGTGGTGAACCCCGACCACTATGACAACTTCGATTTCCCGGTTCCTGCCAAGGGTAGCATCATCGTAGACGGTCGGGCTAATCGGTCGTCAACGGCTGCCGCGGTCACTTCGATTGCGAACTCCGATGACGGAGCTCACGTGGCCATTGACGAACTGATGGCATGGGCTAAACGCCGACCTGATGATGTGGAACCGTTCCTGGCAGTGCTGGGCGAATATGGCATTGGAAAGACCACGCTGCTGCAGACGTTTGCTCGTCGTCTGAAAGAAGAACGAAACACCGATCCGTCCCGTCCCATTCCGATCTACATTGACCTTCGGCTGATGTCTGTTCCGGCTGAAGGTCCAATGCCGACACTCGAAGCCCTTCTGGAAGATTTCATCCGGAACTGCTGGAAATCGGCGGGCAACGGAACGGCCTCGATGACAGCCGAAAGCCTGATCAGGCTGATCCGAGAACAGAACGTCATTGTCATTTTTGACGGTCTGGACGAAAAGACGGTGGCCATGCGGCCGGAACGTGCTCAGGAGTTTCTGCGGCAATTGTGGAGTTGCCTGCCGGATGCTGCCGTGCGGATGCGATCTCTGAAAGATCGAGAAACCGGTTCGGAAAAGCCGCGAACAAAAGCGATACCGGAGAAGCAGGCAACTCAGGGACGGATGATTGTTTCCTGTCGTTCTCATTATTTTCGCGATGTCACGTCGCAGTGTTCAATGCTGCGAGGCGAAGGCCGCGAACAGATCGAAGGCTACCCGGCTCTGATTCTGCTTCCCTGGGACGAAAAGACAATCACCATCTATCTGCAGCAGCGATTCGGCAGCGAAGCCGAAGCGAAAAAGGCGATTGGGCTCATCAAGTCCGTTCACAATCTGCGTGATCTGGCCGAACGTCCCTATTTGCTGAACCTGATCTCCGGAAGTCTTGGCGAACTGGAACGAGCGGCGGCGAATGGCGAGACCATCAATGCGGCTCGGTTGTATCAGATGATCACGGGAGAATGGCTGGAAAGAGATCAAGGCAAACACCAGATTTCCCGGCCACACAAGAAGCTGCTGATGGAACAGCTTGCTCTGGCACTGCATCGGGAAGGCGAAAAATCGTGGCCGGTGGACAAACTGGAAGACTGGCTGGATCAGTTTCTGATTGATCATCCGGCCATTGAACGCAATGCCACCGTTCGCGATGTCCGAGTCCTGAAAGAAGATCTGCGGGCGGCGACATTTGTCGTCCGGCCTGATCACACGGAATCAGATTCAGCCCCACCTGCAGATCCGAATCAGAACAAAGATCACCCCGAACACTCCAGCGGCAACCGCTTTCGATTTGCACATACGTCACTGCAGGAATTCTTCCTGGCGTCGGCCCTGGTGGATTCTCTGGAGAAGCAGGACGGCACGGCGTGGGATCTGCCGCTGGTCTCAGTGGAAACCTTTGACTTTGCAGGGCAACTGATTGCGATTGCCAGCCAACGCGAACGCGAACGTATCCTGTCGACGCTCAGTGGACTGATGGAACGTGAACCTGTGCGAGCAGCCGAACTGGCCTTCCGTTACTGGCTGAGGGCCATCCAAAAGGATCTGCCGGAACCGCACCCGACCAAAGTCCGGGTTCCGGGCATCCAGCTGGATGAAGAGGAGATTGGAGAAACCAACCGTCGCATCAATCTGAGCCATGCGGATTTCAGCCATGCCTCCCTGCGGCGTTCACGGCTCAGGAATCTGGATTTGTCGGGTGCGAACCTTGAAGGAGCCGATCTGGCTCAGGCCATGGTGGAAAACTGTGATGCTCCCAATGCGAATTGGTCGGGTGCGATCATGGACGGCGTCACCTGGTTGTTGGGTCAACCAGGTGACGCAGCGACCACGGCAGCATCCACGTGCGGATTCGTGCATCGCGAGACGCTGACAGGTGAGTTGGCGGCCGCTCATCCGAATGCATCTGCCCGCTACCCGACGAAGACAGGAAAGCACATCGGTGTCCGCCTCAACGACCCTCAGCATCTGAGTGCCGTCGCCAGCTGTGCGTTTTCGAGCGACGGCCGACACCTGCTCAGCGCCTCTGATGACAAAACGCTGCGGATGTGGGACGCGCGGTCCGGAGAGTGCCTGCGTACCTTCAACGGACATACGAATCGGGTCACCAGCTGTGCGTTTTCCAGCGACGACCGACACCTGCTCAGCGCCTCTTCTGACAACACGCTGCGGATGTGGGACGCGCGGTCCGGAGAGTGCCTGCGTACCTTCAACGGACATACA
>JAGQPY010000292.1 GCA_020426485.1 Planctomycetaceae bacterium
CCTGCTGAACTCTGCGATTCACTGAGCCTGACAATCTGAAAAAGGGGTCTGACCCTCTCCGGGCTGCCTCCAAAGGGTCAGACCCATTTTCAGATCGCTTTCAACGCCGGTCATTTGCAATCGGATCATCAAATTTTCGCAACAGAAGGCGAGTTGGTCGAATTTCCCACGACTGTCTCTGCGCAGGAGCGTTTGACAAACTGAAGCGACACCCCACGAACTCATCTGCTTCGGAATCATGGCGGCATCCTGCCGACACACGTCGGTCGGCGCCGTTGCGGGGTCTCACTGAGGCAATACCTTTTGAAAGCGCAGGCCGTAGACGGCGTAGCGACGGTTGCCCAGTTGCCACAGCCACGGATCGATGGTTTCAACGGATTCTGCACCGCCGGGAAGGCGAGTCAGGATGTTCAGCTCATTGATCATCAGGGACGGATTGGTCGCGGAGAAAAAATTGCGTTCTGAAATCAAACGTGACAAAAGTTCGGGCAGCTGACTGTCGGATGCTTCCAGCAGTTCGGGGGCTGTTTCTGAAGAAACGATGTCGCTGATCAGGATGGCGACGCCACCGGGCCGAAGCATATTCAGCATTCGCCGCAGATGACCGACTCGAACCGCCTTGATGGCATGGCCGGACACGGGCTCCGAGCTGAGGATCAGATGTTCCAGCGTCCCGATCAGCTGGCTGAGCAGGCAAAGACTGACGACCACGTCGGCTTCAGGAATCTCAGTCGCTGCGTGTTCCGCCGACAATGCCTGCAGAACCTTCGTGCAGTGGTCACGACGATCCGGCGTCATTTCGAAGTCATCAGGTCGCAGTGACATCAGCGGCTCTGCGATATCAACGGGCGCGTGCAGCTCGACAGATTCAGGCGGCAGATTGTTTCGGTCGGCAGCGGCGGCCAGACTGCCTTTGTCCAGGTCGACCAGATGTATCTTCCGAAAAAGCTTCGTCAGCTGTTGCAGATCAACGTCCAGACAGTTGCCGGCTCCCAGCAGCACGAGCGACGAACAGCGACCAGCCGACGCACCACTCAGATCGGCCACCGTGGCCTCGATCAACTGCATGATGCGACCACGATGACCGGCGTACGATTCCTCCAGCTCACGAGTCTGCTGGTTGTGGTTCAGATGTTCTTCCACAAGATGTTGACGCAATGGGGGCTCCCGGATGCTCAGGTAAGTGCAGTTGAGTGAAGGTAGAAGCGTTAAGGACGCAGGGTTGCCCGGTGTGTGAGAACACCGCGTCCGGACTTCGCGGCGAGCTACTGTTTTCCCTTTGGTTGCGGAGACTGTGCGTAAGTTGCCCCGTTGTCCGGTGGCATTTTTCCATGCCATTCGAGCACAAGTTGTGTCAATTGCGCGACGCGTTCGGGTTCGACGGCGGCGAGATCTTTTTCTTCGGACGGATCATCATTCACGTGGAAAAGCATCGCGTCGCTGCCATCGTATTCGCACAGTAACTTCCATTCACCCAGCCGCACTGCGAGATCCGGGAGATCTTTGACGCCATAAAAATTATCGCGGTCGGGAGGTCGGCGGAAAAACAGTGGTTCGCTGCGGGATTCCGTCGAACGCCCCATCAGAACATCGGGCAATGCCTGTCCGTCGAATCGGATCCTGTCCGGAACGGCCACCGAGGCCAGAGCGAGCAACGACGGAACCAGATCGATGGCGGCGAAGTATGACGTCTGATTTGTGGAACCCATTCGATCGGGCTGCATGTATCCGGGAGCCCACACAATCAGCGGTGAACGAATGCCGCCTTCGAAGAGATGAGTCTTGAATCCGCGCAAGTGTCCCGCAGACCCCGCGCCTTCTTCGGGACCATTGTCACTGCAGGCAAGAATAATCGTTTGCTCACGCAGTTTTTTACTGTCGCGAACATAGGAAAGCAGCTCTCCGATCTGTTCATCTGCAGTGTCAAGAACACCGTGATAAAGTGATCGCTTCGTCTGGTCACCTCGTCTGGCTTTCGGCGGAAAGAACGGCGAATGAACATCGTCGGGCCACAGGTTCACGTAGAACGGCCGATCTTCGCTCTCAGCCTGCTTGATAAAATCCAGCGCGGCATTGGTGAATTCCTGAGTCACAACGGAACGATCAACGTACCGAATCTCACCCCGCCCAAGATTGTCAGACCCCAGAGTGTGCGGCGGGGCAGGCTTACCGTTGTAGGCGTTTTTGAAACCTAAGACTCGCGGTCCGAGTCCTTCGAAGTTCGTCAGAGACTTGTCGAAGCCGTATTCGGTAATCAGCGGAGCTTCCCCAACGTCTCGCTGGCCGCCCATGTGCCATTTGCCGAAATGCCCGGTCGCATATCCCGCATCATGCAGCAGGCGTGCGAGCATCGGAGCAGCCGGATCGAGCCACTGTGCCATCCCTCGATCGATGTTGTTCTGTCGATTGTTCAGGAACGATGTAATCTTCCATCGCTGGGGATACTGTCCGGTGGAAATCGCCACGCGTGACGGCGAGCAGATTGGCGAATTCACATAAAACTGTTCGAAACGAATGCCCTCGGCAGCCAGCTGATCAAAATTCTGAGTCTTCACGGACGTGTTCCCGAAGCAGGAGAAGTCGCCCCAGCCCATATCATCAATGAAGACGAGAATGATGTTGGGGCGCTGATCAGAATGCTCCGCAGACCACGCGGCAGAATTGACGATCGTCCACGCCACAACAAACAGCATCGCGGTCAGCAATCGGTGATGAACTGAACGCGAACATCGGGAAGTTCTGAAGTCGGAGGCTGAGCTGTCAGTGAGTGATAAAGCGTTAAGGCTCTGTTTCATGTGATATCAACTTCTGTAATCCGGATGTTTCGTGGCGGACGCCGCAAGGAAAGGTTCAGTGAAAGACGTCCCTTGAAAGCTGCATGGCCCTGAAAATGATCTCATCACAACGCATCGTATGCCGGCCGTTTCGACGGCAGCCGCGTCACGGGGCCGAAACTTGCCGGCCTTTGAGCCAAGTTCCGGCCGGTAAAAACCTGTGTTTTGAGTGGCCATTTGATTCTTCAGCCCGCAAATAAAACGTACTGAACGTGGCTTCCTGTCCCGGCGAAAGTTCGGGCAGTTGTTCGTGAAACAACTGCCCGGGATTAGTCGTCGCCATCGCGACGCAATCCGACAGCGGCAGGTGGCACGCATCCATCATATGAGCCACACAGTCGCCGGTCGTGGCTCCGGATCCCGCAAGAAACTGAGTCTGGCCGGCGACGACGATGCGTCCGTCGTCGAGAACATCCACGGCCAGATTTCCATCGCCGTAAGTTCCCACGGGGCAGCCGGCATAGCCGGATACATCGCACGTCAGAATGGTGTGCTTCAACGTTTTGCACTTCACAACGCACTGCAGAACGGACGGCGGAACGTGCCAGCCGTCAGAAATCACGCTGGCCCAGAGACGATCGTCGGCCAGTTGCTCCCAAAGATAGTTGGGATGCCGCGGCAGCGTGCCGTGAGCACCATTGCCGAAGTGGGTGCTCAGCTTCGCTCCGGCATTGATGGCGGCATGGATCTGTTCCGGAGTCGCTCCCGTGTGTCCCAGTGAAACCACCACGCCGTCTCGGCAGCACTGTTGGATGAAGGGAACTGCATTTTCAGCTTCCGCCGCCAGAGTCACCAGACGAATACGGTTCCCCGCCGCCTGCTGCAGTTTTTGAAACTCTTCGTAATCAGCAGGTCGCACATGCTGTCTCGGATGCGCGCCGCGAGGACCGTCTTCTGACGAGATGTAGGGGCCTTCCAGATGATAGCCGGCGACCGTGGCGGCCGTCATCTCATCCGCTTCGCACGCCTTCTTCAACGTTTCGAAGCCATGTCGGAGAGCTTCAAAGGAGGCGGTGATCAGTGTCGGGAAATATCGTGTGATCCCTCGCTGAAGCAGCGCTTCCGTAATCCGGCTGACCTCCAGTA
This sequence comes from Planctomycetaceae bacterium, assembly GCA_020426485.1. Lineage (GTDB taxonomy): Bacteria > Planctomycetota > Planctomycetia > Planctomycetales > Planctomycetaceae > JAGQPY01. The sequence goes on from JAGQPY010000292.1 coordinate 3,921, forward strand.
TGGTGAGTTCGCTGCTGGCAAACCAGATTCCCTGATAGCCATTGATCTGGATATCGAAGAACCCGGGAGACGCAATGGGCAGCGCCGCGGCTTCGTTTTCGGAGCACGACCACGGGTGAATGGCCGAAATACGGTCGCCGGTGATTTGAATTTCAACGGCAGCATCAGTGTCGAATCTTCGGGCGTGTACCGTTGTAACCACTATTGGATGACCCTTGAAGTTCCTGCAGTCGCCTGCGACTCAATCAATGGAAGACGATGTTCGCAGCTGGGATAACGAACAGCCACAACGTGATTCCCGGCGGTGGCCCGGTCCAACACTTCACTGCGAACGGCTGTTCGCGATGGATTCCGCGACAGCGCGGCGAACGGTCGCATTCTGGGATCTTAACAGGTTCACTTCAACCAGTCGGCGACCACCAATGACCGACGCTCGCAGAGTTTGCCAAAACCCGGTCGTTCAGGTTCCTCCGGCGACACGCCCGCCCACTGGCTCCGGTGCCTCGGCGGGTTCATCGTAGAAGAAATTTGCCATCAGGTGTTCGCCGCACAACAGAAAGATCAACAGAGCCAGAAGAACGGGTGAAACTTCCACCCCCAGACGTCCACGCGAAACCGCTCGTTCCAGTTGAGCAGGGTCGGTGACAACAGCGTAACGGTCCTGACCCAGAATCGTATCCAGAGTCTCTGCTTCGGCTGGTTTCAGGCGAAATTCGGCTCCGTCCACGTTTGCGGCGAACTCCGTTCGAAAGCTGCTGGTGTCGTCGGCCGCTCGCACCTGATACTGCCCTGGTGTATCGATGTCGGTCAGCAGCACCGAAGATTCATCGACTCCCAGTGTGCCTTCTGTCAGCCGAAATCTTGGGCGAGCCACGGCGTATTGACGGAACCGCTGACTGGCGGGCACAGGAATTTCAACCGGACGACCGACCACAAAATTGTGACGTTCGGCGTCGGCCCCCAAAAGAAACTGCAGACACTCATCCGCAAACATCAGCCACGCCCAGTTATCGATGACAAAGCCTTCATTCCACAGCGCACCTCCGTTCCGGAGATTGTCCACGGCAGACGTGAACATCAGGACGCGGCCCTGTCCAACGTGGCGTTCCATCAGAGCAGGGCGCTGAGTCCGATCGTTGTACGTCATGATGGTGCGAGCTTCCGGTGAAACGTCCACGGCCCAGCACTGGTCAAACAAAGCGCGTGAAAGTTCGGTCATTGCATCCTGAGCATTTTCGAACGCCTGACCGATTCGGTGGTCCGCCGCGGTGATTGTCAGTGAAGCCGGTTCCGGGCGAAACGGAACTTTCAGAACGGGCAACGCCGGAAGCAGTCGCGATGCTTCCGGAGTCCGCCATGTTTCCGGTTGAATATTTCGTTCTCCGCCCATCGTCACCAGCAGACTTCCGCCGCCTTCCACAAATCGCAGCAGGTCCGACCAGACGCGGGCTTCCGGACGGTGCCAGTTCACCAGACAGACCGCATCAAAGTCGGCCAGATTCTGACTCTGAAAACCAGCGACGGTCACCGCATGGCAGTCGTAGCGGCGAATGCCCAGCCGCTCCAGAAATTCGGGCTGCAGGGCATTCATCAGATAACGACTGTCCACCAGTCGATCGGAAACCAACAGCACCTTCGGAACACTGCTCACGCCGAAGCAGAAGTAAGCCATGTCGTCGGACGGCAACGGATCGGGAATTCCCAGTCGAACAAAACCTCGCTGAAATCGACCTCGGTCCGCCGCCGAGATCGACAGATTCACCTGTTGTGACGGACTGGTCATCTGAATCATTCGCCGAGCTGCACCGCCACCACCAGCGATCTCATTGCCTTCCGCATCAATCGTGTAGACTTCCAGTGGGACACTGGTGGGCATGTTGCCCGTTGCCGTCAGAGTCAGCGAAGCGTGGACAGACTGCCCGACGGAAGTGACTTCGCGATCGAGTTTCACGTCGCTGAGCGTCAGGTTGATCGGTTCGGGCACGCTGACATCAATCAGATAGATCTGCAGCCAGTCGTGCTGTACCAGCAGATCGTGAAGGCCCGCTTCATCCGGATCGTCCCACGCGGCTTCCGAGAGATCAGAGAACACATAAACCTCTCGCGCGAAGGCGTCGTTCATGGCCATTTCCGACATCACGCGTTCGCGATCCGTAACCTGCGCGTTGACGGCATCCCGCAGAATCGTGTTCAGTGTTCGATTCACCGCCGAAGTTTCCAGATCATCAATGCGAGATCGCACGCCTGCCAGGTCGGCCTGAAAGATGACGTCAGAAGCCGGGTCTGTGGTCGCCACGGCCACTCGACTGCCGTTGGTCAGCACCGACAGATGCTGAGCTGCAATTTCGGTGGCCTGCTCCAAACGCGTCCGACTTTCGTGGCGATAGTTCATACTCAGACTGGTATCAAACAGAAACACGGCTGCCACCGGAGCGTCTTCGGCCATCGGATTGGCAGGCTCCGTGGCTTCTGCTCGAACGCGAAGTCCCCACGGCACGCCGACCACCAACAGCAGCGCCACCAGCGTGGTCAGCAGAACACCAGCCCGAAGCCGCCCGATGCGTTCACGCCGGCGATGATCAGCGTGTTCACTTCCGGCAATCTTCCCGGCCAGTCGAAGATACGTCAGTGCCGCTGCAACGACCACGGACAACAGCAGCGTCCATTCATACCATTGCAGTCCGTAATGAGCCGCCGGCAGTGACGGGCGAGCAACCGCCAGTACCGCCACCAGAATCAGGAAAGCTCGCAGCAAAAGCAACAGCACGTGCCGCAAACGCATGCGACGCGAATTGGTCGTCTGCCGCATCCGAAGCAACTGCAGCGCCGGAAACTCAATCCGTTTCGGCTTCGCGCGCATCAGCAGGTGCAGCAGCACGGGCAGTGCAGCCAGAATCGCTCCGGCCAGCAAAGAAGCGTTGATCAGTGCCATGGCATCCTTTACGACAATGACAGAAACGACAGAAGCCTAACCGGACAGCGGCACTGTGGAATGCTGCGACTTGTCTTCGCTTTGGATTTTCCTGAAAGATCATCGCCGCAGCCCGCCATTGATTCTCCGGAAGCATTGACGAGACTCAGTCAGCACCGATGCTTCGTTGAATCAGACGATCGGCAGGAGCAAACGTCCGCGGGCTGTAGCGGAATTCGTAAGAGTTTCGAGCCAGATCTGTAACAGAATTCGTATGAGTTTCGACACTTCTCGCTG
>JAGQPY010000293.1 GCA_020426485.1 Planctomycetaceae bacterium
CTCAAACCGTTGACCAAAACCTTTGCCGACACTGTGGTTATGAATCTTTGAACGGTATTGCGTTTAACCCGATGCCGCAGGCGAGGTACGCCCTGACTGCGATCAGCCTCGCCGGTGGCATCGGGTTCAACGAAGAAATCCGGCTTCACGGTATTGAGACCGTCACTGTGGAATTATAAAGGAATGACTTCCACTTCCCAGCCTTTGGACATCGGCATGCCCGTGCCTTCGGTGTCTCCGCCCATCAGTCGACAGGTGGGCGGGCCATACGGCACGAAGATCATTCCCTGTGGAACTTTTCCGGATTCACAACGAAACCGGGCTTCGCCGAATTCTGTTCGAACGATGGCCATTTGGCCATCCGCTAATCCAATCGATTCCATGTCGCCAGGTTCCATGGTCATGGTGCTGGTCAGTTCCTGATATTCCGGCGAATCTTTTCCGACATTGATCAGTGACCCCTGCCTGGCCGATCGTGCAGCGTTGAGAATGAAACGACGTGTCGTCATGCAGATGAAATCCTGCCTGAATGAGAATGACTGTGACTCGAACAGAACCAATCTGGTGCTGCGGAAAACGTTGTCAGAGCATTGAACGGCAACCTTCGGGACTGGTTTCTCACTTGAAGTTCCGGGGCCGTTCGATGAATCGGTGTCCCAGAGCTTAGCGGAAGTCGAATCATTTGACCAACCGCATCTGTTGCAACGTTGCTGTTCGACAGTTGAGAATCCAACGGCGTGATTCCGGTTGGCCGGACCGTCGATGTTATACTGCTGTCGCGTGTCCGGAAAGATGATGGCCGATTTCAGATTTTTCGAAAGCTGATATGCATCACAGATTACAACTGGAGATTCAGCGGCAGCCCAATGATCACACCTGCGGCCCGACGTGTCTGCAGGCGATCTATCGTTACTACAACGATCACGTGGAGCTGGAAAGCATCATTCGAGACGTTCCGTCATTTGACGAAGGCGGAACTCTGGCCGTCATGCTGGGATGTCACGCATTGAAACGCGGCTACGACGCTCTGATTTATACATTCAATCTGCAGGTCTTCGATCCCACATGGTTCGACAGCAATGGTGTCGACCTGAGCGAACGACTTGCATCACAGCGAGCGGTGCGGACGAATTCAAAACTGGTGACCGCCAGTGAGGCCTACATCGAATTTCTGGAACTTGGCGGGCGCATACGTATGGAGGACCTGAACGGTTCTCTGATTCGTCGGTATCTCGGCCGATCGGTGCCTATTCTGACCGGACTGAGTTCCACCTACCTGTATCGGGAGTCGCGAGAAATCGGCGAAAGTGGAAAGGCAGATGATCTGAAGGGGACTCCCAGCGGTCATTTTGTCGTGCTGTGTGGCTATGATCAGGTCGAACGCACGATCCTGCTGGCCGATCCATTTCTGCCGAATCCGCTTTCGAAAAGTCATCATTATGTGGTGTCGGTTGATCGAGCGATCTGTTCCATTCTGTTAGGGATCGTCACCTACGACGCCAATCTGCTGGTCATTCGCCCAGCCGATCGTCACCACGAATACTGACGTCTGCCGATGGTAAACGCGGCGATTTGCTACAGCACTGCCGAACGTGTGTGCTGTCGTGCTCGTCAAAACGATGGTTGCTTCTGCGATGCGTCCGCTGTTGTTATCACGAATGGACGGGCGCAACAAACAGGTTACGCACGAAGACGTTTTGGGCTGAGATTTCGCCCGTTCAGTTTTCGGCCACGCTGTGGATTACAGTCGATCCGACGGATAAGCCGTGACGACTTCGTTTTTGTTCTGAAGCACAAGTCTCAGGTAACGACACGGCGGATTGTTCTTTCGTTGTCCCACCTGTCCGCCAACGTGACCAATTTGTTCGCCCATGTCGACGGTGTAAACGGTTCGACCGCCTTCGGATTCTTTGCGAGTCCCCTTGCCTCCCTTTTGACCCTTGATGTAGGCCAGGTCAATCCACGCCAGAATCTGGTCACGGTCACCGTCAAAGACACCATGGACGGGCTTGTCCGGATTGTCTTTCGCATGTTGCAGAATGTGCTTCAGGCGATGGCCATCTTCGCTGCCGGAGACGTACTTCAATCCGGCCGTCGACACAAACTCGTTGGCGCGGCCGCCGCGTACCAGAGTCAGCTTGCCAGGTGGATCTTTGGTTTTTGTGTCATCGGAGTTCGATCTGCTGCCGGAGGAGGGCCTGTTCGAATTGCCGGCCGTTGTTTCGTCCGACTTTGGTACGTCCGCTTCGGGCACTCGATCGGGATTTGACCGTTTGGAATCGCCCGAGGCTTTGGTGGAAGTTCCCGGCGTCTCGCTGGTCTTCATTGCGGGGGACGAAGACTTCTGCCTGGTCGACGCATCATCGCGTGAGGTTCGCGGAGCAGGTGAATCGTTGACAGCCACTTCAACGGACTTCGACGTCGTTGTGGATTTCTTTTTTGACGCCGATGTTCTCTGCGGTCCGCCCGCCGGATTGTCTTCCTCTGCAGATCCAGCGGTCGTCGAATTTATTTCGCTTGTCGCAGTGGATTCGTCCGGTTCGGTAATGGTCAGCGTGGAGCTGAGGTCCGGTTGATCTGCGGAGACCGTGGCGCCTGGTTGATCGGCGACGGTATCCGAAGGGGACGAATCTGCGGGGGCAGAATCCTGAAACGCGACATCGGCGGGCTGCCCGGTTCGTTCAGCCAGCCAGGCTTCGACTTTGGGTTTCAGAATGGCGACCGCGATCAGAATGGCAATCACGATCAGCTTGGCCAGAATCTGATTTCGCCGTTGCTGTTCCGCGGTGATCGGTGAACGGGTTGTGGAGGGATCTGTCATAAATCTGACCACCTGCTTTGGGTGGGTACTTTTACGAACAAGTGAGATTGATGGTCGTTGCGGACGGTTGATGTGACGGTCGGCCACGGTCGTTGCGGCCGTTCATTCCAGGGATGCCGAACATTCGAAACCGCCGGTGTAAGGGACACCGGGACGTCTGAAATGACGTTCTGAAAGTCTCGTGTTCAGCACCGCCAAACATCCGGTTTCACCGACGACGTAAACGACGCGACCGGTGAACCTGTTCCCGCGATTGCTCCAAGCCAAACCGTCAGGTGCAAAACACACCTGACGAAACATCATCGTCAACTTTGGGGATCAGTTCCAATGATGACGGGCCGCCGGAGTTCGGATTCTGCCAATGAACAGGCTTCGGCGTTGATTCTTCCACGATTGTGGCAGGGGCATCAATGGGCGTTTGAGCTCCGAGGCTCTGTGGACTTTTTCAGGATTTCTGCGGACACCAGATCTCGCTGCAGTCGAGCCACATGCCACATATAGTTGGGGCCGAAACCCGCCGCCTGCGGCCATTTTCGATCGGCCGCCTTCCGGAGCCGCGGCAGAGCCGCTTCGGGTTGATTCTGCACCACCAGATGCAGACCGATGTACAGTTCCGAATAGAAGAGTCGCGAATCCTGCTCCGCGACAGACAGATCCGTCGGAATTCGCTGGATTACTTCTTCCGCGGTCAGAGTTCCTTCGAACAGACGATACACAGCGGGAAACGGTTCCCGATCGTCTTTCTGATACTTCAGCAGTTCCTTCTGAGCGACTTCGCGACCGGACGCTCTGTACTGTGATAGATATCGCCAGATGCCGTTTTCTCGGTCGACATCGTCGAAGGAGTGATAGCGTTCAAACTGTGCCGCCGCAGCCTGCGGATTGCCAGCGTAGAACAGAGCGATCCCCAGTCGCCAGTGCGAACGGTCCAGTTCCGGATCGCACCTGACCATTGCCCGGTATTCGTCGACCGCTTCGGAAAATCGCCCCAGAAAGAACAACGCGTCGCCTCGTCGAGAATGCGCGGAAACAGAATTCGGTGAGACTTCCGTTGGAACAGGAATCTCCGCCAGACGCTGCGAGATGGCCTTCAACAGATCCGCGTCTGCGGGCGTCGTGCCGTGCGGTGTTTCCAAATCGCCAGCGGCCGAGGGCGTGATGTTGTCACGATCACGGCCCACAGGGTCATCTGCCACAACATCGCAGCGACTGACGGCCATCGCACCGGCGACCAGCAGCCATGTCAGAGTTGAAGGACAGCGCGACCAGTTTAACGGCATGGTGTGACTCCGGTGCCTGCTGCTGCGTCAGAGCGAACCCAGCGTCAGTGGAACGAAGACGGGAGCGGGTTTGGGAGGTGCGTCGGGGGAATCCGGGTCGAGATGTTCGGCAGGTGTCGGGCCTTCATCACGAGCCAGAATGGTTTCCACGAAGAAGCGGAACAACGCCTGCAACTGAGGATCATGAATATCTTCAATGATGGCCTCGGCTCGTTCGCGTGATCGATCAACCAGAGTCTCCGCTTTCTCGAACACTCCACAACTGTCGAAGATTTCCCGCAGCGTATCCACCTGCTGTTCGGGTGACATCTGATCGCGCTGGCCGGTCAGGATCTCCTGCAGCAGAGTTTTACTTTCGGCCTGAGCATCCTTCAGTGCCAGAGCCAGCAGCAGTGTGGGGCGCAAAGCCAGCGCGTCCTGTCCGGCACGCAGCTTGTTGTCTCGATCGCCCTGCCAGTCTTTCAGGTCATTCAGAATCTGAAACGCCACGCCTACATGCCGACAGAAGTTCGGCACGTGATCACTTTCGGCCAGTTCGTGACCGGCCAGCCGCAGTCCGGCATACAGAGCGGCTTCGAAGGCAGGCGATGTCTTCAATGAATAAATCTGCAGAGCATCCAGCGGAGTCAGGTTCCAGTCCGGCGAATGCTGAAACGACATTTCCGCGCCCTGACCGTCACACAGACGAATGTGAGCCAGTGACATGCGTTCCGCAATATCGACGGCTCGCTCGGGTTCGATGTCCCGCGACATGTGAATCAGGCGATAACCAAGCCCGATCAGGTGATCACCGATATTGATCGCCTGCCCGATGCCGTGTTCGCGGTGAAGTGTGTCGCGGCCATATCGAAATTCATCGTTGTCCTGAATATCGTCATGCACCAGTGAAGCTTTGTGGAAGGCTTCAATGGCCATGGCGACTCGAGCAACACCATCGGGAATCGTGGGTGTTTCGTCGCCAATGGTCAGCACATCGCCACCGGAAGCGGCGTACCACGCAGACAGCGTGATGAACGGACGAAAGCGTTTGCCGCCATTCTGCAGCCAGTCGTAAGATACTTTTTCCGTGAAGGCGACCGGCAGCTGGCTGCGGCTTTCATCGCGTGTTCGAATGCGAGGCAGCAGGCGATCGAATTCGGATTCAAAAATTTTCGACGACGCTCGCATCAGCGGAACGTAGCTGGTGGTGGGTTTTTCAGGCAGCGGTTCGTAACGATCCAGCACGTCCCACACCCATGCCTGATCCAGCGTGGTGTTCATGCAGTCGCCGGAATGCAGCGGAACGGCATAGGAAGGAACACCAGCGATCAGCACTTTGTCGATGGCCTTTTCCAGAACATTCAGACAGGCCACGCCCAGAATGCCGTCGATGTATCCCGATACGATAATCTTCAGAACGACGGGCGAACCTTCGGCGACCAGAACCTTATAGCCCAGCTGTTCGGCTCGCACTTTGTAGTCCGCAATCGAACAGGCTCCGCAACGTTCGCAGTCCAGACCGAATTCTGTGTATTCCGCCGGACAGCCTTCCGCGTGCTTCAGACAATGAGGCAGCAGCAGCATGCGTCGATGAAAGGGGATCGACAGAAACTGCTGCTTCCAGAAGAAGTTGCCAACCATCACCATGGCAAATCCCAGGAACTTCTCGGGAAGCTCCATCTGTTCCAGCAGTTGTCGACCATGCTTTTCAAGCTCGTTCTTATTGAAGGCACGAGAACGGTCGAGCTGTTCCGCATACTTTTCGGCAGCGGACTTGATCGCTTCACGCTGTTCCAGAGTTTCCGGAACGGCTTTCAGATGACTGGTGCTGCGTCGTCGCCCCTTCTTACGGACCGGAGCAGGATCGTCGTCATCTTCATTCGGTGAACGACGAATCGCGGCCGTGTTGCTCTTCAGCAGTTCGGATTCTGTTGCCGGAATAATGGACACTCAATTCTCCCTGCGTGACGCAGTTGTGATTTCAAGGGCATGACCCGTGGCTCACTAAGCTCAGGTCAGTTGTGGGACGTGGTCAGACATCGGCAACACTTTCGCTGGTCACAGAGCAAAACGAACTCAAACACAAAGTTGACCAGAACGAAAAATGAAGGGCCGATGTCAGATGGTTTACGGAAGGATATACACTGCAGGCATTGCGAAGGTGTCGCGGTTAATCAGGCTTGCCGGAGGAATGTCGGCGAACGTAACGATTCAACGCGGCAGCACTGAATATGATGGGGTACAGGCGTTCAAAATACCAGAGTTTTGCAAAATAGAAACCGATCGGCGCGGGTTGATCGATCGTTCCATTGCGGATGCGAACAGTCAACCAGGCAATTCCGAGTTTAACGGCTTCGGCAGCTTTCGGCACGTCACGAACGTCTGCAAGGGCTTCCACCGCCAGAGACGTTTCTTCCACTGAGGACGGCAGCCCGAGTTCTCCGGACCACCCGCCGTCATCGTTTTGGTTGTCCACCAGCCACTGAATTCCGCGTCGAGCGGTTTGTGTATCTGACTGTCCGATTTCCACCAGTGCCAGAATCACCTTGGCGGTGCCGTACAGCGGATTTTCGTCGTCATGATTGAACTGATTTCCAAACCACAGCGGTAACCAACTGCCATCGTCGCGCTGATGAGTTTTCAGAAAACGGAGGCCTCGTCGAAGGGCGTCTGGAACTCGCCGAGCAACCTGAGCACCTTCGTGGGCTGGAACACGCTTGCGCCACAACGAAAGTGCTCGCAGCACGTGAGCTGTCAAATCATTGCTGCTGCGGTCAAACGGCAAAGTCCCCCAGCCTCGACAAAACGTCGGCCAGCCACCATCGGAATTCTGCAGATCCAGCAACCACTGAGCCGCCCGTTCCAGCGCGGCAAGTTCTTCCTGAGAAAACGCTTCTCCTTCCGCGCGAAGATTCAGAATTGCCAGCATGGCTCCCGGAGTGTCGTCGGCATCCGGCACGCCTCCAGGCAGATCCGTCCACGACCATCCGCCCGGCGGCGAATTTGTATACGGATGAACGTCGCAGTACT
>JAGQPY010000294.1 GCA_020426485.1 Planctomycetaceae bacterium
AGCTGTTTGAAATTCTGGAAGCGCACCCGGACTGCTACTTTCAGGTCTTCACCAATGGCCAGTTCATCACCAAAGAGAAGGCCAGGCGTCTGTTTCAAATGGGCAACGTGACGCCGCTGATCAGTGTCGAAGGCAACGAAATCATCAGCGATGAACGCCGCGGTCGTTCGGGAGTTTACAGCAAGACTCTGGAAGGAGTTCACAACTGTCTGGAAGCCGGACTGATGACCGGCGTGTGCACCAGCCTGTGCAAAACCAACATTGACGATCTGCTGACCGAAGCATGGGTCGACCGACTGATTGAAATGGGTGTCCTGTACACGTGGTTTCACGTTTATCGACCGATGGGACCGGATCCGTCATTCGATCTGTGCCTGACTCCTGAACAACAGCGGCGAGCACGACAGTTTGTCGTCGATATGCGAGCCGAAAAGCCGATCGTGATTATTGACGCCTACTACGACGGCGATGGCAAAGCTCTGTGTCCCGCAGCCAACGGCATCAGTCACCACATCAATCCGTGGGGCGATATTGAACCGTGTCCCATCGTGCAGTTCTCACAGGAATCAATACACTCATCCGAAAGTGACCCGCGAAGTCTGTACGACAAGTTTACTCAATCCGAATTCCTGCAGGGTTTCCGCACACTGGCTCAGGAAACCACACGAGGGTGCATTGTTCTGGAACGACCGGAACTGCTGCAGCAACTGGTCGAAAAGCACGGAGCCAAGGATTCCACGGCTCGCGGAACGGCCGTTCAGGAACTGCAGTCCATGGTGCCTCGAACGTCGCAGTACCACCCCGGCCACGAAATTCCCGAACGCAATCTGTACTACAGGCTGGCCAAGAAATTCCTGTTCAATGACTTCGGCGTTTATGACGGCCACGATCATTCTCAGTCAGCCGCTCCGTTTCTGATCCCACGAAACTCCGGATCGGTCGATCAGGAAACAACGGCGGAAGATCCCGTGACGGCCCAATCCTGAACAACATGTCCGCATCTGCCGTCGATCACAAAACGGCCGTCTTTGAGGCCCGTAACATCACTCGCGTCTATCAAATGGGCGAAGTTCAGGTCACGGCCCTGCGCGGGACAAGCCTGAGTCTGTTTGAAGGCGAATTCGTTGTTCTGGTCGGCCCATCCGGCAGCGGAAAGTCCACGCTGCTGAACATCCTTGGCGCGCTGGATGTGCCTTCATCAGGGCAGGTCTTCTACCAGAACGAAGAACTGACCGCGATGACGGATGCTGAACTGACACGCTTTCGACGACACCACGTCGGTTTCGTGTTTCAGTTCTACAACCTGATTCCCAGCCTGACGGCCGAAGAAAACGTGGCTCTGGTCACCGAAATCTGTGATCACCCGATGAGTCCCCTGGAAGCATTGGACATGGTGGGACTGAAGCCTCGTCGCCATCACTTTCCATCGCAGATGTCGGGAGGAGAACAGCAGCGAGTCGCCATTGCCCGAGCCATCGCGAAGCGTCCGGGAGTTCTGCTGTGTGATGAACCTACGGGAGCACTGGATGTGAAAACCGGCGTGCTGGTTCTGGAAGTCATCGACCGCGTCAACAGAGACCTGGGCACCACCACCGCCGTGATTACTCATAACGCCGCCATCTCCGCCATGGCCGACCGAGTCATCACGATGTCCGACGGCAGAATCAGCGACGAACGCAGCAACCAGACAAAGGTTCGCCCGGCGGACATTCAGTGGTAACCTCTAAAAAAATCTTTGTTCGGAAGATCGCCAACGAAATACCTTCCGTCGAACATCGTTCCGGATCGTGGTGATGCTGCACAGCTGAATCGCTCAGCTTTCGGGGGGAATGCTCCGGCTGGCATTGTTTGCCTGGCTGCCAAAACCCGCGTTGTCGATTCGGCTTTCCCGGACTGTGTGACTAATTCCGCCGACTGCTGTCCTTCCGGAATCGATTGCGGTCAGGCCTGAAATCTACAGGAAAACCCGCCATATGCGATAAGTTCTGGACGTGACGATCTCAAACGTCAATGAAGACGTTCAACTTTTGACTCAGGTCCGGAACAAGACATGACTGAAATTCGTGCGGGAAAGAAAGGGCGGGAGCGGGTGCCTCAGCGGAAACTCGCAGGAACGGAATGTCCGGTCCATCTCGGGCAGTCACGTCTGCGAAGTCGAGGGTTCACACTGATCGAGCTTCTGGTTGTGATTGCCATCATCGCGATTCTGATTTCCTTGCTGTTGCCTGCCGTCCAGCAGGCGCGAGAAGCGGCACGGCGGACGCAATGTCGCAACAATCTGAAGCAGTTCGGTATCGCTTTGGCAAATTATCATGATACACACCGCGTTCATCCGCCGGCCTTGATCAACTCCGGGCGTTTCGACAGCTTTCCGTTTTACAGCGGCGGGAATCGAGTGCTGAACACGACCGGCTGGACGATGTTGCTGCCGTATATGGATCAGGCGACGGCTTATCAGAAGTACGACTTCAATCAGTGTTCGACGATGTCGTCTCCGCTGGCAATGCCGGTCGCCGGAATCGACCTGCCGAACTCCGCCGTGAGCAGCCTGTCATTCCCGTTGATGAATTGTCCCAGCCATTCTGCAGCCGGCGAACAGTCCACACATTTCCCGGGCACGACCGACATTTACGCGCGACGTGACGCGAGACGAACCAGCTATCTGTTTGCGACCGGGATGTTTACGGACTGGGACCTGCCGTGGAACTCGCTGCGGAATGATATTCGCCTTGGGATGTTTGGAAACAATGGAGCGGCCAGAATGCGTGATCTGACGGACGGCAGTTCCAACACCATTGCATTGGGTGAAGCTCACGGCGGCGAGTTGAATAAAGTCAGCGTGAATTTCGGACCATGGGGCCTGACCGGCACACATACGTGCTGCCACGGAAGAGTGGTCAGTGACAGCAGTCAGACAGTGCTGCCCACCGACTTCACGGATATTCGCTGGACCGTGAATGGGAAATGGGACGCATCGGCCAGATCGTATGCCTGGGTTTTTAACAGCACCCACGCCGGTGGTGCCCAGTTTCTGTTTGCGGACGGTTCGACTCATTTTCTCAGTGAAAACATCGACTACCGACTCTTCTGCCTGCTGAACTACATCCACGACGGTCAGCCGGTGGGAACGTTCTGACAACGCGTCGACCCGTTGACCAGCCGCGTTGTCCACCGTGTCAGGGCTGCAACAGGAGCCCTGAACGTTTCCCGCGCGGTCTCCTCGTGAAGCTCGTTCAATGCGTTGTAACGGAAGTCACCGGCGACGCGATTTGTTCTCCGAAAAGCCCTGGCACATTCAGTGCCACACAGCTTGTCAATCCATTGCCGACAATGCACTGGATCATTCGAAACCTTGTCTGGTAAGGACTACATTCGTGAAATTCAAACGGCTCGCTGCCTGTGTGACCATGACCTTCGTACTGTCGCTGCAAATTGGCTGTTCGACCGATGACAGAATATCGCTGACGGGCGATGTCACTCTTGATGGTCAGCCACTTGAGGAAGCTGAACTGTTTTTTCTGCACGAAACCGGCGGATCGATTCATCCGCTGGGAGTAGCCAGAACCACAGTCAGCGGCCGATTTGAAGTGCCGACAATGGTGCCTTCGGGGCAGTACCGGATCGTCATCAGAAAACAATACGCTGACGAACGCTATCAACAAGCACTGTCTGCCAATGAAGATCATTCGATCGACGACACACAGCTGGCCGCTGCTGTCGCAGCAAAGTCTTACGCGGCACGACAAGCGAGGAGAACTCAGGGAAAGTTCTCCAGTGCGTCAAAACAAGACAGGGTTCCGGAATGCTATTCCAATGCTGATACGACGCCTCTGAGATTTGATCTGGATAACGACAATTGCCACAACATGGAACTTCGGCTGACATCCGAAAAACGAGTTGCTGCAGACCAAACATCCCCACATCAGAAGCGTGGTTGATTACAGCGAAGCAACGGTAGCAGGACTGCGCTGCGTCAACTGCGCTGCGGCGACTGTGCTCAACAGGATGGGGCGGCAACTCGGGACGCTGGTGCCTGATTGGATCCGGGCCGGGCCGACACTCGAACGGCGCAGAGAGGTTGGGGCCCAAAGGAAAGGGGTTTCAGTGAAAACACTGAAACCCCGGAAAATACAAGAGCCGCCGAAAGGACTTGAACCTTCGACCTACGCTTTACGAAAGCGTCGCTCTGCCAACTGAGCTACGGCGGCCGACAACGTGCAGACCCGGACACAGCCGTTCAGGTTCGCAGTTCGTCACGGGGCGTAGTATTAAACGCCCGATCGGATTTTGCAAGCTGAATTCAGGGTTGAGTTAGACGCGGTGTAACGTCTGCGGGGCGATATTTCCGGAAGTTTGCGAGGACCAAAGGCCGAAATCCTTCACATCCGGACACTCTGCTTACTAAAACGACCGAGCTGTGGAAATTACGTGGCAGTTGGCAGAGTGCTTGCCGCAACGATTGGACTCCCGCGAGAACTCACCCGCAGACGAATTGCACGGGATGACTCACTTAAGGGATGACTCACTCAGAGGTAACGGCTGAATGCGTATTACATTTCTGGGAGCGGCAGGCGAAGTCACGGGCAGCCAGCACCTGATTGAAACAGACTCTCGACGCATCCTGCTGGACTGCGGACTGTTTCAGGGATCGGACGAAGTGACGCGCCCCAGGAACCAGACATTTCACTGCCATCCACGGAAGCTGGACGCCGTCATCCTGTCACACGCTCACATTGACCACTGCGGTAATCTGCCGGGCCTTGTGCGAGCCGGATTCCGGAATCCCATCTACTGTACTCAGCCCACGGCCGACATCGCGTCTTTGATGCTGCGAGACAGCGCGAAGAT
Organism: Planctomycetaceae bacterium; assembly: GCA_020426485.1. Classification (GTDB taxonomy): domain Bacteria; phylum Planctomycetota; class Planctomycetia; order Planctomycetales; family Planctomycetaceae; genus JAGQPY01. The sequence goes on from JAGQPY010000294.1 coordinate 4,849, forward strand.
CCAAAGAGAAGACGCTCGCTATCTTGCCGGAAAGCTGCGTCCCGGTGATCCTCGACTGGAACCACTGTACACCGAAGACCACGCTCGTGCGGTTTCAAAACTTTTTGAATATGTCAAAGTTGGTGAATGGGAACAACTGGGTGATGATGTTCGCCTCCGGTTTCGACATGCCGGTCATATTCTGGGTTCTGCCATCACCGAACTTGAGCTGCTGGACGAAGGTGACTGGAAAAGAATCGTCTTCACCGGCGACCTTGGGCGCCGCGACAAGCCACTGCTGTTCGATCCCGAAACCGTTGATCGCTGCGATGCTGTGATCACGGAAGGAACCTATGGCGATCGCGTTCATCCGGAACCTGGCGATGTCAAGGCGGCTCTGCAAAGAGTCATCTGCGAAGCGTCACTGAAACGCGGAAAAGTGATTATTCCGGCCTTCAGTCTGGGTCGAACCCAAATGCTCGTCTACCTGCTGAACCAGCTTCGCAATGAAGACGCACTTTGCCGCGTTCCCGTTTATGTGGACAGTCCACTGGCGACACGGCTGACAGACGTCTACCGCTACCATCAGGAAGACCTTGATGAAGAAGTCCAGGAGACTCTGAACCATGATGACGACATCTTCGGGTTCGAAGGCCTGACCTACATTCAGTCACGAGACGAAAGTGTGGCATTGAATCGGCAACAGGGGCCGTTCGTCGTAATTTCGGCCAGCGGAATGTGTGAAAACGGACGAGTCGTGCACCACCTGAAGCACGCAATTTCCGACTCAAACAACACGATCCTGATCATCGGCTTTCAGGCTCAGGGAACGCTGGGTCGTCAGCTCGTGGAACGCCGAGACCATGTGTACATTTTCGGACGTCGAAACGATTTAAAGGCCAGAGTCGAAACAATCAATGGCCTGTCGGCTCATGCAGACGCCGAAGACTTTCGTTGGTGGTTTGACTCTCTGCGTCGCAACGGAGGCTGCGGGCAATGCTTTATTGTTCACAGTGAAGCGAAGGCAGCCGCATCGCTGGCTGCGATTGTTGCTGATGCGTGCGACACTCCCCCCGTCATTCCACAGTTTGGACAGAGCTTCGAAGTCTGAACGATCTGTCACTGCAAGAGTTCTCTGGTTATGTCGTCGGGTTCACGAAATCGAAAGAGTCGTCGAAAACAGCTGGACGTCAGTCACCAGAAAAACTGGCTGACCGGACGCTACGCCGTCATGGAAGCACTTCGAGCCGGACGCTGGCTGCCGGATGAATTGTATGCCGTTGATGACTTGCCCGAAGAGCTGCAGTCGCAGCTGAATCAACTGCACAGGAATCATCCATGTCCCCTGCACATCGTCAGCCATGAACGATTGACGCAGCTGTGCCACAGCAGTCACCATCAGGGAATCGCAGCTCGAATGCGTCCCTACCCGTACTACCCTGAAATCGATCTGCCCCGACTGATTCAGTCTGCTTCGTCGCCGCCGCTGTTGCTGTTGTGTGATCGAATTCAGGATACATTCAATCTGGGAGCGATTCTTCGCTGCTGCGATGCCATGTCGGTGACCGCTGTCGTCATCGGCCATCGCGACCAGGCTGGCGTTACGCCTCAGGTTGCCCGATCATCGTCCGGCGCCGTCAATCACGTGCCGATTATTCGATCCGACAACCTCAACACATTTGTTGAATCTCTGCAGAAACAACAGTTCCTGATCGCAGCGGCCTCCGAGAAGTCGCCCGAAGACTGCTGGTCGCAGCCTCTCAATGCCCCCCTTGCTCTGATCATCGGCAGCGAAGCCCATGGAGTCGATGATCAGCTTCTTCAGCAGTGTGACCTTCGACTGAGAATTCCGATGCTGGGAAATGTCGAATCCCTGAACGCCGCCGTTGCCACCGGAATTCTGCTGTACGAAATCCGCCGCCAGCAACGATCGACATCAAGGTCGTCCGCCATCGACTGACGTGATGTTTCGGCCACCGCACAGCCTGAACCATGCCCGGAAGTTCGCGCTGCACACGACCGTCAACGTAAGTGGCGGCTTCGAAGACTCAACTCAATTCACACGTGGTACAGCCTCCAGTGATTCGAGACATCCTGTTCACGTCGGTGGCGACGGAAGAAGCGAGGGCCGAGCTGGACGGGATGCTGGGCGAAATTGATCTGCCGGAACCGGGCGTCACGGGCAAATGTAGCCGTCATTCTCCGAGTGACGAGCCATCGCGGGATCAGACGGCAGAAATCA
>JAGQPY010000295.1:0-2507 GCA_020426485.1 Planctomycetaceae bacterium
CCGTAACATGGTCGGGAACGGACTGTTGTCGCAGATCATGCAACAGTGCCTGAAATTTCTTTTCCGCAAAAATCTGGTTCATCACACTGCAGTTCAGGTTTCTCGGGGACGCCCCGCGCTCGCCTCAGATCGTTCTTATGTGGCTGACTTGTGAGCAATCACAGCCGCCCGCGTCAGTTTGGCAGGTAAGTGTCGAACGTTGAATCTCATGGCCGTCACGTCGCAGCCTTCTTCTCGAATCACTTCCTGCATGCGAGCCAGACTGATGTTACGGTAGTGGTAACGATGAGAAACGAAACGTCCGGTCAGACTTTCGTTCATTTCGATATTCACCAGATATCCGCCCGGCGTGAGAAGTCGCAGCAGCTTTCGAATACTCTCTTCGGTGTCCTGCGAATACCCAACAACCGCTCCCATACAAATCAGGTCGAAGGTGCCTTCGCAGAAGGAATGAACAGTTCCATTCAGTTCAGTGACGTCGCCGGGCGAGGAAATGTCGGCCACTCCCAGCGTGATTCGCCGGGGATCGATGCCGCGTCGTTCGGCATTCATCAACGTCGCCTGCAGAAAATTGGGTTCCAGATCGGTGGCCAGCAGTGTTGATTCCGGAATCCGTTCCAGAAAATGCAGCCCCAGCAGCCCTGTTCCACAACCCGCATCCAGAATGCGACAACCTGTTTCGTGAGGAAGTTTGAGGTGCCGCAGGAACCGGTCAATGCTGTGTTCAAATCCCAGCGACTTCATGAAGAAGTCATAGGTACGACTCTTTTGATACAGCTTGGGGCTCAACATGGATTCGGTCTTCGAGATCAGACGTGCGGTGTTCAATCTGGTGAATGGGTGACAAAACCATACCCGCTTTGAATCCGCCGCCGAGGTTTTTCAGAACAAAACAACAGCCAAATTCGCTTCGACGGAACTATGGCAATGGTCGTGAATTCTGGCTGAAGTTTTCCGGCCGGTACTCCGGTTCCTCAAGGCCCGTGAAAACGGTGCGGACAGCTTCATGGTCGTCGTGAAGTCTGATTGTACTCGGGGAGAATCGGAGCATTCAACCAATCTCGCCTTCGATGCATAATCCGGACGATCGCTTCAATGAGTCGAGTCCATGATGCATTTTGACCACATGACAGCAACGTTGACGTCTGTTCAGTGCCGGTTTGATTTCCTGAAGTAGGTTTCGAAGGCACATTTCAACGCACCTGCACAGATCCGGCTGCTGCTGCTCCGGGGGTACCTGGTTTTCAGGCGCTGTACAGGTGGATTGAAAGCTGTCCGCCGAAACAAAACGCACCTCTGAGACCCTGTCTGAAAGCATGATACTCCATGGTGGCTGAAGCTTTCCGATACCGACTGATTACTCGCAGTGACTTCGACGGACTTGTCTGCGCGGCGCTGCTTCGCGAACTGCAGATGCTGGACGACATTATGTTTGTCCATCCAAAGGACATGCAGGACGGACTGATTGAAGTCACTTCACGTGACATCATCACCAATCTGCCCTACGTTCCGAGTTGCCATCTGTGCTTCGACCATCACTGCAGCGAAGCCATTCGCAACGGTCACGTCGTTCGCCAGAACTACATTCTTGATCCGGACGCTGATTCTTCTGCCCGAGTGGTCTACAACTACTTCGGCGGTTCATCGCGGTTCAAAACCATCAGTGCGGAAATGATGGATGCCGTGGACAAGGCGGACTCTGCTCGGTTCACCCGGGATGAGATTCTCAATCCTCGCGACTGGGTCATGCTGAATTACATCATGGATCCACGGACGGGGCTGGGACGATTTCGAGATTTCCGAATCTCCAACTACCAGCTGATGCTGGCACTGATCGATTACTGCCGGACCCACACCATCCGCCAGATTCTCGCTCTGCCCGACGTTCGTGAACGAGTGGACCTGTATAACTCTCAGCGCGAACAGTTTCTGGAACAGATCGCTCGCTGCTCGGGCGTTTACGGAAATGTTGTGGTACTTGACTACCGCAACGAAGAAGTGATTTACTCCGGCAACCGCTTCCTGGTCTACGCCTTGTTTCCGGAATGCAATGTGTCCATGCACCTGCTGAAGAGTCGTCAGCCCGGCACCACCGTTGTGGCCATTGGCAAATCGATTCTGAATCGCACCAATCCCGTAGACGTCGGGTCACTCTGTCTGCAGAACGGTGGTGGTGGACACGCCGCCGCCGGAACCTGTCAGATTCCTTCCATCGAGGTTGACGATCTGATTCCGTCGATCGTCAGGAGCCTGGACAAGTCGATCGAGCCCATCGAAGTCGCCACCGTCTGAGTGCGGACGAACGCCACTCGGGTGTTCCGGCCGAACACGGTGGCGTTTCTGAAGCATCGACTTCCGGCAAAATCTGCCGATGAGCCAACCTGTCGATCAACTCTAAAACGAATTCTGAACGCGAAATTTGAAACAGCCGTTTCGAATTTCGCGTTCTTCGTTGCGCGAAACGGAAATGTGAGCATTGGCGGATCGGATGGCGGATTGTTGTCGAT
>JAGQPY010000295.1:2605-7062 GCA_020426485.1 Planctomycetaceae bacterium
GTGGCTCGGTATTGACCCTTTTCTGCAAACGTCCGTATTATTCCACGCGGCGGCTGTGCTGACGGAATCGTTCGAAAGCACAGCCAGTCACACCTCATGCTCCCGTCAATGGTTCCTCTCTCCGAAGCCTTCCGCTTCTGTTGTTTGATTGTCTTCCCTCTCGCAATCCTCTCCATCACGTCGCATTCCCTTGTGACTTCGTCAGTCTCTCCTTCATGAACTTCGCTCTGCGCGCTTTGCTGATGATCAGCGGTCTGATGATTCCGCTTCTCGCGGGTCCGTCACCGCTGCGCGCGCAGGAGAGTGAACAGCCGAAAGAAGACGCGGCAACGCTGACCGGTGTTGATACAGGTGACGGACAGGAAGTGGTCCGCGCGGCAGCGGCCTTCGCAGAAACCTGGCAACTGGGAGAAACAATCGCGTACGCGATGAGAGGCGGAAGTGACGGTTCGGAGCTGGCGGAGATTCAGCAGGGAGAACTGAAGGTATCTGCACGCAACATTGTTGTGTTTGATACACCTTCGGACGAGGGCCATTCGATTCGGGTCTATGCCGAAGATCAGGTTCTTTTTCAGCGCGGCGGTCAGTGGCGACACCTGGCCAGCTACGCCATTCAGTTGAAGTCGCTGATGCCCGTCGGCATCGAAAGCCGCTATCAGTCTTCGGGAGACACAGAGGCGGGGCCCAGCGATCTGATTCGTCGAGCACTTCGGCGTCTGTCGCCGGACAATGATGCGCCGGTGACGACGGTCGGATTTCAGGCCGGGTCGGATACGTTTACACCGTTACAGTTCAATGCGGCTCCGGAAACAACAACGCCGCTCTCGCGTCGAATTCAGATTCGTCCTCGATCCAGTGAGCGTCTGCAGGTCCAGTCGACGCGATCGCAGGACACGATTCCGGAAGAACAGGTGTATGTCATCACGGGTGGTGTCAACGTTCTGGTTGAGGGCCTGCAGATGGACGTGGCCGGACGCACGATTCGTCCGGGCGTTCTGGATCTGTCCGCCGATCGAGTCATCATCTGGACTCAGCCGGACGGTTCGGCGGGACTGGATCAGGCAACCACGCTTGTGCAGTCGGCTTCGACGCGTTTTCAGGTTTATCTGGAAGGCAACATCGTTGTTCGCATGCAGCAGAACACAATCACAGCCAGTCATGCGTTCTTTGATGCCAACAACGATCGAGCCCTGCTGCTGAATGCGGAACTTCGAGCCTTCATCCCGATGACAGGCGGCGAGTTTCGAGTGCGTGCGGAACGTTTGCGACAGCTTTCCGCCGATCGCTTTCATGCTCAGAACGGCTGGACGACCACGAGTCCTTATGGAAAGCCAGGCTATCGGCTGCAGGCCAGCGACATCTTTGTTGAACCCGGTCCGATTTCACCGTTTACTCCGCTCGATCCCGTGACCGGACAGCCTCGCAACGGTCCGCCGATGTGGGTGACGGCTTTGAATTCACAGTTCATCGTTGGTGACACTCCACTGCTCTGGTTGCCGAAAGTGACGGCTCCCGCAGAAGACCCCAACATTCCCATTCGCCGAGTGACGGTCGAACAGGACCGCATCTTTGGTGTTCAGGTGCGTACTGTCTGGAATCTGTCGAAGATTCTGGGACAGTCTCGCCAGCCGGGAACGGAGCTGGACTTGTTAACGGACTATCTTTCCGACCGAGGTCCGGGAATTGGCATTCAAAGTCAGTACAACCGCCGGAACGGCCTGGGTGATGTCACCGGGAAGTCCAGCCTGTATTATCAGTATGATTCCGGTGTCGACAATCTAGGTCGAGACCGCAGATCGATTCTGCCCGAAGACCAGAGCCGTGGTGAAATCATGTGGCGTCACCGGCAGCGTCTTCCCGGTGATGCTTCGCTGTTTGGAGAAATCGGGTTCCTGAGCGATCGAAACTACCTGGAGTCATTTCAGGAACGTCGGTTTGACACAGACAAAGACATGGAGACGCTGCTGGGGGCTCGACAGGATCTGGGGCTCTGGAGCGGAACGCTTCTGGGTCAGACAGAACTCAACGAGTTTGAGGCCTCGACGGATTGGCTTCCCAGAGCCGATCTGTTTGGTTTTTCTCAACCGATTCTTGGCGGTCTGGCGTACTGGACTTCGCATTCCAGTGCGGGTTATGCCGACATGGAACCGGGATACCTGCCAAAGACAGCCGGAGACCCTTTCACACCCGCGGGACTGCCGTACATCACAGACGCCAACGGCGTCGTGGCAATGTCACGGCATGAAGTCGACGCTCCCTTCATGCTGGGGCCTGTGAACATCAATCCGTTTGTGATGGGTGAAGCCGCTTTCTGGGATGAAGGTCTGAATAACTCCGACAACATTGACCGGTTCGTGTTCAGCGGTGGCGTCCAGGCTCACCTTGCGGCCACGAAGGTGATGCCGTTCTTTCGAAATGACCTGTGGAACCTGAACGGCCTCGCTCACAAATCCAACCTGTTTCTGGAATACCGAGTGACCGATTCCAGTCAGGATCTGGCCACGATTGCTCAGTACAACAACATCGATGACAACGCTCAGGAACGCTTTCGAGGCCGGTACGCTCAGCAGATCTATGGTGGAATGATTCCGGCGGAGTTTGACCCGCGCTTTTATGCCATCCGTTACGGAGCCGGCATGTGGGCGTCGACTCCATACCACGAACTGATCGATGATCAGCAGGTGCTTCGCCTGAGATGGCGCAATCGTCTGCAGACAAAAGTGGGTCCTGCGGAATCGCCTCGCATTCGCGACTGGATGATTGCGGAAACCGGCGTGACATGGTTTCCCGACGCCGCACGAGATAACTTTGGCGAAGAGTTCGGGATGATCTATGGCAACTACCGCTGGAATATCAGTGATCGTACCAGCATCCTTTCTGATACTCTGATGGATCTGTTCAACAACTCTCAGGATCTGTGGAGTATCGGGCTGCTGAGCCAGCGAAGTCTGCGAGGCAGTGTGTATCTGGGCTTCCGGCAGGTTCGGGCGAAGAATTTCCTGGACAGCCAGACGGTCATTGCCAGTTATAGTTACCAGATGAGCCCCAAGTGGATTTCCACGGCCTCATTTGCTTACGATGTCGCGGCAGCGGAGTCACGCGGCTCGTCCGTGACTTTTAGTCGAGTTGGACTGGACTGGCTGTTTCATGTCGGCCTGGGAGTGGACACCAGTAAAGGAAACGTTGGCGTTGCGATCGCCCTTGAGCCCCGGTTCGGACCACCTACGGCAACGAACCTCAGCTACCTGCTGGGGCTGCAGAGATAATTGCGGCAGTTCAACCAGTGTGGCGGCATTCCGCTCAGTCCGACTTGTGTATTGCCTTGCTCTGTTCGCTACTGAGATGGGGAAAAGCCAGCCGGATTGCGGGTTTTCCCTATTGCGGGTTTGCCATTCGCTGATATTTTTTCGATTAGTTCACATTTCTTAAAAAACTTCTGGACTTATTATTACCAATGTCTTGCCGGTGTACTCGGATGACGCCGACTGGTTCCCCCATTGTCGAAGGGGATGGAGACATCATGAGTTCCACGGCAGGAGGCAATCGCCGGACATGTTTGCGACCAGTGAATTCGAAACCGTCATGACCCTTGAGAGCAGTTCATCTTTCCAGCGTGACTCTGACAGCGAAAAACATCGCGTCAGCCGACAGGTCTATGTCCTGGACGATGAAAAGGCTGTTCTTGATGTTCTGGAGATGCAGCTGAAGGTGGCCGGCTACGCCGTCGCAACATTCAGTGATCCATCCGACTTCCTGAAACAGGTTGCGTCTCTTGATCGTGGTGTTGTGATTACAGATCAACGAATGCCCGGGTATAACGGCCTGAAGGTCCAGCAGCATCTGCAGGCCTACACGGCAAACTTTCGGCTGATTCTTCTGTCGGGGTATCCGGAGACTCGAGTCGTCGTGGAAGCGATGAAGCACGGGGCGATCACGGTTTTGGACAAACCATACCAGCGCGATGTTCTGTTGCAGGCCGTTGAAGAGGCGTTCGAATCACTGGATCGTGTCACACACGATGACACTCGTCTGCCCCCCGTTCTCCCCAATGGAGCGCGATACATTGATCGATTGTCTGCTCGTGAGCGACAGGTGATTGAACATGTCTACGGCGGGGAAACCAATAAGTCGATTGCCATCCAGCTGGCCATCAGCATTAAGACCGTCGAAAAACATCGCGGCAAAGCGATGAGGAAGATGCAGGTCACCAGCATGGCCGAACTGATCCGGTTAATGGAACGAGAAAACGATCATCACTAAGGCAGCCGCCGGTTCAACGAATTGTGTTTTCCCGTACCCAGCTGGACAGCACCAGGTTGTCGTTTGGAGTGCGGCGACTTGTCGCCGCTTTGGCCTTGATTCACCACTTCGAGTTTCCGCGAGCGGCTGGTAAGAATTGACTGGTCGCAGAATTGGTCAGAATTCTGAATCGCTCGGAATTCTTACGAATTCCGCTA
>JAGQPY010000296.1 GCA_020426485.1 Planctomycetaceae bacterium
CCTTGTTAGGTGAACGTCGTTTCGTCCCGCTCCGGAACTTCCACCGTCAGCTTTCGGCAGATTCTGCGGTTTCAGCACGGACGGATTGTGGCAGGTCGGCGAGATCTGCCACCGTCGGGCCGAGTTTCAGGGGCGAATCTGACACGGCGGCGTGACGTTCGCAGTTCCTGCTGCTGAACCAGAGCGCTGCGGCTACATTACTCTTGCATCACTGACGCGTTTGTCTTCCCGCTTCAGGATCCACCACGATGCGCACTTCGCGTTGGGGCAGGATCGGGGCTATCGTGATCGAGTTTCATGGCGGCTTATCGAGAACACATCACTGTGAGCGGAATGCTGGGCGTTGCGTACGCTGCCGCAGCCGTCTTCATGGGTGGGTTTTCGATCGTGCAGGGAATCGTCGCCGGTATTCTGACGTGGATTGCCGGTATGCTGCCGGACCTCGATTCCGAAAGCGGCCGTCCCGTTCGGGAACTTTCCACCATGACGGCAGCGCTGGCTCCGCTGTTGCTGCTGCAGCACACCAATGAACTGGGTATCAGCGGTGATCGAGCGATGTTGTTCGCCATGTTGCTGTACGGATTTGTGCGATACGGCGGTTCGGCCGTGCTGGCCAAACTGACCGTTCATCGCGGCATGTTTCACAGCATTCCGGCGTTGATCATTGCTGCGGAATGTACGTTTCTGGGATACCACAGTCCTCAACTGCGAGTTCGCCTGTTGATGGCGGTTGGCGTGGCCATTGGGTTTCTGTCGCACCTGATTCTGGACGAGATGTACAGTGTTCAGTGGAACGGCGTCCGCATTCGGTTCAGCAAGTCGGCCGGCAGCGCTCTGAAGTTTTTCGGGAAGGAATTCCTTCCCAACGGAGTCGCGCTGGGACTGCTGATGTTTCTGACCTACGCGAGCCTGATGTCAGCCGGCATCATTCCTGAACCTCATCGCGAACCCGCGCCGGAAATGCTGGAAGTGACCGGCGATCTGGATGACGCGCCCGCCTATCGCATGGCCGATGAACCTCCCGGAACCGTCATCCGATAAACGGATGTCGTCCACCACGGCGGACACTTTTGCACCGCATGTATTCAGCGGTGCATACTTCCAGCGAATCGGGCACGAATCAGAAGCGTCCGTTCAGCCGTTGGCGATGTTGGAATCCGTCGTTCTGACAGAGATTGGAGCGGCGGTCCACTGAGTGACCCACGCAGCGACCAGGGCACCAACAGCAATTCCCGTCAGGTTGGCCAGAGCATCCAGTGGGTCGCAGGTGCGTCGTGGAATGAAGGCCTGCAGCAGCTCGCTGATCATGGAATGAGCGACCAGCAGTACCAGAACCTGATTTCGCCACCGCAGATTTCCGGTCAGGGCCAGTGGAACGCAGCAGATAACGGACAGCGTTCCGTAAGCCGTCAGGTGCAGCAGGATGTCGCTGACAGTTCGCAGCGAAGAAAACGGCGTTCGCTGAACGGCCAGAAACGGATCGGGACACAGCAGCGCCCAGCTGACCAGACCGACCAGAGTCAGGCAGATGGGAGCGTGGAGTCGGCGAAGGAAGGCAGGAATGTGCGACGTCATTGTAGGTGGAAAAATGCAGTGTCATTGCTGCTGCTGCATGTCCATGCACAGCATTGACGGTGGTAACCAGCGTCCTGCGGCGAAAGCAGTGTTTTGACCGCTGACAGTCTCTCACAGCGAAACTGCGGGCAATCGTGGTCCGTAAAATGCGATTCTCAACGGACTGCTGAACAGTATGTCAAAGAACTTGAACTCTGAAGAGGATTCCCCCGCGGTTTGCACACGTTGCGCGGTCTTGGTGAGACAAACCGGCAGAAACTGCCGATGTGATTCGAGCCGCACGACCGGAACAGAATACGCAATCATTCGGCTGTCATCGTCAGGAAAACCATCAGGGTAACCTGCACAGTCGGTACGGGTTACATGTGTCCGTAACGAAACCAATGATTACGAAAGACAGCGCGGTGACACATTTTGACCGACCGGGATTTGTGATGTATGTGATCCATGGGTTGAAGTAGATCGACTGTGCACGAGCGCGCGGGGTGAGTCTTCCGCTGCAGAATCGGAACAATCGGTGACTTCAGGAAATTCCCTTCAACAACCGTTTCCGCTCGCCGGTGGCGGTCGGATCAGTTGAGCTGTCGGCAAATGTTTTCCTGACGAAGCAGATAAGTGTCTGCGATGAGGAATGCACGGCAGTTTATCCCGGAGATTTCAATGTTCTCGCAGACAAGCCTCAGCCCCGGACGCATCCATCGACAGCTGGTGCCGATTTGGAATTCGAATGCCAGCTCCTGCACGCTGGCCGCGCCGGGAGAATATGTCTGCGGAAGTGACGCCGACTGCGATCTGCAGGTCTCACTGACCGGCGTTGCGGCTCGACACTGCCGCATCACTGTGGACAACACGACGGCTCGAATTGAGCCTCTGGTCAGTTCACGGCTTTGGGTGAATGATATCCCCGTCACTACTGCACAGCGGTTGATTCCGGGAGACGTCATTGCCATTGGCCCGGCGACCTTTCGTTTTGAAAACGGCTTTCCGGAAGACAATGGCGAAGACAACCAGTCGCCGCGCCGAAGACGACCGCGCCGGCGAGCAGCATCGTCTGCCTCAGAGCCGACGGTACGCACGAAAGACTCCACACCGGCTGAACCGCCTTCTGCAGAAGTCAAAAACTTCAGCACCGATCTGGATCAGACACTGCAGGAACTTGAACGACGCAGCGCTGTCCGTCCGCCGACCATTGCCACTCCATCGGTGACGCCACCAACATCAGCACCGCCCGCTGAACGTGATGCGGAAGTGCAGTCACTGCGCATTCAGTTGTCGGAACTGCGGGAAAAATACAATCTGGATCACACGCGTCTGACCGGTGAACTGGAGGCGACTCGTCATGAACTTGACCGCAGTCGCACGATTCATACCAGTGAACTGTCCGGCTATCACACTCAACTGGACGTCGCGCGAGCGGAACTGAGTAAGCTTCACGAGCGTCTGGAGAACACAGAAGCCGAACTGACGGCCATTCGACGTGATCGTGAAGCGGACAATTCGGGAGCGGTTGCGCAGGCGGAAAGCGAAGAACTGCGAGCACAGTTGAGGGTGGCTCGACAGGAAGCGGTGGATCGTCAGCAGGAGTGTGCAGACCTGAAGTCGCTGCATTCCGAACTGAACCATAAGCTCACGCGCAGCCAAAAAGACTTCGAATCACTCAGCGCGGAGCTGAAATCGACCCGGGAACAGCTGGCGAAGGCTCCTGTTCCGGAGGCGGTCGAAAAAGAACGAGAGCACTTCCTTGAGAAGGTGCGTGATCAGGCCGAGCAACTGGAAGCTGCTCGCGGAGAACTGAACGCGCTGCGACTTCAGCAGGAGAGCGCGGCGGCGACTCATGAGAAAGAGTTGTCCGACCTTCGTTCGGAGCTGGACACGTACCGTTCACAGCTGGAAATCGCTGGCGCTGCACTGAAGACGGCTCGGGAGCAGTTGGAGAAAGCGGCTGACCCGGCAGAACTGGAACAACTGCGTTCGGAACTTCAGCAGCAGGTGGACGAAAAAGCGGCCGAACTGGAAGTTCAGGGTCAGGAACTGGCTGTTTTCCGCAGTAAGCATGCCGACGATCTGCAGAAGCTTGAGCAGCAGCTCAACCAGAAAAATGGGGAGCTGGAAGCGGCTCATGCCAGGCTGGCCGAAGCACCGACGGCCGAGGACGTTGAGAGTGCTCGACAGGAACTTCGTCAGCAGCTGGAAGATCAGTCGGGCGAACTTGAGGTGGCTCGCCAGGAACTGGCTGTCCTGCGCAGGAAGCAGGACGCAGACGCAAGCGACCGCAGGGCTTCCGAAGAGAAACTGCGACAGCAGGTAGCGGAACTAACGAACAGTCTGTCGGACGCGGAAACCGAATTGACAAAGCTGCGGATGCAGGTGGCGAATGTTCCAACCGCAGATGCGCTTGTTGAGCGAACACGAGACGTGGAAGCTCGCGAAGCAACTCTGCGAGCCGAGCAGGATCGCATTGCGAATCTGGAAAAGGAACTCCGGCAGCAGCAGGCCGAGCTTCAGGAAACGGAAGATCAGCATCAGGCAGTTCAGACGCAGCAGTCCGAGGAACGCGCGTCTCTGGAGTCCTTGCGAGAAGAGCTTGCGGAACGGGAATCTTCGCTGAATCTGAAACTTCAGGAAGTTCAGGAACTGAGCACCTCGCTGGAGAATCAGGCGTCGGACCTGGAGGCCGCTCGCCGGACTTCCGAAGACACCGCCGCTCAGGAACTCGCATTGACGCAGCGTGCCGAAGAACTAACACGCTGGGAGCAGGAACTCGTTGAACGCCACGAAGAAACACATCGACGAATTCAGTCTCTGAAAGCCGTGAAGTCTGCTCCGAAGACACCGGTGGCTGAGACATCGGAAGAGGTGGAACGCGTCCAGGCGGAACTGGAGACGGTTCGCCGGGAACTCCATGCGGCTCAGGCAAATGCTGAGCAGATTTCGGCCGAACGGGATGAACTTTCCACAGCGTTGACCGAACTTCGGCAGGCATTTGAATCGCTGCGTGACGAGGTGATTTCTTCGGAGGAAGTGAGTGCGACGGCTGCGGACAGCAGAGAGCTGGAGAATCTTCAGAAACTTGTTGCAGAACAGGACGAAGAACTGCTTCAGGCTCGCGGTGAACTGCGAAGCGGTGAAGAGGAAATTGCGGAACTGAAGTCGAAGCTGGCTGCTGCGTCAGACCAGTTTGCCGAAGAACGCCGAACGCTTCAGGAGGAGCTGGAGTCCGTTCGGGCAAACGCTGCTCAGGTTGTTGAGTCTGACGAGGCCGAAGATGCCGGTCAGGTTAAGGAATTGCGAGCACAGATTGAGAGTCTGACGGCGGAATATCAGGCGAAACAGGAACAGCTTGCCGGTCAGAAGGAACAACTGGAAGTGCTGGTTCGCGACCTGAGTACTCGGTTGCAGGCCGCCGAAGGCGAACACAAGACCAATACAGATGTGCGTGCCGACGCTGCGGCAAATCGCGCGGCTCAGGAACGGATTTCTGAACTGGAAGAACTGGTTCGCGACCTGAACTCACAGTTGATCACGACTCGCGCGCGAGCCGAGAGTGCGGTGGCGTCCGGAGAGGGTCGCGCTGTGACGTCGGACGAACTGGGAATTCTTCAGCGCGAGCTGGATGACCGTGCCGTCGTGCTGGACAACCGAGAATCAGACCTTCGGGAACGTCAGCGCAGAATTGAATGCGCGGAAGAGGAAATTGAAATTCAGCAGCGGCAGTTGCGAGAATCGCGGCAGCAGATCGAACAGGCTCGCGTCGACGTGCAGTTTGCCGGACACGCCCATGCGGATGTGGATCCACTTCCGGATGTTCGTGCGGACGTCGAGGAAACGCAGGATGATGATGACACGCCGGCGGTCCACCTTCGCAGTGAACTGGCGGAAATGTTTGGGCTGGGCGGTATTCGACCGGAGAAATCCGGGATCAGGGTCGAAGAATCGGAACTGCCTGCGGTCGATGACTACAGTCAGGAATCGGCGGCGACGGTCACAATGAGTTTCCGCAATGCGGATCATGTGCTTCTGGAAGAATCGGAACAGTTCCAGGAAGAACCGACGGAGACCGATGAACACGCAGACGCGGACGACTTTGTTGCCAGCTATATGGAACAGCTGCTGGCACGCAATCGTTCCAAAGCCGGCGGAAGTCTTCCGGAGGAACTGAAAAAGGAATCGTCACCGTCTCGGTCATCATCGTCATCATCATCGTCGCCATCATCGTCGGCAGTGTCGCGTTCGGGGGCTCCGGCAGCTCCGGCGGCCAAACCGAAACCAGCGGGACCGCGTTCCTTCATTGATGCCTACATGGCGGGTGAATACAACGATATCAGTGGCAATGAATCAAAGCCAGCAGCTGCACCGGAAGTGAGAGAAACGCCTGAGAGGGAGGAACGACCAGCCACAGCACGACAGAAGATCGATCTCAATGCGCTGAGAAGCGACATGAATTCGTTTCGGCAGCTGTCGACTCAGTCGGTCGAAAAGGCATTGGCGTCGCATGCTCGCCGACGGGAAAAAGGCGGTATTCGTGCTCGAATCACCGTGTTCACGGTTCTTGCCGCCTTGAGCGTGTTCAGTGTGTCAGCCGCAATTATGGAAGTCATTCCACTGGGTGTCTTCGTGATTGCCGTTGTCATCGCGACCCTGATTTCCGGCGGTGAACTGCTGCATAAACTGTGGAGCATCAACAGTCGCATACGAAGCTTCGGCAAGGGTGTCGCAGCGAAGGATATCGACGAACCGTCGAGCACTCGAACCAGACCACCGATGGAACCGAACGTTCAGGATGATGCACGTACAGGAGCGATTGCAAACAACCATTCTCCCGGGGCGGGTGATGTGTTGAGCGAACATCCGGCGGAAGGTCAGGACGGTCCGATCAAGGCGTCCACGCTGTTCGGTTCAGATGTCTCGGAGCCTTCCGCGACGGAAGCCGCACCTGCTTCTGCGACATCAGATCTCGTGAACGAACTGCTGAAACCGCAGAATGATGATGACGACGAGCAGTACTTCGAAGTCTGATCGTCCGGAGCATAACGATCACTGAGCCGCGAGCCGTGCTGCCTGCAGTCAGCTCTTCGGAGACAACAGCAGTTCGAACAAAGTCCTCCCGCGAAAGTGGGAGGATTTTTCGGCTCTCCGCGAAATCGAGTGCGCGACTCAGCATCCTGCCGTGAGACGGTGGTTTTCCGGCTTCGGGTATGACTGTTGCGATTGACCGCAAAGCGGTCGCAGATATTAGCCGGTGGCCGGCGAAGCGCGACCACCGAAATGCGGCCAGCCCTGCGATTGCACCCTGAAACGGGTACCGGAATTCCGGTTTCTGTCATCCTTTCAGGATGAGCTTGGTTCCTGCTTTGTCACCGGGGGTGCGCCTGTCGGCGACCACCGTCTAGCTGGACAGCGCCAGGTTGTCGTTTGGAGTGCGGCGACTTGTCGCCGCTTTGGCTTTGATTCACCACGTCGAGTTTCCGCGAGCGA
>JAGQPY010000297.1 GCA_020426485.1 Planctomycetaceae bacterium
TTTCGAACCTGTACGACGTCCGCACCAATCGCACAGCACGCAAAGCCTTCAGCCTCGCACGGTACTTCATCTTCGAACCGATGTTCCGTCGGCACACGAACCGGCAGCGCATCAAAAAAGGACGTTCCGAATCGGGAACGTCCTTTGGAAACTCAGCGTACCGAGGCAGCCATCACGGAACAGGTTCCGTCACGAATCCTGCCTCTTGACGACCGAATTCGGATCAGAATTCTTCATCGTCTTCGAAGTCGTCGTCGTCATCGTCTTCGAAATCGTCGTCGTCGTCATCGAAGTCATCGTCCTCTTCGAAGTCATCATCAAAGTCGTCGTCTTCTTCGAAGTCGTCGTCCTCCAGGTCTTCGTCGTCATCATCATCGTCGAAGTCGTCATCGTCTTCGAAGTCATCATCGAACTCTTCATCGTCTTCCATGACCACAGTGTGGACCGCGCCGTTGCAACCTTCTGCAGCGAGCGTGGCAGATGCGAAGATGTCGAATTCTGTCATTTCTTCTGAAACAGTTGCCAGCAACATTGTCCAGCCCTCAAGGTGAGTCTACGGCAGATAAGTTAAACAGTCTGGGTGTCTGAAGACGGGATTGATAATCGCAGTCGGAAGTCTTTGTCAACCCCTTGCTACCGGGCGTTCTTCGGAAATCCCACGAATGTTTTTTAGTCCGTTCCTCCCGATTTTTCACCGAAACTGAAACCGCATTTCCACCGTCAGTCTCAGCCGATAGGATTGGCACCGAACGGATCTGAAAACACGTGGAATGATCGCAAACGGACTGCTCCCCATGAAGGCTGTCGGTGACGAAATTGTGCTGGAGAAAACCGCCTTCTGGGTCGCTTCGCGCGGACGCTGCTTCGGGCCGTTTGACTACGAATGGAGTGCGGATCTGCACGGTCTGGAACTGACGTATCAGGGAGAAAAATTTGGGGAGATCTGCAGCGATGAAGAATTGTTTGCTGATCTGGCCCCGTATCGTTTACCGATGTCGGTCTGCCGAGTCGCCGTGATTACGGCCGGCACACTGGCCGCCGGAATCGTCGATGGCCAGTGCATGGATGAACGCATTTCTCGCTTATTAAACCTGCTGGAACAGTTCGGTTACAGCCGCTTTCGCGTTCGCTGTTCCGATCAAAGCCCCCGGAATCAACGGTAGTCAGATTCAGTCGAATTCCAGTGAAGCAGCAGGCAGAAGCGGTTCGCACTTCGCCGCCCACGTCGAGTGTGGTTTATTTGAGCGAATAAACCCTGATGTCATCGAAGTTCCCGATGTCATCGAAGGAACCAACGCCGATTCGCCCTGAACCGAAGCTTTTGTCGGACGCCGTCATCACGGGCGACTTCATATCATCGAAGTAAACTTCAATCGACCCGCTGTCGGCATCGCGAACAATGCGAGCGTGGTGCCAGTCGTCAGTCCAGTCCGTGCCCGGTGTCGTTTTCGTGCTGATCTTTGTGCGAGGCTTGTCGTTGACAATGAAAATCTGATTCGCGTGGTCGTCCGTCTTCTTGCCAAGATGAACGTAATAGAGATGCGAATCGTCCTGATACCCGAAGAACAGACACAGGTCGCGATGGTTATAATCCGGAATGGTTGACTGCAGCCGAACGTCCAGAATGAAGCTGTCCACCTGCAGATCAGTGATCAGTGAACGGTTGTAGGGCGAACGAACCGGAGGTTCGAACTGACTGCGTTTTTTCGTCAGCGAATAGAAGTGATTACCGTCTTTCTCCGAAACCTGCCACGCCGTTGAATCCGTCGGTTCAAAACGTTCGGCAGCGGAAGTTTCGAAGTCCGCATGAAACAGGAGTTTCTTACCCGTCGTGATATCGGCAGACGCATTGTCGTTGGCCAGTGAGCTGGTCGACCAAACGATGCCGGTTGAAACGAGAATCAGCAAGCACGATGAGCGGATAACCATAATTGTTCGTTGCCTTATTGCAGAATTGAATCACACCGTGGAGAGACGCAGCGAAAGACGCAGCCGTCTCTGAATGTGAAGGAACCTTCCCGGCGTCGGGGCGATCATGCTTTGAATGCGTCCCGGTCTTCGTCAACGGCTGCAGTCGGCGCGTGGCTGGAAAGTCCGGACTTCACACCGGAAGTGTGACTGACATCCCGCGATCTGGCCAGTGACAGCGCGGTCAGCGGAAGCCCAAGGACAAATGTCGATGCGGCCACAACAATGGCGAAAACCAAACCGTCGAACCACCGCGAAAACTCATGGAACACAATCTGCAGAATCCAGAAACACCCCAGAATGCAGAAGGATATCACAATGCTGAGCCGAAAAGTCCGGATCGCGCTCTCGAAAAGCAGTTCGAATAATCGCCCGAGTGGCGAGGAATCCGCATCGCGATGTGGAGGACGATAAGGGTTTTCGGCGTGCTCCATTGATGGACTCATTGATCGTCTGTCAGTCATGATGACTCATGGCCATCCCGTGTTTCGTGAACAATCGAAGTCACGACCGTCCCGCCATTCACCACCCACAACGACGCGCGATAGCGGACTCTTCAGCTTCCGGATGAGTTACCGTCTATTTCAACGGTCGAATTCGAATGTTCCGATACCAAACCGGATCTCCATGATCCTGCAGGCAGATATGTCCTTTGGCCGTCTGAGCAAACTGTTCCCACGTCCTGAATTTACTGTCGCCGACCAGCGCCTTCCATTCGTCGGTATGAAGTTCGGTTTCAACCACCTGAACGCCGTTGAGCCAGTGCTCCAGATGGTTCCCCTTCAGCACAATGCGAGACTGATTCCACTCACCGACCGGATTCACCTTTTTTCCCTTGGCGGCAATCAGGGCGTACAGTGATCCTGCGGATTTTTTTTCGTCCTGACCGTCTCGGTGACTGCTGTCGTCCAGGACCTGATATTCCGGTCCGCTGAAATGGGGAGCCTTATCACCGGTTCGAACTCGATACATCACTCCGCTGTTGCCACCCGGCGAGATCTTCCACTCGAATTCCAGTTCAAAGTTATCGAACGTGGCTTCCGTGATGATGTGCCCGCCGCCTTTACCCGTCAGATGGAGAACCCCGTCTTCGGCCACCCATTTGTCAGCAACGGGACCACCACCGGCATAGGTTTTCCAGCCGTTCAGGGATTTTCCGTCAAACAGCGGAATCCAGCCCGGATCATCAGCGTTGGCGACCGCCAAGGATACGAACGCTCCGAAGAACAGCAGGACACAGCAACGGAATACCAAACGTTTCATGATCAGTAGATCTCCATTTTGATAGAGCAGAGTGACACGCGTGACCGAGCATACTAAACGAAGGACAAAATGCGGGACTGTTCGCCGAAACGGATTAACGACCGGAACGCGACAAATTTTCCTTGATTAATTGTCCAGCGCGATCCGCATGAAGCAGGGGCGACGGCTGTCGTGAGTTGATCGAAACTCGTTCAGCAGATCTCTGACCGATGGCTCAAACTGAACGTTCTGCGATCGCCCGGCGGACGTGCGAATGGTCACCGGTTGTTCCGGATCAAAGCCGGGGATCGCCGGGGACAGTTTCAGAAATGCGGTTGACGGCAGGGATAACAGCTTGAAGTAGTTGCCTTTGACCTGGCAGTGGATGCTGCCCGTCGCGGGTTCCGGCCGCTGATCAAAGGTGTTGTCTTCATCCAGCGGTGTCAGCTTTTCAGGAAGCTCCTGAAACTCCATCCAGTACCAGTTTCGATCACACGACCGCACCGTTTCGGCCTGAATCAGATCGGGCATTGGCCGACGACTCTGCAGGCCCATCCACCGAAACAGATTCGGCAGTTCTTCCGCAAACGATTCGTAGCCGCGTTCTTCATAGCGGGCCAGCAAAAAGTCACACACCTCAACTCGCCCTGGTGCGGATCTGCGACTGAACAGCTTCCGCAACAGCAGTTCCATCCGAGTGTAGTAGAAGGGCTGTCGAGTCCCCACGACCACATACCACGGCAGAGTTGTCGAATTCTGTGCTGTCCACAGCAGATGACGTCGCCCCAGGCCGGCCAGGGAAATCATTCCGGCAAAGACATCCGGGTGAGAAGCCGCCAGATCCATGGCCGCTTCCCCGCCAATTCCGTGGCCTGCGATGAAGACTCGATCGTCATCGACGGAAAGTCCCGACTTGAGGCGGCGAATCAACGCGAGTAGTTTTTCATGCTGGCTGACGTTCGCGACATATTCCGTGTCTGCGGGCGAATAGATTTCGGGCACCACCAGCACGTAACCGTTTCTTTCGGCATCCTTCTGCCACCATTGCAGCGTCTCCTCCGAAGTTCCTCCCGCACGAGGCAACGCAATCAGCAGGGGGTAGCGTCGTGTTTCGCTGTATTCGCCGGGCACCAGTCCGATGCAAGACGGAAGATCGTCGGTGGCAGAAATCTGAAACGACCCGGGATCCGTGAACGCTGATCTTTCGATGGTCAGCGGCATCTCCGGAGGCAGCAGTGGCAGCATCTGAGCCACACGTTCCACGGTGAATCCTTCCTGACGACGAATTTCATCAATCAACTGATCTCGCAACAGACTTTCGCTGTCGTTCGTCTGCAGAAACTCCAGCAAAACTTCCCGAATGCGAAACAACCCTGCTGCCTGAGCGAAGCTGTCCACGGCTGAGTCCTCCCCCAGCAACCAGCCGGTGATCGCCAGCGCGCAGCGGGATTCGGGCCGCAGAGTGTCATCCTGCCAGAGAAGTTCCCAGGCCGTGAACCGTGGCAGTGTGTTGAGATCCAGTTGTGAATTCATGACCTGCCAGATGCGACTGGCCTGTCGATGCACGTCCACATCTTCGATTTCGGAAATCCGGCGATTCATCCCGGTGCGAATCTCTTCCAGCCGCCGTGTTTCGCCATCGTACTGTTCCAGAAACTGTTTCGTGCGGACTCGCAGCAGAGGAGCCAGTTCGTCATCCGGATAATTACGGATGTAGGCAACAGAAGTCTGGTGGCGCCCGGTGTCTCGAATCGTCTGAATCTGCTGCAGCAGCAATTCCCCGACCTGATCATTCCATGCGTCGATGAGACTTTCAATGCGTCCGGCCGTATCGGGGAATTCGGTGGCGGTGTCCTGCATCAGTCGTCTGGCCGCGACAAATTTTTCCGCATCAATCAGCAGCTTGATCAGATTGAGTCGCGTTCCGGATTCCTCAAATCCCTGAACCTTCTTCAACAGCGACGGCTCACTGAGCCCCCCGTACAGCACAGACTCCGGAAGGACGTGAATGGACATTCCAAACTGCCACTTGTGCGTCAGTCCTTCGACAACAATGGCTTCGGAATTCAGCCCCGTGATGCCCAGTTCAATCGTCGCGCTCTGGTTGTTGCCCAGATTCAGCGTGATCGAAGACCGCCCCTCCGCATCAAATTCCGGCGTCGCATGCAGCCCGATGGCAAAGTTCATGGGCCGCTGACTGGTACGATGCTGTCGAATGATAAAATTCTGGTTCGGAACGGCCGACGTGTCCGGAAACACCGGATCGCTGTTTCGGTTGGCCACGAAGTAGGTCCGAAAACGCTGGTCGATCTTTCGCAGTTCCAGCTTCTGGTCTCTGAACAACGGATCAATGGTGCTGGTCCGGTCGCACAGCCCACGAATGACAAAACCGTTGTTGAGCCTGACCGCTCCCGGTACTTCCTGGGACACCTGTCCCAACGCGACACTCAGCGAAGCCGCCGCCGACAAAACAAACGACAGCGCGACGACGAACATGCCGGCCTGGCGTCGTCGTCGGACGCCGCTGCCGTTCGTCAGTTGTCTGGCCAGGTTGCCGATTCGGGCACTCATACTTCTGCCGGAACACGTTCTTCAACGTCCAATGTCGCAGTCTCGCGCGGCGATGCTGCCGGCCGAACGCGTTCCTCGAACATGGATTTCAATTCCGCGGGAAACGAATCTGCAATCGCACGATGTAACGGATGGTGGTCAATGACAAACGTTCTGTGACCCATTCCACTGTCCCCCCAACGACCAGACTCTCCTGGAACGGACACGCAGGTGCGCTGCAGCAAAATGGCAGGATAGAAGTCCGCGCGGAATCCGTCCACCGGATTCGCAAAAGGCTGTCAGCCTGTGGCTCGGCGGGAACCCTGCGCGGCAGCGGGCAAAGCCATGCGTTTGCGACGCGGAATGATGCGTTTGAGCCCAATGATGGTGGCCGCGTCCTGAATCTGGCGATGTTCCCACAGGATGCGTTCAATCATCTGGCTGGGCTTTTGTCCGGCCCGATCCAGAGCCACGATGACTTTGGCCAGCGCGCGAGTCAGCCTTAACTGCAGAACAACCTTCTCAGGCGAGACCGGGACTTTCGGCGTCGAAGCGGTTGTTCCGGCGGTTGGAACACGTTGGCTGTTCCTCCGACTGGAGCCGCTGTTCGTGTTCACAGCCGCTCCGGAAACGGCCGCGGACCGCACTGCGATCGCCGACACTTTTCGGCGGGGCGCGGTGGTCGCTGACGACGCACTTTCCGAACTGGCGACGGATCCAGGGCGGAGTCCGGGCTGCACGGGGGCTTTTCTCGCAGAATGACGGCCTGAGGAATCGACAGACCGAGTCGTCGCCGGAAGTTGTTCCGGGCGTTGACGCGAAGCAGGAATTGAAACGACAGACATGGAATCTTCCCCAATCTCTCCGCCCGGACATCTCCGGGCATACGATTCAGTCGAATCCATTCGAAACCGTCACACGTGGTATCTCGCTGCTCCAAACCTCGCGCAGGCCGTCACGGCACTCAGGGAGATCGGCGGAAACGGCCGCAGTTGCGAAGTCAAAACGACGGTTCGGATGAAGATTGCGTCCGACGCGACCTTTTCAGCGGGAAAACATTCACTAACCCGCATTGTTCACGGCGCGGGAGCGGGAGGAAATCTGCGGAATCCAAACAGCACCGCCAGGAGATCGTCAGCTGAACTGGCGAAGCCGCGGCCTGATGCGGTGACGGCAACAGAGTTGGGGGGACAACGCGTGCCAGCAGCGGCGCGAGCCGGGAAGAGAACGCTTCGCGGTGTTGAACCGTCCCTCGCGGTTGTGAAGGGATTGTCATAATTTGGCGACACA
>JAGQPY010000298.1 GCA_020426485.1 Planctomycetaceae bacterium
CCAGTCCGTCAGGGACAGGCACGATCGACGGACTGGAAGTCCGTCGTACCCTAAAAATTTGCTGTAGCAAAGCAGTAGCGGAATTCGTAAGAATTCCGCGCGATTCAGAATTCTGACCAATTCTGCGACCAGTCCATTCTTACCAGCCGCTCACCGAAACTCGACGTGGTGAATCAAAACCAAAGTGGCGACAAGTCGCCGCACTCCAAACGACTACCTGGCGCTGTCCAGTTAAAGTCCCCGAACGCGCAAAACACAGTGAAAACCGCTGTCTGGAGAGGGGCAGAACGCTTTTGCAGATCGTTTTGAACAGTTCCGGGGCCAAATGCCAAACCGCACTGTTTGCACCGATCGAAGGTCGGATCAGGGGATCGCCAGAATGGCTCGAACACGATCGATCGTGTCGGACGTCCCGAGTTCTGCCTTGCCGAATCCCGGCACAGCCCCCAGTTGGACGGCCTTTTCCTGCCAGTCAGGAAAATTGGAGACCAGCATCACCGGAAGATCACAGAGTTCGGCAGTTGCCTTCATTCGGCGAATGATGTCCATGCCGTCGCTGTAATCCGCATCCAGTTTGCGGTTGACCAGCACCAGATGAAACGTCTGGCGAGCCATCAGTTCGATGGCTTCATCGGCCAGGTCAGCCGTATGAAGATCGACATCAAAGTTCGACTTCAGGAAATGAGATATCGCCGCGTGATCCGGGCGACACTGACCAATGCTCAATACTGTTCGAGATGCCATACGTGTTCAGAGCTCATCCACGGCAAACACGGTCAGGGATCGTGCGCCGTGAGCTCCGATCACCAGTGATTGTTCGATATCGGCCGTTTTTGATGGACCGGAAATGAAGCCGGCAAATGCATGACGCCCGACGGAAATCCGACCATAGGCTTCGTGCATGTTATTCACAATCTCAGACGAAGGAATCACCATCGCCAGGCGCTGTGGAATGAAGTACAGCACGCGGTGCGGAACAAGGTCATCAGTGACCCAGATCGCGGCGTTTTCTGCCACCCCAAAATGACCGGGAAGGACGGCGAAGTCCACTGTTTCGTAATCGTGAGGATCACGTTCCGGTGAGACGTCGGTGTTCGATTCTCCGACTCCGTCCACAGCGGAGATTCGCACCCGAGCTGCCTGCCATTCCGGAAAGCCGGTCAGAATCTCATGGGCCTGCCGCCGACTGGAAACCTGAACACACTGTCCTCCAACCGTCGCCAGGACCTCCGAAAATCTTTCCAGTGGATCGGCGAACGTCTGCCATGGTCCGGTCGCCGGCAGTTCAGGCAACGGTGATGACTGAGGCAGAGCGGCTCGAAGATTGCTCAGAATCTGTTCTCGCGCGGATGAGGCGGCGCTCATGACTGTTGGTCCTTCTTCCGGCGGTATTCTCGATACTGTTCGCGAAACGATGATGCGGGCGGATCGGGCAGCTCGCGATTTTTTCCCCAGTCGTTCAGGGGATTGTAGACGGCAAACCGAGGCAGCCAGCGCAGCGCCGTTCGGGCTGCCGTTCCGGCTCGACTGAACAGCCACTCACTCGACAGCAGCCCCGAAAGAAACTTCATCGACATCTTCTTGGTGAACCCGATCAGCTTCTTTCGGTCCAGAAATCCGCGCATCGCCAGCAGCTGGTGATGCAGATCAATCTTCACCGGACAGACGTCACTGCATGACCCGCACAGCGTGCAGGCGAACGGAAGCGAACTGTGTTTCTCCGGAGTTCGCAATGGTGTCAGGATGGACCCGATGGGGCCCGGCACGGCCGACTGATAACTGTGTCCACCACTGCGGCGATAAACAGGACACGTATTCATACACGCGCCACAGCGAATGCAGTTGAGGCTGCGGCGAAAATCGGGGCTCTGCAGGATGCCACTGCGACCGTTGTCCACCAGGACAATGTGAAGTTCGCCGCCCTGGCGAGGGCCATGGAAGTGCGACGAGTAGGTTGTGATGGGCTGGCCGGTGGCGGACCGAGCCAGCAGGCGCAGAAACACGGCCAGATCCGATGCTCGCGGAACCAGCTTTTCGATGCCCATGCAGGCGATGTGCAGCGGCGGCAGCGAAACTCCAAGGTCGGCATTGCCTTCATTTGTGCACACGACAAACCCACCGGTTTCTGCAATCGCAAAGTTCACACCCGTGATGCCGGCATCGGCGGCACAGAAGCGTTCTCGCAGGTGCTGTCGAGCCGCTTCGGTCAGATAGGCCGGATCGGAAGCTCCCTTCTCCGTCCCCAGATGTTCATGAAAGCACTCCCCCACTTCTTCTTTGCGAATGTGAATCGCGGGAAGCACGATATGACTGGGAGGTTCTTCGCGCAGCTGGACGATGCGTTCGCCCAGATCGGTGTCCACCACTTCGATGTTGTGCTGTTCCAGAAACGGATTCAGGTGACACTCTTCTGTCAGCATCGACTTACTCTTGACGATCCTGCGGACGTTGTGCTTCTGCAGGATCTCCAGCACGATGCGATTGTGGTCGTCACCGTCGACAGCCCAGTGAACCTGCGCTCCCAACGCGCGAGCGTTCTGTTCGAACTGCTCCAGGTAATCGGGAAGCCGCGACATCGTGTGCATCTTGATGGCCGATGCGTGCTGCCGGAGATCTTCCCACTCCGGCACGGACGCTGCCATCCGATCGCGTTTCTCACGAACAAACCACAGCGCCTGGTCATGCCACTTCGCGCGAGTGCGATTGGCTGTGAATGCCTGAGCAAGTGTTGGATGAGACATAGCAGGTTTCAGGATTGAAATTCAGGAAGCGTCGATTTGATTTGTGATGCCGTCATTTCGTACAGACGGAGTTTTCCGCCAGCGCATCCGCAAGGATTTCGGCAAAGTGCATCACTTTGATGGGAAGCTTTCGACGACGAATCAGCCCTTCCAGATGCATCAGGCATGACATATCGCCCGCCGTCAGAACTTCGGTGCCGGCATCCAGATGATCCTGAATCCGATCTTCCCCCATCATGCAGGAGACCGCTTCTTCTGCCACCGCGAAGGTTCCGCCGAACCCGCAGCATTCGTCAACCCGCTTCAGCTGTGAAAACGAAATGCCTTCCAGCCCGGACAACAGATCTGTCAGAATCGAACGTCGATCCTTCATCACTTCCGAACATCCGGACAACCGCAGTTCACGCAGGCCATGACAGCTCTGATGAATGCCGACCTTGTGCGGAAAACGGCCCGGAATGCGATCGACATTCAGCACTCCGGTCAGAAACTCGGACAGCTCCAGAGTCCGTTCCCGAACGGTGTTCGATGCCGTGTCTTCCGGCGTGAACCACGGATCGTAATGATGTCGAACCATGGAAACACAGGAACCGGAGGGCGCGACGATGTAGTCGTAACCACGAAAGACCTGCACGTATTTTCTGGCCAGCGGCTCCGCTTCAGAATTGCATCCGGAATTCGCCATGGGTTGCCCACAGCACGTTTGAGCTTCCGGGAATTCCGCCTGAACCCCGAAGTGTTCCAGAATGCGAACCGTAGCCATGCCAACCTGTGGATAAAACTGATCCACGTAGCAGGGGATGAACAGTGCAACTTTCATGATCTCTTTCGATGTGGCTGACGATTATCGAACCACTGACTGAAGCCGGTTCCTGAGCTTTTCTGAAGGCCGTGAATTCCCTCAAACCAAACAGACGCCAACCGAAACGCCGATTTGCCGTCCGACCCGGCTGCCGTCCGGCTTTTCATTCAGCGCGGCCACAGGATGTCTGTCCGCTCGGCCAGCATCCGAACTTTATGCTCGTCAACGTGAATTCCAAGCCCATGTCCGGACAGCCGGGACGCTCGACCGCCATAGCCAAACGTCAGGTCTTCCTGAGTCAACTGATCCGTCACCAGAAATCGCCCATAACTGCCTTCAAGGTAGCGAATCTGCCGCACATTGCAGGCAAAATGACGACCGGCAGCCGACAGAATTCCGGTTTCTCCGACCTGGCAACCCAACTGAATGTCAAGACCGTGACGAACCGCGAATGCCGCAAGCCTCAAACACGGCAGGAGCCCGCCACACTTGGAAATCCTTAAATTGAAGGAGTCACAGGTCCGGTTTTCAACCGCGCGCTGCGCGTCTTCCATGCAGCACAGCGATTCATCCAGCATCAGCGGCACCGACACCTGAGGTCGAATCGATGACAGAACCTTAACGTCTTCGTGACGGACCGGCTGTTCGATGCTGGTTGGTTCGAATTCAAGCAACTCTGCAATCCGTTGCAGAACATGCTCCGCCGTCCACGCTTCATTCGCATCCAGCCGCAGGTTCACTGACTTCCCCAGTACGCTCCGAACTCGGGAAAGCAGCCGATGATCGTCGATGCCGGGAGTTCCCACCTTGACCTTCACCTGACGGAATCCGAATGCCTTCATTCGAATGGCAGACCGCCACTGTCGTAACCAGCCGTGCGCCGATGTGATGACCCCACTGTAGAATACTTCCGACTGCGACGACAGAAGAGAGGCTGCTTCAGCGACCTTCGGAAACGCGTCCGCGATCGAACATCCCACGGATCGGCAAACGGCATCCAGCAGACTCAGTTCCACGGCACAGCGAACAGAATTGCCAAAGCATTCGCGAACGGCAGTGCCCGGATCGGCGTCTACATTCGCCAGCACCAGGCGATCCAGAATGTTGACGGCATCGCCTGGTTCAGAATAGCGACCGTCGGCCAGCTGTCCAAAATCCGTACCCAACAGGTGACGCCAGACACTGCCGATCGATTCGCCCGTAACGTAGTCTCTTGGCAGACCTTCTCCCCAGCCGACACTTCCGTCTTCAAGTTCCGTTCGAATCAACAGCGTCTCGTTGCGGTCGCGTTCGTGCGATGCATGGCGGATCGGACGCTTCAGCCGAATCGGAACCTGAAACGCCGTGATGGAATGAATCCGCATGACTGACTGTGTCTTACTGAATTCTCAGGAAAACGTGTTGAGAACGATTGGTACGTGACAGATAAAAACCACAGACCGCAGCACCTTCGAAGGCATTTTGTGGACACTGCGAAGACCAGCACGCGGCCCGCGTGAACGACCTGTATGTTCGTTATGCCTCCATGCGAAAGTCAAACCGCAGATCCCATTCTTCGGTGAACCGACACGCCCGCTCCGACTTTTCCGGCAGTCGGGCACCGTTGGAGTCGTACCTCTCAAGTCCCTTCGTTTAACCCGGCCGACAGGCCAGGCATTTTCTGCCCCTGGTGTCGGCCACGGGTTAAACGAAACCAAACGCTCTGATTCATAAGTCAACGAATTTGAGAAACGCTACGCTAGATCAGGCCGGAGAACAACAGGTTGAGAGCGTCAGTCCAGCACTGTTTGACGTCTCCGTGGAATTCGTGCTGTTGTCGGTCGATTGTGACTGTCGGGCGATCACGGGCCAGTCGAAGGTCTGTATTCAGGCAGCCTTCGATGTCGGCCGCCGGGGAATTCGTCGAAACGTTGATCCGATGAGTCAGGCTGATGCGTGAGAATCTGACGCAGGTTTCCGCCAGCATTGCCTCCGACACGAATCGAACTTCGACGGCTCCATTGGCGATCTGTTCGCGAAAGATCAGTTCCAGCAGTTCTCGTTCATGCACGAGGTTCGATACGGGACGATCCTTCACAAAGACGAATTGAAAACAAATGGTTTCATCCGTCAGCCATTTCAGCAGCTGTTGCACCAGAGCCGTCAGAAGTCCGAGCAGCTGCATGATTCGCTGCACCGGCAGGTCCGCATCTTTGATTCGGCTCGCAGCCAGATCTTCCTGCATCACAAACAAATAGGTCCGCCGGCTGCGCAGGAAGTGGTTCTCGTCGCGGGAATAGTACAGCAGTTCATTTCGCAGATACCGAATTTCAAACAGATCCGGCCGTCGACTCTCATCCGTCTCCATCAGAGCCAGTTGCGAATGCAGCAGACTTTCCACCGTGCCCCTGGTGGAAATTGAGGTGAAGCCTCCCACCGGATATGAATCTTCGGCTTTGATGGCGGCGGGAACGTCATGTCGGCGCTCCAGCCCGACGGGCGGCTGAGCATTCAGTCCATCTCGAAACATTCGCGAAGTTCGCAGCACCTGCCGCAGCGCGAGTCGCTGGCCGAAGTCCACCAGAGCCGTGCGGTACTCCAGTTCAAATACATCTTCCGCAGAAAGCACATCACCTGTTTGTCGAGTCTGCTGAATCAGCGAGCTGTATTGTTGATCAAGAACCGGCAGAACGTCTTCCGTCTGTAAAAGCTGCATTCCTTCAGCCAGTATGTCATCCAGCGAAGATTCCTGCACGGTTCGTACGATTGACGGACTGAACATCACGCCACTGCAATCGCTGCGTTCCATGAACCGATTCAGCAGCCAGGCAAGTCCCTGTGCCCGCTCCCGGCCTTGATAACCACAAACTGCACCGGTGCCTCGTTCGAAGGTGGCGTCGGCAATCAGTTTTCCCAGAACATAGTCTTCGTAGGTTCGCTGCATCCCGGCGGAAAGCTTCCATGCGGGATGGATAGCCTCATCAGCAGAGTCGCCTGTACCACCGCTGAACGCCAGTCGAACCACATCAATCACAATTCCGCCCGGCAGCACGGAATGTCCAGATTCCAGCGACTCCCGAATCACCGCCAGAGCCATCATGATCTCGCTTTTCAAAACGGACGTGCTCTGCCGCAGCCACAGGCTCTGCAGCAGCCAGCGGCGAGCCAGCTGAGATTCATGGAATTCTGTCATTTGAAAAACCGATTTACCGAACACGGACAATCCCGCAGAGCCGCCGATGCTTCTGACTGAAAGCCTATGACAGGGAACAGCGGACAGATTGTCGGCACATCCGGCAGAATTCTCAATCTGCCAAGGAACTGCCCAGGAAACAAATGCCTGCGATTTCGAAATTCACTTCCCCTGTCGGCTGATTTTTTACGGAAATCGTTCACTGTGAGCGTGCGAATTTCCGATGCTGACCCTGAAAAGTTGGTCAACCAGGCTCGATGGTCTTGAAACACCTGAACCTGACTGCCATACTTC
>JAGQPY010000299.1 GCA_020426485.1 Planctomycetaceae bacterium
GAAGCGTTTGCAAATGTACGCTTCCAGGATCGACGATATGCAATCAACGCGGGTGCTTTGTTCACGCCACAGTTCCCTGGGGTGATGCAGAACGCCACGCGTAACCGCGCACGCGTGAGAATTTTTCAATTACCATAAACGCCAGCTCGCGTGCTCCGGGTCACGCGATGGTCATCCGCGACTAGGCATCGAGAGACGTTTCATGGCTTGGTTTTCCCCGCTTCATCAGTTTGAACGAATCGATCCAAACGATGAGCCAGGTGCAGCTGACGGCGGTGAAGAAAATGGTAAGTGACTGGAATAGTGCCGCCCCTCCATTCCCAGCTATTGACGATTTTGGCCGGACAGCATCCGGCAGTGTTCTCGCCAAGATGAGACCAAAGATGCACGTCGCAACGATTGGTCCCCAATAGGTTAGCAGAGACCACGCGAATCCAGCCAAAGATCCGCCTTCTCTGTGCGGAGAAGCTCTATCCAGCAACCTGTCTGACCAGAGAGCGCCGGCAAGTAAACCGATCGCAGCGCCCTGAATGGCAGAGATCCAAACATAAAGCGCCCAACCCACGGAATCCTCCCGAAGGCTTTGGAACAACGCGAGGATTGTCAGCGACCCGTTCATTGTGATGAACCAGCCGGCGCGACTATTGATTGCGGAAACTTCTTTGTCGGTCTTCATTACCGCGGCTCGAAGGATTTCTATCTGACGGATAACGACAGCGTAACCGAGCGGCGGCTTGAGTTGACGTTGATTTGAAAACCTGCTGGCGACCGCCGCCCCCGTGCATGCGATGGTTCGCCAACAGCCGGGTTCTCCTGGAAACGACAGGCATCATTCAGATGCCAAGACGCTCGTCGGTTAAGGACTCTCGTATTCAATTGTACGCAATCGCTCCGGAATAGGTGTGGGTATCAGAACTGGAATCTCGCCAAACGCCGTGATCAGTGGCGAAGCGATCATTCGGCAGGCGGGCGCCTGCCCGACAAGAACTGTTCGACTGACCGCGTCAGCATGCCCACGCAGCGAGAGCGTAGCCCCTGTGCCTGCTCTGAATGAACGGGTTCTCACGGAGGCGCGGAGCCACAGAGAGACCGTCTTCAACAATCGTGGCCCCCAATCCTGGTGCCGGTGAACTGCACGGTCGACGATGAACAGAACGCTTATGGCCGATGTCAGTAGTTAACGGGCTGTGATGAGCGGAGGTAGGCGAAGAGGTCGCGGATCTGCTGGTCAGAAAGCGTCCTGAGAGTTCCTTCGGGCATGATGGAAAGAGGGCTTTTCTGCATTTCGTCGATTTCGTCGCGGCGCAGGATCAGGTTCTGGCCGTCGACACCGCGGAGGACAACGACCTGACTATCCTGATCGGCCAGAAACCCATTGACGACTCGCCCATCGGCCGTGACCACGACGTAGTTCTCAAATCCTTCTCGGATTTCCAGGTTTGGATTCACAACGTTGGACAGAATCCGTTCCTGGTTGTCGCGTTTGAAGGACGTCAGATCCGGGCCGATCTGTCCGCCTTCGTCAAACAGTCGATGACACTTGCCGCAGTTGTTCATAAACAGTGGTTTGCCCTGTTTGGGATTGCCACTGCCGCTGTTCAGGAGGTCATTCAGGCGTGCCAGTTCCGCCTGCATTTGTTCAGTCGACGCACCGGCAACGGAACCCCAGTGCTTCTGAATGCGGTCCTGAATGCCGTCCTGATTGTGCAGCAACATTTTCCGCAACGCTGTGTCCGAAACGGTCTCGGCGCGAACACTGCCGTTGTCGACCGCATCCAGCAACTGAAGTACCCAGACGGGACGACTGGCCAGCAATGTTTCCGCCACCAGACGGACGTCATCACTGAACCTGGAAAGCTGCGGCACGACCTGTCGGCCAATGCGTTCGTCATCGTAACTTTGCAAAGCCGTCAGGGCGGCTGACAGAACACTGGTGTCAGTTTCCCGTTCGACGATCGTCAGCAGAACGGGAATGAATTCGGAACGCTGAACTTCGCCAAAGATTTCCACAAACTGACGGCGTTCTTCCGGTTTGACCTTCGGATTCACGACGGCGGCCAGTGCTTCTTCGATGGCGTCCGGATTACCCTGTCTCAAACGCAGCGCCAGAGATCCTCCACCGCTGGCCGTGATCGCGTTGACCATTTCGACGGGCAGACCCGCCAGGGATCGACCTTTGAACGCGTCTTCGAAACCTTTGAGCAGTCGTTCCGACGAGGCCTTGTCCGGAGCCAGCTTCAGAAGAGCGGCGGCGGCCATCAGTTGTTCGCGGCTGCCGTCCAGAGCGTAGCGTTTCATCAGTCGTTCCACGAGATGGTCGGCCACCAGAGGCCGTTTCCAGATGTCGGCAGTGTTCAAAAGCTGCTGACTGATCAGCTCGCGACCTGCATCGCTGCTGTGAGCTTCCAGAGCCCACCACAGCAGCAGAGGCTGATGAATGTCTGTGGCGTCTTCGTCATAGCGAGTGAGTTCGCGGATGATGGGCAGAGCATCGGCGGCCGGAATTCGTTTGGCAGACGAGGCCAGCTGCTTGCGCACTTCGATATAGGGCTCATCCGCCGCCAGAGCCTGCAGTGCTCGCGAAATCTGTGGCGGAACTTTGTGATCATCACACAACAGGCGAACAGTCCACGCTCGCACATAAGGGTCGTCGTGCTGCAGCATCGAAACCGCGACATCCGTGGTCAAACCGCCGGACTGATACAAGGCCCACAGAGCTTCCAGTGCTGTCTGACCGCTGGACGTCTGTGCCAGTTGTTTCAGCGGTTCGACCAGCGACGGATCTTTGCGATCACCGATCAGCCGCTGCGCCGTCTGGCGGATCGTCTTGCGGGGATTCGACAGAGCCGCCAGCAATTCTTCCGACGCAGCGTTTGTCAGCTTCTGAACGGAAACGGCAGACTGCGGTTTCAGTCGGTAAACGCGTCCGTTCGTGCGGTCGATGCGACCCGCATAGTGGCTGCTGTGATCGATCCGTTGTTCGTACATGTCGGCCACATAGATGCAGCCATCGGGGCCTGCTTTGATGTCGACCGGACGGAACCACTGGTCTTCTGTCTTCACCACGCGAGACACGTCTTCGGTCTCGAACGACGACTGGTACGGTCGAATGTCGCTCATCACGACCTGCCCCTGCAGAGGTTCGACGCCAAACAGTCGTCTCTGATACGCCGTGGGCAGAATTCCTTCTTCGTAGATAATGAAGTTGTGAGTGAACCGCGGGACGCTGTGATGTTTGATGTGTTCGAAGTAGCCGAAGGCATACGGGTTGGACAGCGGACCGTGCTTGCCGAAGCCTTTGCGGTAATAGCCACCCTGAACGTAATGAAATCCACGCGTGTCGCCGCCGTTGTGTCCGGAAAAGATGCGGCCCTTTTCGTCGATCTCGCATCCAAATGTGTTGCCGCCACCTTCGGCAAAGATTTCGTACCGACGCTGTTCCGGATGGTATCTCCAGATCAGCTGACCGCTGGATCGAATGGGTTCTTCCCTGCTGCCGGGCCGTTTGACGGCCGCTGAAACCGTGCTGCCCTGAGCCCCATAAAGCCAGCCGTCCGGGCCAAAACGCAGACTGTTGATGACGGAATGCGAATCCTCCAGGCCGAAGCCTTCCAGCAGAACTTCCGGATCACCATCGGGAACATCGTCTCCGTTGTGGTCCGGATAGAACAGCAGATACGGTGGGTTGGTGACGAACACTCCGCCACGACCAATGGCCACCGATGAAGCGATGTTCAGTCCATCAACAAAGACCTGATGTGAATCATAGACTCCGTCGCCGTTGGTATCTTCGTGAATAGAAATTCGGTCCCTGCCTTTGGCTCCATGCGGGGGAGGTTCCGGGACTTTGTCGTAAACACTTCGCAGAAAGACGTCGCGGCTGAGCATCCTGACGCCCGCGACTTCCGGATACTGGCGATATTCCACCAGCCACATGCGGCCTCGTTCGTCCCACGTCATGAACAGCGGCTGAGCGATCTCCGGTTCGGAAAGGACCAGCTGAATCTCCAGATCGTCCGGCACTTCAAACGCGGCCGCTGCTGCGGTTGGTGACAGCGGATCACGGTCTCCGGCCCGGCGAGCCACATAACGTTCGACGTTGTCCACTTCGTCCACCTGAGCATAGCCGGCCTGCTTTCGCAGTTCAGATTCCTCAGTCACGGCCGATGCCTCAATGCTGAAGTCGGCGGCGGTTGCCTGAGCGAACGAGCTTTCATCGGCCGGAAGATACTGCCACTGACCGTCCAGTCGAATGGCCTGCTTTGCGCTTTCGTTCATCAGTACCGGCGGAGCGACGCTGAAGTTTGGCCGTGGGTCACTCTGGTAGACTCGAATGGCAACCGTGTTGAACTTGCCCGGCATGACAAGATCGGTCTCAATTTTGTAGCGGCCCGATTCACCCAGTCCGCTGCGGTATTGCGGCGGAAAGGTGCCGGTGGCTCCTACGCGAGTCCCATTGACGTATGTCGCCCGAGCGTCATCCAGAGCTTCCACGAACAACGTCAGGCTCGCTCCCTGCCAGTTTTCCGGGATTCGGACGGTCGCTCGATACCACGAAAAGCCGTCTTTCGGAGCCAGTTCACCAGTGGGCACTTTTCGCCAGACATCCGGCACGGTCACGCTGTGGATCGGCCCGACTTCCTTTTGCTGAGCCGTCAGCGGCATTCCAACAGCACAGATGATGTAACAGACAAACCCGGTGGCCAAACGTGGAACGCAATTTGTGGAAGGAGTCATGGGCGGGGTTCGCTGGCAGGAAAGTGAGGTGGGGGGACAACGGAAACGGTCGCAATCGAAGCGGAGACGCAGGAGGATAGCTGTTTGCTTTCCCCTGTGCCCGCGTCGAACGATTTTCGGCAGATCACATGGTCAGTTCCGCGAGGCATCGCGGCAATATTTTCACGAAAAATGTTTCGGCGGTACAGCGTCCGATTGTTCTGTGGAGTGCGGCGACTTGTCGCCGCTTTGGCTTTGATTCAATACGTCAAGTTTCTCCAAACGGCAGGTAACGGTTGACTGGCCGCAAAATTGGTCAGAATTCCAAGCCAGTCGGAACTCTTACGAATTCCGCTACGGGGCCGACACGGATACCGCTACGAGTCCGGAATGAACTTCGCAGCAGATTTGGGGGGAATCTTCACTTCTGCCGACCGTCTGATTCAACTTCAACGCCGAACCGGTGCCTCAGGAGTTATCGTGAGCGCTTTCGGAAAATCAAACACGCGTTTCGGCGATCATCTGTAAGCAAAGTCCAAAGCGGCGACAAGTCGCCGCACTCCAAAGTGGCGTTGTCCATTTAGTTGCTTCCCGTCAGTGTGAAAGCGGCCCAGAAAAACGGATGAGCCGCGCCGTTCCGTTTTCGGCGAGCTTCAATGCGGGACAGTTGTGCCTCATGGACAGCCTGTGATTTCCTGGCTCCACCCGCCAGGTTGCGAAAGATCTCGGCCATCAGGCGAGCTGTTTCGGTGTCGTCCACCTGCCACAGACTGGACAGGACGGACTGCACTCCCGCCAGTTGAAAGGAATGTCGCAGGCCAACCACACCTTCACCCACCTGAATGCTGCCCAATCCGGTTTCGCATGCGCTGAGCACGACGAGCTCCGTTCCGCGCAGATCGGTTCCGATGATCTCAAGGCCGGTCAGAATTCCATCGTTGCCGGAGGCCGAAGCCGCCGATGAGTCCCGCTCATTGGCGCCGGCCAGAGCCAGACCGCATCGCTGCAGCGGGTTTCGCTGCAACGCCGTTGGACTGTCTTCCTTTGTCGCATCGTCGAAGTAGCCGTGAGTACTCAGCACCAGCACACGCGGCCGATGCAGCGCTTTGAAGGCTGTTTCCGAAGCATCTTCGCCCAGCAGAATGCGAACCGATTCGCCCGAGAGTTCTTCAAGGCTGGGTTTGATCTCCGCCGCTTCTGCCGCACTGGCCTGCAGCGGAGGAAACACGGCGTCTTTGATCGACCGCAGCTGAGCGGAGTCGGACGTGTTGGTATCAGTTCGCCTGGGTTTGCCGTATTCCGGTGCAGCAAAAACGACCGGCGAAGTGATCAGCGAACGGTCGTGAGCCGGGTAGATCAGTTCGCGACCGCTGAGTACGTATCGCGTGCGAAACTTCTCCGTCAGATACCGACCATCTGACAGAACCAGTGCGTCCCATGGCAGTGTCCAGAGCGCTCCGTCGGGGCTGATGATCAGCTCCTGTGCATCACCGAGCGCATTTTCCAGCGGAGCAAACAGTCGCCTGGAAAGCTCCGCGGCTGACGCGCGAAATTCGGCTTCCACAACTGTTTCTCCTTCCGATCGAATGCGGAAGTAATCGGACAGCATTCGCTGACGCAGCGTCGCAACGAGTTCATCCATCGCCGCTGCGTCACCAAGATCGACGATGCGAACTTCGCCAAATCCTACAGGCGGAATGATCCACGCCACATAGCGAGCGTCCTGCCAGCGATTGTCGTCATTGGCTTCGAATCGGCAGGGGCGAAACCGAGCGATATTGATCATTACCGCATCCACCGGAATCCGGCTCAGCAGTTCTCCTGTCGTCAGCCACGGATCGGAACGCTGATGTCCCAGTCCCAGTGAAGAAATCTTCTGCTGCAGGCGCTGCTGTTGAGATTCCAGCGCGGCCAGTTTTTCCCGAATGTCCTGATTCACGGTGGAACCAGCCTGCACGGACAGTGCCGAAATCTGATCGCGAACACTTCGCAGTTCGTAAACAAACGGAGCGGCTTCGGGAGCAGCCAGCAGCGCGGCTTCGGCCAGAGCTTCACCACCCGCGGCCTTGCCGTTCAGCAGCCACCCCGCCGAAAAAATGCTGGCTCGTGGATTGTCGCGGTGCTGAAAGCCCAACGCCAGTGCTCGTTCAAAATCGACCGCATGACTTTCAGTCAAATACCTCTGTCGAGCGAACTCCGAAAGTCCGGGAAGCACTCTGGAAAGATGTCGCCGACCGGCCTGAGCGGCCGCGTCCTGATA
>JAGQPY010000029.1 GCA_020426485.1 Planctomycetaceae bacterium
CCCCCGTTCGCAGTCAGATTCCACCTGAGATGCCGCTCAGGTGGCTTGATTCAGTCGTGGCTTCGATGTCGACTTTTCCGGATGTATGACTTCAGGGACCGATGGCGTCAGGTCGGACCGCTGCCGTTCCGTCGTGAAAATGGGATTTCGTCCAGCCTCCGCTCCGTGCAGCATCTGTATGCCTGATACACTTTCTGTTTTGCTCAAGGTGCCGGTGCTGGATGCACTGGCCGTTGGTTCAGGATTCAGGCCTGGCCGGTTACGCTGGCGGCGGTGTTCCCGCCGTTGCACGTTGTTCTCGAACCGGATTCGTCCTCATTTGGTTGGTCATTATGTTCACCGGTCTTGTGGAAGGTCAGGGAAGCATTCATTCGCTTACCCCATTAAATGTCGGTCTGTGTCTGACAGTGACGCCTGATCCGTCATGCATTCCGGTTGATGAAATCCGGATCGGCGACAGTATCTCGATCAACGGCTGTTGTCTGACGGTCGTCCGCATTGCTGAA
This sequence comes from Planctomycetaceae bacterium, assembly GCA_020426485.1. Taxonomy (GTDB): domain Bacteria; phylum Planctomycetota; class Planctomycetia; order Planctomycetales; family Planctomycetaceae; genus JAGQPY01. The sequence goes on from JAGQPY010000029.1 coordinate 507, forward strand.
GGCTCGCTTGCATTTGAAGCCGGGGAAGAAACTCTCTCCAAAACGAATCTTGGCAGACTGGTTGTCGGGAGCCGGGTGAACCTCGAACGATCGCTGTCCGTGGGTGCTCGCCTGGGAGGCCATTTCGTTCAGGGACATGTCGACGGCGTCGCAACGGTTGATGCCATTCACAGGAACGATGACTGGGTGGATATGTGGTTTCGTCTTCCGGCGCAGATGACACGACTGCTGGTGCCCAAAGGGTCGGTGGCCGTTGATGGCATCAGTCTGACCGTCGTTCATCTGGAATCGGATCGGTTTTCTGTTGCACTGATTCCGCATACGCTTGAGGTGACCACGCTTGGACAGCGCGAAGCGGGTTCAGAAGTGAATATCGAACTGGACATTCTCGGAAAGTACATCGATCGCCTGTTGCGCCATGAAGGCCCTGCCGGGCCGTACAGTTTTCCCGGTCCATAATCACTGGACAATCCACTACCCGCATTTTCAGAAGTCAGTGTTGTGTCCGGATCAGCAGTCCGAGCACTCCGATCAAAGAAAGCTGAATCGAACCACTGTGAAAGATGAAAGTCGCCAGACCCGTTCCTACCTGATGGACCTGTTCAAACGCCATGGATTCAATCCGCGTTCTGATCTGGGTCAGAACTTCCTCATTGACATCAACCTGATCGAATTTGCGGTCAAAGCGGCAGACCTTTCTCAGGACGACATTGTTCTGGAAGTCGGACCGGGGACTGGCGGGATGACTACGTTTCTGGCGGCTCAGGCGAAACACGTCTTCAGCGTCGAAATCGATCGCAATATGTATCTGCTTGCGTCCGAAGCGACAGCCAACTGTGATAACGTCACGATCGTCAATCAGGATATCCTGAAGAACAAGAACAACATTTCGCCCGAGATCGTCGCAATGCTGAAATCAGCTCTGGCGGAATCTCCGGGCAGCCGACTGAAGCTGGTTGCCAATCTGCCCTACAATGTGGCCACGCCCGTGATCTCCAACCTGGTGGCTTCAGATCTTCCGTGGCAGCGAATGGTATGCACGATTCAGCTGGAACTGGGGGAGAAGATGATCGCCGAACCGGGTTCTGCCAGCTATGGAGCATTGTCGGTCTGGCTGCAGTCGCAGTGCAGCGTTCGCATCATTCGACGACTGGGCCCGAAGGTGTTCTGGCCTCGTCCCAAAGTGAATTCGGCCATCGTCAGCATCTGGCGACATGATGGTCGCGGTGCTGCGATTCGGAACAAGCCGTTCTTTCTGGACTTCCTGCGCCGGTTGTTCCATCAGCGTCGAAAGCTGTTGCGAAGCGTTCTGGCCGGGATGTACCGTCAGCAGCTGGCGAAGGCCGACGTGGATCGTCTGCTGAGCGAAGCCTCCATGACAGCCGACGTTCGTGCGGAGCAACTGGATGTTCCGACGCTGGTTGCCCTGGCCAACAGATTCGCAGCAGCTCTGGATGATTCTGACGTGACCATCGGAATGGAAGAAGATCACTCCGACCCGGACAGCTGAACCGAACCCGATTCCGAGTCCGGCTGCAATCCCGCGCGACCTGGTTCTCAGAATTCCCAGTTGATCCCCAGGCTGAGCGTGTTCTGATAGAAGTTCCCTCGCGATTCTTTCAGGTGCGGAAAGATTCCGTCCACTGGCCGTGAGATCCAGACAATGGATTGACTGGGATCACTGACTTCACCGACATACAGAAACGTCCAGCCTGCCTGGAGGCGAGCGGTTTCCAGTTGCCAACAGTCTCGCAGGATGGGAACTCGTGAAAAGATCGGCAGCTGAACATTCAGCGACTGCTCGAACATTGGCGAAATGTGATTGGTCTCTCTCTGATCACGGAATGCGTTCTGAGTCAACTGGCCGCCGGCGGTTGTTGTATCAAACATGTCGGCCAGAACCGTGTTACCGGTGTTGACGTCAATGGTCGTGGTTGCCGTGTCGCCGATGTTATCTCCGGTCAGAACGGATTTTTCTGTGTTGTACAGGGCACCCACTCGGGTAGAGCCGTTGAACGAGATTCCTTTGGATTCACCGATCAGGTACTCAACCCCGATTTCAGGGCCCGTCAGAGTGCTGCGAACTCGGCTGTTCACGAATGAGCGAACCAGAATCTCCTGAGTCGCATCAGGTGTGAGTTCTGTGAAGTTCAGAGTGCCGTCTTCGTCAACATTGTCCAGAATAAAGTCACCGTCATCATCCAGCCCGTTGGGCAGGTTGAAAGTGTAAGCCAGCCCCGAATCAACTCCGCGGAAGCCAAAGAACTCGTTGATCCGCATCACACGAGCTCCGATGATCGGACGAACTCGCAGCGAATCCTTTTCGTAAACCGGTGAAAAGCTGAAATGGAATCCTGATCCATAGGACTCGATTTCATGCTTCACGATGTAGTCGAGGTCGAAGAGCTGAGCGAACCCATCAATGTCGATTCCATTCTGCAGCGGAATACTGCCGTACGGATACAGACTTCGGTCCAGAATATCGTCAGTGCCGCCGAGCACTCCGAACGTTTCTGCATTCGCTGCATCAAACAGGCGAGCGTTCAGGATCTGAGTTTCCAGGATCTGACGCTCGTTCAACATCCTTAGATTGTTGTTCAGCGGACCATTCGCGACTCCACCCGATGCTTCCAGTGTGATCGCATCGATGTGGTCCAGTCTCATTCGCTCAAGATGTGCACGTGCGTCGTAGTCGTCTGAACTTCGTCCGTTGTACTGAACATTCCACGACATTCCCCAGCCGGTTCTGTTTTCGACCGTGCCGCTCATGCGAATGCCGCTTTGCCACAGATCCGGAACAATCCCGGCAGACTTCTCTCGGAACACGTCAAAAAACATGATGTCCGGGAAGGATCCATTGTTGTTGATAATGGAATCCTGAAGGAAGGTGGCTGCTTTGGGATCGCCGATCAGTCCGCGAAGGCGTCGACTCTTGGTGCGAATGAAATCCACATTCAGGTCGTATTCCCAGAGACTGGCACCCGGACCAAAGCCACCCAGCGCGCGGCGAAACCATAATCCGTCCGTCATGTAATGCTGTTCAAACGCATTCTCAAACGGAGAGATCGATGGATGCGGCCGAAACGATTCGGGCATTCCCTGGTAGTTGGTGGCCGCATACGTCGGCTGGCCTCCGGCCATAAATGCCGGTTCACCAAATGATGGGGGGACCATCATTGGTTGGGCGACGCAGTCTGCTGTCCACGAGAGGAGCAACAGCAACGGCACGAAGATTTTCAATCGGTGCCAAATCCGCATTGATCTATCCTTCAGAAGCCACGGTTTTTACTGGCTTTTTCGCCTTTCCGGCGTGGTCAGTTCGTCATCACGTAACGACAGACCGAACGCCTGGAGACGATCTTTTGGATAGTATCGGTCAGGCAATTTGTGAAACTGTAGGGATTATCAGGGTCGTAAGGTTTTTTGCGCGTATACCGGTTTTACGGGACGATTCGGCCACCGATATCGTCCGACCGTCAGAAAATGGGACCCGGGATCCACGGACAAAATTCCTCGTCTCCGATTCCCTGCTGCTCACTCAGAGATTTCCTGCCGCTGGCGGTCTCAATGATGGCGTCAAAGATCTGTCGCCCCACTTCCTCCACGGACGTGCCATCCAGAATGACGCCCGCGTTGATGTCCATGTCTTCCCGCATTCGCTCAAACATGGGGGTGTTCGTCGCGACTTTGATTGTGGGAGCCGGCTTGCAGCCAAAACAACTGCCTCGACCCGTCGTGAACACGACCACCTGTGCTCCGCCGGCGACCTTTCCGGTGATGGATGCCGGATCAAAACCGGGGCTGTCCATCACCACGAAACCTGATTCGGTGACAGGCTCCGCGTATCGATAAAAGGCCGTCAGCGGAGACGTTCCCGCTTTGGCGATCGCTCCCAGCGATTTTTCGTAGATGGTTGTCAGCCCACCTTGCTTGTTTCCATACGACGGGTTGTTGTCGATCGATGCGCCATGAGCCCTTGCATATTCTTCCCACCAGCGGATTCTCTCCAGCAGCGCCTCTCCCACCTGCCGGGACACGGCTCGACGGGTGAGCAGGTGTTCCGCGCCGTAGATTTCCGGAGTCTCGGACAGAATCGATGTCGCCCCGTGAGCAACCAGAAGGTCACTTGCCACGCCGACGGCAGGATTTGCCGTAATCCCACTGTTGCCATCGCTGCCTCCGCATTCCATGGCGACTTTCAGCTCACTGACAGGAATCGGCACGCGGACGACATCGTTCGCGGCCGGCAGAAGCTCACGCAGAACAGACACAGCTCTGTCCACGGTTTTCCTGACTCCGCCGACGTCCTGGATGTTCAAGACCATGGGCAGGCCGTCATTCGCGGACGGGCCGTTTCCAAGCTGAACCAACTGATACTGATCCCGCAGGTAGTTGGCCTGCGTTGTTTCACAGCCAAGGCCAAGTACCAGACAGGCGGCAACGTTAGGATGCTTTGCAAAACCGGCCATGACTCGGTTCAGCTGCTGATGATCCTCTCCTCCAAACGACAGCGCGCAGCCACTTTTGTGGACCAGAGGCACGATCCCATCAATGTTCGGAAACGCAGACAGGTCTGTTTCAGCCAGGGCCCTGGCAACATAGCGGGCTGTTGTCGCCGAACAGTTCACCGTGCTGATCACGGCAAGATAGTTTCGAGTGCCGGCAGCTCCGTTCTTTCTGCGATAGCCCTGAAACGTGAGTGGCATTGATGGCGTGGCAGGATGGTGCAGTTCCGTACCGAACTCGTAGACCAGCCCCGGTCGATTCGCGTTGAGATTATGAACGTGTACCCAGTCGCCCTTCGCAATGCTTTGTGCAGCATAGCCAATCACCTGCCCGAATTTTATAACCGGATCGCCGGCATTCAGGTCACGCAGACACACTTTGTGTCCGGCCGGAATCTCCGAACGAACAATAACATCTGTGTCGTAAACTGTGGCGTGAACTCCTTCAGGTACCGTCCTTCTGGCAACGGCAACGGAGTCTCGGGGATGAAGGACAAGGAACAGATTGTCTGGCTGCGTCTTCAATTCACATTCTCTTTGGATGACGTTGAACAGACGTGGCAGCTTCCGATTCGGCAGACACCGCTGCCCTCAGCCACGTTTCGAGATCATCGCGAAGTACAAACTCTCTGAGAAGGCGCTGAATTCAGGATTCCGTGACTTCGGTTGAAGGCTTTCGGGCTTCGACGGCGTCCTGCCACCGCTGATCGTCGCGATGGCCCGTTTATTTTGCCCGGCCCACTGCTACTCGCAGTGCACCCGACGGAGTCTTTGTTCTGAACGCGATCCCGTTCGGGGTGAGGGATCGAAGCGGAAACGACGTCGTCGTGGGAAAGGAAAAATCCGTAAGTCGATTCAGGGTAGCAGCTTGCGTCTTCTCCGGCGGGATTTCAGAGAAAATTTTTGAAAAAGGTTTTTAAGAGGTCCGGTTCTGCCGGTCCGATTCGATCCGACGAACAGACCAGTTTTTTCACCTGGAGTTCGTCACCATGATTCACGAGATTCGTTCCCTTGTTCGCCGGATCAGTCCTCCTGCTCGCCGTCGTGTTGCGATGCGACGTAACTGCGACAGCGCCGTGATCTCTGTGACGGATTCACTTGAGCAGCGGGCTCTGTTGAGTGGAGATTCTGTTGGAATTGTTGAGATCGCCGCAGCCGACGGAATGGTGCTGATCCAGACATCCAAAAGCGACCATGGCGGCGATGTATGGATCTCCATTGACCTGGACAACGACGGGACTGTTGATATCAATGTGCCGGCCCATGAGGATCAGATCACACTGATCGGAGCCGGAGACATGATTGATCCGAACACGGTGAAGCAGTCCACCATCGTGGTTACCGAAACGTTCGTCGATGAGAATGGCAATCAACAAACGCTTAGCTCAAACATGGACCTTGAGATTCCCGGTGTCGAGGTCGTCAACCCAACGATCATTGATATTGTCGTGGACGAAGACGGGGGGCTTTCCGCGGCGCTGGACACGTCATTGAGTATTGGCACAACTTCTGTGGAGGTAAGGGCCGCGGGTTCGACAGATTGGATCGATATCGGCGAAGTCGGTGACGTGTTCTTTGTTGATCTGACGGACATCACTGACTTCGACCCGGACACGGAATATGAGATTCAGATGACGACTGTCTGGCAGGACACGACGGTTGTTGGAGGGGCAATTCCGGCAGTATCGCCGTCAACAGCAGCGGCGGACACGGAAGCGGATGATTCCGCAGCGGAAGCAACAGATGACACATCTGACATTCCGACTGAACCGCTGCCAGCGGACACGGACACCGCAACCGAAGACGAGTCAATTGCTGATCCGGAAGTCTATGAAGACACGTACGATGGCATGGACGACATCGACACGACTGTTGACGACGTCTATGCCGGGGACAGTTACGACCCATTGATCGAAGAGGACGAAGCGATCCTTGATGATCTGTTTGCCGAGGATGATTCGGTTTACGTGTAACGATCAGGGGTTGGCAGCGATCAGGGTCCAACTTTCGCCGCCAGCTTGCCGGTATGACCCCGGAAGAAGACAGAATTGAACGTTGACCAACGGCTGGCAGTCCATTGTTTACGGGGCACGGACTGTCAGCCGTTTTGTTTTCCACCGCTATGTGGACCGGGCATCGCCCTGCTGTGCCATCGCTCTTCTTCTGTTTTCCAACCGGACAAGCTGTCCGCACGCAGCATCAATGTCAGAGCCGAGTGAATATCGAGTGGTGGTTCTGAAACCCTTCCTTTTCAGAAACTCACTGAAGGACTGTACGGCGCTGGGAGGACTGCCGTGCAGATGAGCAGCTTCGGCGACTGCGTTGTAGGGGATCAGGTTGATATGAACATTCAGGCCGTCTGCCCAGTCGGCCAGTTCGGCGGCGTCAGCCTCACTGTCATTGATTCCGTCCAGCATGAGATACTCCAGCATCAGAGAACAGCCCTGAATGGCGTTGATTTCCTGAATGGTTTCTCGAAGCACTTCGATCGGATACCGACTGGCCAGAGGAATAATCTGACTTCGGACATCCTGTCGCACACTGTGCAGGCTGAGTGCCAGGTTGACCCTGGGAAACCGCAGTGCGAATCGGAGCATCGCGTCGGTGATTCCCACGGTTGAAATCAGAAGACTGCCGGGTGAACGATCGAAAAAATCCGAACGAGTCAGAAGTTCAACAGCTTCATGAACGGCCGTCTCATTGTGAAATGGTTCTCCCATGCCCATGAACACGATATTGCTTAGCCGACGACGTTCTGATGCCAGAACCTGTCCGGCCTGAACAACCTGGTCCAGAATCTCAGAGGCTGTCAGATTCCTGGAGATTCCCATTCGGCCCGTCGCGCAGAAATCACATGCCGCAGCGCATCCCACCTGACTGGAAACGCAGAGCGACGAACGCCCCGTCGCAATGCGCAGGATGACGGCCTCGATCAGAAGATCACTTTCAGTCCGGAACAGCAGTTTCGAAGCGCCGTCCACCTCCGAGTCCAGACGACGAAAAAGACTCAGACTGTGAATTCGCAGGCGTTCCGACGCGGGAAACATCTGCAGCGTGTCTGCGTCGCTGAGAAATCGCTTCAACAATCGGTTGCGCAGTCGGCGTACGGATTGAGGGTCCAGACGCAGCATTTGCCTGAGTTGCTCAATGCCGGCCACGTCAAAAAAATCAATCCGGGAACCCACTTGCATTGGTAGCTCTGACTCCGTTGCCGCGACAAGGCTGTTTCGTTTTCGTGCAGACTGCCTGAAAATTACATTCAGCGGCACATTCTGCCGAACGCTCGCCGGCCCATTCTCAATATTCGAGGATCGGTTTCTTCCTCCTCTTGGGACCTTCGCCCGACTTTCTACGAATTCGATTTCCGAATTCAAAGTGAATTCGGACCCCGCCCCCCCAAACAAAACCTGAGAGGACTGCGACGGTTTCGTCAGAGGGCGCTCGTTCTCGGGGCGATTTTCCGGCCCGTGGTCAGTTTCAACTGCTGGTGCCGGGAAAACCCAGGCCAACACCGGCGACCGGATTTGATTGATGTGATTGAGATTCCGTCGGCCGCATGGAAATTGTCGAGATCCGGAAGGAATTGGCGTTCTCGTTGGGCTCACGATTCCCGTGAGCAAAAGATCAATTGACGCAGTTTTTCAGCCGATTCATACTATCCTATAAATATAGTAGAAGCGTGTTCGGGCCTCAAAAACCGTATCGGCTCTCTGAAAAACGGGTCTGACTCTTTGGAGGTCAGCAAAAATTCAGTGAACGGCTGCCCGGAGAGGGTCAGACCTCTTTTTCAGAGAGCACTTTTCTTTTCAGGCAGTAGCGAATTTCAGATGTTGTCGGTCGTGATCCCCGCACACAACGAAGCGGAAAATCTTCCAGCGCTGGCGACAGAAGTCGATGAGGCTCTTTCGGGCGTTTATGAATATGAGTTGATTATCGTTGATGATGGCAGTTCGGACGATACCCCGACCCGACTTCAGGCTTTGTCCAGCCGCATACCGTCGATGCGAATTCTTCGCCATCGAAACTGTTGCGGGCAAAGCACTTCGCTGATGACCGGCATTGATGCAGCTCGCTACAACTGGATTGGAACTCTGGATGGAGACGGGCAGAATGATCCTCGAGACCTGTGTGAAATGCTGAAACTGGCTTCCGGCAGTGAGAACAGCAATTGCATGGTGATCGGCCACCGCCAGAAACGAAAAGACTCGGGTTGGCGTCTGATTTGCTCTCGGATTGCCAACGGCGTCCGTAGTTTCATGCTGCGGGACGAAACGCCGGACAGTGGTTGTGGTATTAAGGTGTTTCCGAGAGACGCATTTCTCCGCTTTCCGCGATTTGACCATATGCATCGGTTTATGCCCGCACTGATGCGTCGCATTGGGGGAGATGTTGTATCTTTTCCGGTGAACCACCGGCCCCGACAGGCCGGTAAGTCGCATTATGGTACGCTGGGACGCCTGACGGCAGGGGTGATCGATCTCGCGGGGGTTTCGTGGCTGATGATGAGGACGCGTCGGCCGGAGTTGGAAAGGAGTCCCGTTGACCATGTTCAGTGAACGTTTCTGGATCGCATTTGGCCTGGCTGGGCAATTGCTGTTCACCGCTCGCTTTCTCGTACAGTGGCTTTCCAGTGAGCGGGAAGGACGCAGTGTCATCCCGATGTCCTTTTGGTATTTGAGTGTCTCCGGCGGGGCCGTGCTCTTCACTTATGCCCTTTACCGGGGAGACCCGGTTTTCATTATCGGCCAGTCGACCGGTCTGTTCATCTACCTCAGAAACATTCACCTGGTTCAGCGAACACTCCGTGCTGAGGCGATTCAGGAAGAATTACGCAGTGCGACGGTTAAGCTGTCCATCAACAACGAAACACCAGTCAGTCCGACACAGCCACAGCGTCGAGCCGCATGATGCCCATCCAATCGCTGACTCGCTTCGCTCTGCTGCCAACCTGTCTGATGTTGCTGATGTCAATCAGCACCGTGCTGCTGCGGCCAGCGGCTCCCATCGATGAAACTCGCTACCTGACGGTGGCCTGGGAAATGCATGAATCAGGTGACTTTCTCGTCTCCCATCTGAATGGTGAGACCTACGCTCACAAGCCACCGCTGTTGTTCTGGCTTATCAACATCGTATGGTCTGTTTTCGGGACAGAGGAAGCGGCCGCTCGCCTGGTCGCGCCGGCATTTTCCGTCGTCAGCCTCTGGCTGACCATACTGATTGCTCGAAGAATCTGGCCGGATGATTCCGGAGTTGCCGTCGTTGCACCGCTGATCCAGTGCAGTCTGATGCTGTGGATGGTTTATGCCCCAACCACGATGTTCGATTCGCTTCTGACCGTGTTTGCACAAACGGGCCTGCTGGGAATCCTGCAGCTGGATCGAGGTCGCATTCGATCCGGAACTGCCCTTATGGGACTGGGACTGGGACTGGGAATCCTGTCCAAAGGCCCCGTGATTTTTGTCCACGTCCTGCCAGCAGCTGCCCTTGGATTTCTTTGGTCTGCTGAAGCACGGCAGCGAAAACTCTATTGGTACGGTGCAACACTGGCGGGAGTGATTGCCGGAGTCATCATTGCGGCCGCATGGGCATTGCCTTCCGCCATGTCCGGCGGCGAAGCGTACGCAGATGAACTGCTTTGGGGGCAAACCGCCGGACGGATGGTCGACGCGTTCGCTCACCGTAAAGCCTGGTGGTGGTACGCTCCGGCAATCGTGCCCTGCGCGCTGCCATGGCTTCTGTTTCGGCCCCTCTGGATGGGGCTTCGGCGGGTGGAGCGTACTTCGGCAACGATGTTCTGTTCTGTCTGGTGTTTTTCGACGCTTGGCATTCTGACACTCATCAGTGCCAAGCAACCGCACTATCTGTTGCCTTCCGCTCCCGGAGCCGCATTGCTGATCGCCTGCGTCGCGACCAGAATACCGGTGACCAGCCGATCAGATCTGGGCCTGATTGCCTGGGGAACCATCTTTTGTGGTGTGATTCCTCCACTGCTGAATCATCTGCCCGGAATGGAATGGACAAACCTGTCACAGGCGATTCCGGACCTCGCAGCGGTGCCGCTGACTTTGTGCGGACTTGTTCTGCTGATCTCTGCAGAACAGCCAACCGAAACGGCCGTTCGACGAATCTCCACCTGCGCTGCGATATTCTTTTCCTGCCTGATCGCCGCACTGTCGTTCAACTTCTGGCACGAGTTTGATTTGATGCCCGTCGCAAAACATGTTCGTACCTTGATGGACGATGACATTCCGGTTGCCTGGTACGGAAGCTACCACGGACGACTGCAATATCTTGGACGCCTGTCAGAACCTGTCGCAGAACTTCATTCTCCCGAGGAAGTCGGCACCTGGCTGGCAGCTCATCCCAATGGTCGAGTACTGTTTCGACAATCTCTGTCGCCTCGCGCGAAGCAGAAATTTCCGGATGCCGCAACATCGGCCAGTCTGATGCCTCCGGAACTGAAAGCGCTGGAGAAGATTCCCGCCGTCTACAGTCGAGCGACAACTTCTCAGATTCAGACAACTCGCAGCGGACTCTCTCCGGGCGCCATTTCAGTCATCCGATTCGATGAAAAGCAAACGGCTGACACGTCGTTGTATGAATCAGGCGGTGTACATACGAATTGAAGACGTTGCAATTGAGTGGTCCGTAAACCGTAAGCGGGCCGAAATCTCGTCTGCATCGGATTGCCCGAAGTCGTTTTCGCTGCCCCGGTCGGCCGTCGTTTTCCCCGAGTCGTTGGGAACCGGAAGGAAATTGACGCCCTCGCAACCTTGCCGGTCTACAATACGAGACCGACATCGCTGACAACATCTGACGGTTATCGAATGGTGCATTTCCTTTCGGCTGCAGTCGCCGGGCCGCTGCTGCAGGCACCTCAATCTCAGGGTGACTGGGCGGCTCAGAATGCAGTGCACTTCGCTCTTGCGAGAGGGTCATGAATTACCGGTCAATCTTCAAAAGGTATCCGCGGGTGTTCACGTTCAGTGTCATTATTGCGGTCGGCCTGGCAGCAGGACTCGCGGGCATGTTTGTCCTCGGCGCAGTTTCGCGCCGAGCTTCGAAACCCGTCTTTGAAGGCAGGTTGGCCGATGTCCCCGAAAGTCCCAACTGCGTTTCAACACGTGCCACAGATTCCCTGCACTCAATTGCTCCTTTGACATTCGAAGGTTCGCCTGCCGAGGCGATGGACAGACTTGGGAGAATCATCAGCGAGATGCCGCGGACAACGATTTGCTCCGTGACGGCTCGCTACATGCACGTGGAATTTACCACCGCGTTTTTTGGTTTTGTTGATGATGTCGAATTCCTCATCGACCCGGATCACCAGCGAATTGACTTTCGATCGGCATCCAGAGTCGGCCACTCGGACCTGGGCGCAAACCGGCGGCGGATGGAAGACATCCGTCGCCGGTTTGATATGGCTGTCACACTAGGCGCTCCACACGGCAATGTCACCGCGAAAGAGAACAACATGGATCCGGCAATCAATGTTCGTCAGCCGGAATAGCAGTTCTGTTGCGACGACAAAGCGAGAATCCTCTACAATCTTCGGAACGTCCGTGGCTTTGATTGACTCGCGCCGGCCGGTTCTCCTTCGCTTCTGTGTCTCAGACACGGGAGAGAAAAATTCTCAGCAGTGGCTGGCGGGATCGATTCCGGCAGTGAAACGCCTTGTGCTGCAATATGAATGAATTTACATCGATGGATCGAATTTCTGACGTCTACAGCGCTGACACGTTTGCAAAGCTGAGTCAGGTCTGGCAGGCGACCATTTCGGAACACATGTCCCGTGTGCTTGCCGGCGACGGAAAAGTCCTGAACTGGATTGATCCGTCAACAGCCGTCGCAAAGGCCGAATCGTTTTTGACTGCGAATGAGTCACCTGCGCCGGATACGCTGGAGTCCCGCAGCCGGAAATTTGGTTCTTTGCTGCAGACAATGCTGGCTCACGGACAGAATCTGCACCACCCGCACTACATCGGCCATCAGGTTCCCGCCAGCGCTCCTGCGGCCGGGCTGTTTGATGCTGTCGGCTCCGTCACAAACCAGCCCATGGCCATTTTTGAAATGGGTCCGTGGGGCACGGCGGTCGAAATCGCCCTGATCCGCGCACTTTGCTGCAAGGTCGGGTGGAATGCCGATGCCTCCACCGGTGTCCTGACCCATGGAGGTTCACTGGCCAATCTGACCGCACTGCTGACGGCTCGCAACATCGCGTTCAGAGATTCCTGGAAAACCGGTGTCCCGTCCGGTGCGGTCCTGATTGCTCACTCCGACGCTCACTACTGCATTGCTCGTTCGGCCGGAATTCTCGGTCTGGGAACACAGCAGGTTGTGCGAGCAGAGCTGGATCATCGTCGCCGCATGGATCCTGATCGCCTGGAACACACGATTCGAGAACAGCGTCGCAGGGGGAAGTCCATCATGGCCGTCGTCGCCTGTTCGTGCGCGACGCCCATCGGCGCGTTTGATCCGTTACCTCAGATTGCCGACGTGTGCGAACGCAACAATGTCTGGCTGCATGTGGATGCGGCTCATGGCGGAGCGACTCTGATGAGTCGTCGGCATCGGCACCTGATGTCAGGCTGTGATCGAGCGGACAGTATCGTCTGGGATGCTCACAAGATGCTGTTCGTTCCGGCTTTGTGTGCAGCCGTGCTCTATCGAGACAAGGCCAGCAGCTTTCAGACGTTTCAACAGGACGCCCCCTACCTGTTTGATCCGTCGCGGCCCGGGGATGCCGAATTCGACAGCGGCACTCGTACGTTTGAATGCACGAAGCGTTCCACGGGCTTCGGTTTGTGGGGGCTCTGGTCCCTGTACGGAGAACAGCTGTTTGAAGATCTGGTCGACCGGACCTTCCATCTGGCGGAACTCCTGCACGCCCGGCTGACGGCCTCCGATGACTTCGAACCGCTGCACACTCCGGAAGCCAACATTGTTGTCTTTCGGCATCTTCCCGATCGACTTCGAACCGCATCGCCGGAAGCACAGAACCTGTATCAGAAACAACTCCGGGCGGCCATCATTCAATCCGGCCGCTTCTACGTCGTGCAGACCACGATCGACGGTGTGACGGCTCTGCGAACCACCGTGATGAACCCCCTGACCACCGAAAACGATCTTTCAGAACTTCTGGAGACGATCAGAGAACTGGGAAGCGGGATTGTTCCGGCAATCGAGCAGCACTGAAGCGGAGCCTCAAAGCACCGGCCGATGCAGTTGCCTGACCATGCCAAATGTCAGGGACCATGCTGAGTGTCAGGGACCAACCGGAAGCGGTAACTCTTCACGCAAAGATATCCGTCACCACCTGACCGCCTTCCGGCCCCGTCAGACGATGATGTCGGCCCTGATGCCAGTATGTCAGTTCGTTCGCGGGCAGTCCCATCAGGTGCAGAATTGTCGCGTGCAGATCACGGAAGTGGACTTTGCCTTCCACAGCTCGCGAGCCGGTGTCGTCCGTCTTTCCGTGAACGTGACCGCCTTTTACTCCGCCCCCCGCCAGCCAGAACGTGAAGCCGCGTTCGTTGTGTCCGGTTTCATCCTTACCGTCGTCGGGTACCAGTCCCGGACGCCCGAATTCCCCGCCCCAGACCACCAGAGTATCCTCCAGCAGGCCGCGTTGATTCAGGTCTTCCAGCAACGCAGCGATTGGGGCATCCGTGGCCGCACAATTGGCCTGCAGATCCCGACGATGATTTTTGTGCTGATCCCAGCTGCCGTGGTTGACTTCGATAAATCTGACTCCGGCTTCTGCAAAGCGCCGAGCCAGCAGGCACTGCCGACCAAAATCGGAAGCGCGACACGTGCCCACGGATTCCCCCTGCTGACCGACTCGGTACCGATCCAATGTCGCCTGAGTTTCCGTGCTCAGGTCCAGCAGTTCCGGAGCTGAAGTCTGCATTCGGAATCCAAGTTCCATGGATTCAATCACGCCTTCCAGCCGCTGATCACCGGAACGTTCTGCCAGATGTCTCCGGTTGAGCTGCTGTACGAAGTCCAGCTGGCGACGCCGCAGCGACAGATCACCGTCGGGACGACTGATGTTGGCAATCGTCGCCTGCGACATGTCTTCGCCGTTCACTCCGATCGGGGTTCCGTTGTAAATCGATGGCAGGAAACTGCTGGAGTAAATGGAGGTCTTGGAAGTGTTCAGGCTGATGAAACCGGGCAGATTCTGATTCTCTGTTCCCAGGCCATAACAGATCCATGAACCAAGACTGGGGCGTGGCCGAAGACGTTCACCGGTGTGCAGCTGCAGGAATGACTGAGCATGAATTCCGGTATCGGCATGCATCCCATTGATCACACACAGGTGATCCGCACACCGAGCGGTTTCGGGCATCAACTCTGAGATCCACAATCCGCTCTCACCATGCTGCCGGAATCGAAACACCGAACCAGGATGCTTTTTCTTCCCTGTCTGTGGCTTGTAGTCAAACGTGTCCATCTGAGCTGGTCCGCCGCTCATGCACAGAAAGATCACTCGCTTCGCACGAGCCGCCATTGACGCCGGTCGTGCCTGCAGACCTTCAGGAGAAGCACCCGTCACTTCGGAATCTGCCGCAGCAGTGTTCAGACCGCAGAGTGCCTGAAACGCAAGGTAGCCGAATCCGCAGGACGCATTTTGTAGAACTGAGCGACGAGAATAGTTCATCCGGTGTCTCCTGCAGATTGGCCGAAATCCGGCCAAAGGGTGATCTCAGAACGGTAACAGGATGTCGTTAGTTAGATCAAAAGAGTTCATCAGGTAGAAGAAAATCTGCGTGGCAAAAACTTGCTCCACAAGACTGCCCCCGTAGATGATCGCCCGTCCGGCGACGGATCTTCAGTCGACGTAACGAAACTCACTGGCCATCAGAATCGCATGACACAACGTCTGCCAGAGTTCTTCTTCGGCCTTTTGGTGTTGTTGATTTGATTTCAGGAACTCCCCGGCCTCCCGAATTTCTGACTCATCCGGAAATCGCTGGAATGCCTGAGACCACAGAAAACGAAGCCGTTCATCCTGAGACGCGTGCTGCTGGAGAACGCGTTTCGCAAGCTGCGACGACTGTTCAATAACGAACGGACTGTTGTACAGATGCAGCGCCTGAGCCGGAACGGTGCTGATATCCCGCTTTCCGATTACAGATGTAAATTCGGGAAGGTCAAATGCTGCCAGTTCCGGCGGCGGAGAACTTCTCAGGTAGCACAAATACACGCTCCGCTTAGGCGAATCTTCATGCAGGCTGCCCGCCAGATTCACCAGGATGTCTCGATGACGCACCAGAGAACCTTCGCCCGGTGTCAGGTCCAGCCGTCCGCTGACCTGCAGCATACTGTCTCGAAGTGATTCCGCATCCAGTCGACGACGTCGATGAATGGCCAGATGATCCTCCAGTTCCGTGACGTCCGAATCACGCTGAGCCTTATTGGGACGACTGCTGAGTTGATATGTGCGGCTGAGAACGATCTGCCGAATGAGCCGCTTGATGGACCAGCCATCGTCCATAAATCGCACGGCAAGGTAGTCCAGGAGTTCCGGGTGAGTAGGCCGTTCTCCATGGAGGCCAAACTCGTCCGGTGTTCGAACGATCCCTTCACCAAACAGTTGTTGCCAGATTCGATTCACCATCACCCGAGCTGTCAGAGGGTGATCGGCCCGTGTCAGCCATTCCGCCAGCTGCAGTCGACCGCTTTGCTGCGCGTCCACCGGAGTGACGTCCTGAGACTCCAACCGACAGGCGGACAGAAAACCTCGAGGCACGGGTTCTCCCAGCTTTTTGGAGTCGCCTTTCAGGTTAATCCTGCAGTCCGCCGGTTCCTTCCGATCGCGCACGCCCATCGCCAAAGGTGTACCGACGGGCCACGGCGGCTTGGGAATCTTTTTCGGAATGCCGGTGTTGGATTCCAGCACCAGCACGGTCTCCAGAAAGCCTTCCGGCGGTTTAATGTGCGGAGCAGCTTTCAGAACGTGCAACGGCGTCGTGGGAGCTGTCAGGCCTTCATTGGCGGCCAGCCCCCACATGGTTTCTGAACTGGTGAAAATACCCGCCAGGGCATAGTAGTCTCGCGTGGGAATCGGATCGAACTTGTGATCGTGACACCGAGCACAACCGACACTCAACCCCATGATTCCTCGCCCGATCACATCCAGCTGATCGGCCACAATATCCATTTCGAAATCATTGTTCATGGCCTTGGCCGGCTTTGCTCCCAGTGCCAGAAACCCGGTGGCTACCAGCAACCGGTCGCGTTCTTCATCCGATTCCGCCGACATGAGATCGCCCGCGATCTGCTCCTTCAGGAAGCGGTCGTACGGCATGTCCGAGTTCAGGGCAGCGATCACATAATCCCGATATCGCCACGCATGCGGAAACGTCGGGTTCCGTCCCAGACCGTCATTGCCGTTTGATTCACCATACCGCGCGACGTCCAGCCAGTGACGTCCCCAGCGTTCACCAAACTGTGGACGAGCCAGCAGATCATCGACAGCCGTTTCAATGGCGCTGCCGGAATTCCGCTGATACGCGGCTGCGAATTCCTGTATCTCCTGCGGGCCGGGAGGCAGTCCGATCAGGTCAAACGACAACCTTCGGAGCAAGGTGCGAGCATCCGCATCAATACCCGGTGAGAACTTTGCTGTTTCCAGCTTCGCCAGTATGAAACGATCGATTTCACTGCGACACCACGACGAGTCTTCGACTGAAGGTACCTCAGGCAACCGGACGGGCTGCAGTGACCAGTGCTCGACAGCAGTATCCGGCTCTCCTTCGCGGTGTTCTTTGTCAGGCGCACCGGAAGCCTTTGGAGGCATCCGAGGATCATGCGCGCCGCGGCGAATCCATTCGGCAAAATCATTGATGACAGCTTCCGGCAGTGGCTGTTCCGGCGGCATCTGCAGCCCGTCGTATCGCACGGCATGCATCAGCAGACTGGAGTCGACATCGCCGGGCACGATGGCCGCACCCGATTCTCCACCGGACAGCAGTCCATCCCGAGTATCCAGCCGAAGGCGTCCGCCGGGTTCCGCTGCATCTGCGGAGTGGCACTCGTAACAATGCTTAATCAGTGCCGGTCGAATGCGAGATTCAAAGAACCGCAACTGTTCATCGGAATCCGGACGCTTGTCTGCACCCTGACTGCTGCAGATGGTCCAGACACTGATGTACGCCACGAGCGTGATTTGCAAAGCAGTTCGAAACACGGCGGGAGGCTTTCTGTGGATTCAGGCGGGACTGCAAGAATACCACAGTCTTTGCGGAAAAATCCAGCAAAGAATAGAGGATCCCGTGTCGGAATGCCGCTTTGAAGCACATCCGTCTGCCTGCAGAATCACCCCTGCCCGTTTTACCGGAACGGCTTCTCAGCAGATCCGTGAGTGGCCAAACGCCCTGCAGATGACAAAAATCACAACTGACGTTTGCCGACGGATACGACCACGCAGCGGGTGTCTGAGACAGCGACGCATTACAGTCAGCGATGTTGACGAAGATTGACCATCGGGTACAGCTGACGACCACAGGCCTCGCACGAGCCAGCGGTGGCCAACAGCCCGATCGCGATGTCGCCGCACTTTGACGGCGAACATCGCCATTCAACATCGAACGTGCTGTCGAACGTGTTTACTTCTTCAGTTCAACAGTAAACGTGTTCTCGCCTTCCTTCAGTTCACAAACGATGTCTGTTGAGGACTCGCTCCAGTATTTGTCGGGAACTGACTGGTCGATCGAAACAGGAGCGGCCTCCGTCACAGACCCGTCATCAACCAGTGTGGGCGCGAGATAAACCTGATACTTGCCGACCCACAGTGGAGTATCAATCGCGTAGGCACCGCCGTCGGAAATATTCACGCTGGCTGCCTGGCCGGTATTCAAATCCAGAAATACGACTGCTGCATCAGCATACGGCTTGCCGTCCAGAGTCACGGTACCTTTGACAGTCCCGGTTGGCTTGGCAGGCTCAGAACACCCGCACACTGAAATCAGAAGTCCGCATACAAACGCAGTGAGAAGCTGGTGTGATCGAAAGCGATTGCTTTTGAACATCATGGTGGTCGGTTCCAATCAGGAAGATTTCATAGAAGGTGAACTGTGAAAGAGTGCCGGCTTTTTTCACAGAGCAAAAAGAACAGAGATCATGTCCAGGCGATGGACGGGATCTGCAGTCTGGGCAATTCGATGGTTCATTTCGCCGACGAGCCCCGATGGTTTATTCAACTGAGATGACAGGTGCCGCTGGTGCACCTTGCCGTCGGTTAATTCAGGAACCCTCTCGCAGTCAGCAGGCATGGCCGATGACCGCTGAACATTCGGTCAGGTCTGTGCATAGTAAGCTGTCAAACAGGCCGTCCGGTTCTCAATGACCGTCCCGACTCCCGCGGAACCGGAGACTTAACACTTTCAACGGTTGACTGAAACCCGGCCATCGGGAGGATGCGTTCTTTTGATTCAACAGCGACTACTGCTTTTGAATGTACGAAGAACACACCACCCTCCGTGGCCGTTTCAATGGTTTTCCAGACGCCTTGTCAGCAGACGCAAGCCTAAAACTCTCCGATAGGCAATCCATCCTGACGACAGGCCAGCTTCTTCAGAGTCGTGAAGTCGACGTTCTCTGAAATGAACCGCACACTGCCGTCAGTCAGGGTCACCTGCACACCACCTTCGTGTTGTGAATTGATGACCGTGTTGTTGCGGTACATCTGCTCCGTCGCCCCCGTCTGTACGATCTGCGAATTGGGAGGAAATCGAACGCAGGTTGTTCCGGTCTGCCAAAGGTCTCCACAACTGCCGCTGAGCACCGTTCTGGGATGCCGTGTACCAAACCAGCCACCGTAGTAGTTGGACGATCGGTGCCGACCGGCAACCAGAGCGGACTGTTCCGCGACAATCAGGGTGTTCGATGTGCCATCAACGCACTTGGCAATCTTCACAATTTCGTTGGGAACCAGCATGCCGTTGTTGCAGGACCACCCGTGGCCACAGTCGAACGTTCCGAAGTTCGGATCGATCCCTGGCACCGGCCGAGCAGCTCCGGCAATTCCAGTGTATTGAATGCTCATGACACCCTGCTGGTTGTTGTGAACAACTCCGGCTGAGTTCTCAAGCGGGTCAATGATCGACGATGGACAGAGATACCCATTGATCACGAGACCCTTCAGAACCTCATTCCCCTTCAGAGCATTGGCACCTGCCGCTCCACCTGCCATGAAGCTGCAGTTCGCTTCGAAACACAACTGATTGTACAGAGGAGCCTGATCAATCATGGGCAGAATCAATGTTCGCCAGTTGGTCCCCGTTGTCGGCCAGACACCATTGTTCAGGTTGTACGATCCCATCGGGAATGTAGAGTGCGTGTCCAGATAGTTGTGCAGCGCGATTCCGATCTGCTTCAGGTTGTTCTTGCACTGAGTCCGACGAGCGGCTTCCCGTGCCTGCTGCACAGCCGGCAGAAGCAAAGCGATGAGAATGGCAATGATCGCGATCACCACCAGCAGCTCAATCAGTGTAAAACCCTTTTTGTTCTTCATAACGACGGTCCTTTTTGCTGTGATTTGGGAGACGGAGAAACAGGAGGGAAAAGGAAACACCGGGCTGGCCGAATGCCAACATAAATGACAATACGAGCCCATGATGAGGCAGAGCGCTGCTGCAAACAACCGAGATTTGAAACCTCACAACTGATCGATCGAACAGCTGCGTAAACAAAGTCTTGTGTAGAAGTCAGGTTCTACCATGGGACAGCGAACCTCCGGGAACTTTGCAAATCGAGTGCCAGGGGTAACGGCGGCCTGCCAAAACCGGAATCCAACCCGGAACAGGAAACCGTGACCGTCCGTCGCCGAAGGAAGGATGTTGTGTGTGGGAAGGGCGGGTAAGAGAAGACCAGAGAGCTCTGAATTTGTAATGAAACTCAGACTCATTACTGACCCTGATTCTCTGAAATATGCCCCGATTAACCAGTGATTCTTGGCGATCTCTGCCTTTACGTTATAACCAGCGTTGGTTCTGTTTAACAGTGAACATGAGGGTTTCCGCCGGATCATCGAGGCTGGCTGTTCAGACGGAAACATCGAAGACGCCCTGATAAAACCGGGACAGGCCCCCATCCCGACAAGTATTTCACACGATATCGCACAGGGTTTCTGACTCGTTGTGGGAACCAGTCCCGGTTTTGTCGGCGGCTCTGGGAAAGCACACAAACGCAGTCTCTCAGCAGCAGCAAAGAGGCAACCACATCGAAATCGGGTTTTGATTCGTCTTCGAACCAGTCTCAGCAACTCCGGGAATTTCTGATCGAGACTGGTTCGCTCTCTGCGATGGTATCCCTCTGCAAAAATGTCCCGAAGACGACTCTATCCTGCAGGAATTAACTCTGAAGCCGACCTGATTCCGGAGGAACTGGCTCAGGAAAACCGCTATGCTCCGGCAGGAAGGACATGCAAGGAGAACGCTGACGGATTAAAGGTTTGTCCTCAGGTTTTTTGAGCTTCTACGCGTCCGCAGCGGTTTCGGAACGAGTAGCAAAGAATTAGACCGAGAGGCATCCTGAAACGAGGGTCTGCCCAACTCCGTGAAGAGTTTTCATTTGGGAAAACACAGTTCGTTTAAACCGACCCGCAGGGGAGGCGATACCGGTTTTCGGAATACCTCGCCTGGCAGCCACGGGGTTAAACGTAGAAAAAACTCTTCGCGGAGTTGGGCAGACCCCTGTTTCAGATCGCCTCTGAACCCGTATTCCGCCGGGATGTGGCAGCTCCGACAATCCTCAGTTCACAATTTGGTCCCCTCGTCCGGCAGATGCATAGTGGAACAGCATTCTGCTCAATTAACTGGCACCGAGCCTGGGTAAGTCAAGCCAGAGAAGGCACGAGGCCGAAGCGAAATCATTCCTGGTTTGAGTCGTCGAGAACAAAAGACTCGATGAAGGTGTGAAACAGATGGCAGATTCTGAAAACTACCAATACTTCAGCGTTCAGGAAGCGGGGGAACGATGCGTCATCGCATTTTCAAACACGATCAGTGGCGATTCCACTCTCGGTCCCCAGCTTAAATCCGAGTTGAAAGAGTTCCTCGCCTTCAACAGTTGTACGTCATTGGTTGTCGACTGCAGTGCCATTCCCTACTTGCCGGGAAGCGTTGTCGGCGTACTTGCGGGCCTGACAACAACCGGCCTGCAGATCGAATTGTCCCAGGCGTCGCAGGATGTGGTTTCGATGATGAAAGCCTCTCGGCTGGATCAGCGAATCAAGGTCACTCCTGCCGAAGACTGAGTTCCTTTTTCCTCGAACGGGGACTGAAAACACACGTCAGGATTCAGTCTTCAAGTCGAGCAGATTTTCTGCATTAACCTCAAAGCCGATCCAAGTGTACTACCTGCGAGTGTTCATTACTTTTCTGCGGAATTCACTGATCCGGGAGATGACCTTTCAGGCTAATTTTCTGATTCAGGTGGTCACTCGCATCTTCTGGTTCTTTGCTCAGATCGCGATGTTCGAGATCATTTTCGAGCGCGTCCCGATGATTAACGGGTGGACTCGCGATCAATACTTCGCTTTCATGGCCACGGGCATGCTGATTAACGGCATTGTGGAAACGTTCTTTATGCCCAACTGCGCCAATCTCAGCGAACAGATCCGCACCGGTCGACTGGACTTCGTTCTGGTGAAGCCGATCGACAGCCAGTTTCTTGCGTCCCTGGAACGCATCAATCTGGCGATGCTCAGTCAGGTATTGCTGGCTGCGGGACTTCTCATCAGGTCTCTGATGAGAATCGGGGAACCAATTTCGGTTGCCCAACTGACCACTTATCTGCTGTACATCGGCGTTGGCGTTTCGTTCTTCTATTCATTGATGATTGTGACGGCGTGTACCAGCATTTTTCTGGGACGTAATCAGGGGCTCTACGACTTCTGGTTTTATATCACAGTCTTTGCCAGATACCCGCGCAGCATCTACGACGGTCGCGACGCAAATCGATTTGAAGCCGGAGAAATGATCCAGTTCGGCTTCAGTTACATCGTCCCGATTCTGCTGGTGGTCACCGTCCCGGCCCGAATCATCGTGAATACTCTGGACCAGCGCCACTGGGCCGGCATTGCCATGCTTTCAGCCATTGCCGGGCTCATGCTGGCTCGTGGTGTTTTCCGCTGGTCGCTCAACTATTACCGCAGCGCCAGCAGCTGACCATTCCGAGAAGGCAGTGGCCCGTAAAGACGCAGCCGCTCGAACGCAGGCCCCGGCTCATTCCGGCGCGATTCGAAAGACTATCGATTGGAAACTGCGGCTTCGGCTTCGTCTGACACAAGAGTTTCAACGGTTTTCCCGGTGGCCGTCAGCATGGTGTTCGGCCCCAGCGCGCCCAGAACCGTTGTGTCGAACTTCATTTCCCGTCGCTCCACCAAACCGCGAGCGACGTTAAAATCAACTTGTCCCGAAGGTGTCGCCTGAAGCAGCTGAGCTTTCACGGCCGGTGATTTCACGGGCGTCACCACGGAGGTGGAAAACGAGATGGATGCCACGTCGTCTTCAACAGCTTTCAGTTTAAATGTGCGCAGAAGTCGTATTTCCTGCATCACACCTTCGGCCACTCGAACCTTCACCGGAATAAACACCTTCCATGAGTCACCCACTGCGATTTCTTCAGCCGGCAAAGGCATCATGAAACTCGCCTGACCTCCTTCCGGGACAGACTCTGTGCCGTCTTCGTCGACAGGTGTTCCATCATTCCGAGTCACGAAGACCGGCGCGGCTCCTTTCAGACTTCCGGCAATCCCTCGAAACTTCTCCGGGATTTCTTTGCGGGGCATCGTGGAATCAAAGACTTCCGGCTCTTTGTCATCGGACTGAATCTCCATGTGAACGTGCTCGAACTGCATGGACACTTTCGACGTCATCCCGTCCGATTCACTGACGCGAAATAGTCTTTTCTGTTTGACTCGAGTCGTGTCCGTCTTCTGACCGGCCGGAGCCAGTGCTTTCTGATGAACGGTCTGTTCACTGAGATACCGCAATTCGTCACCGTCCGACAGGTTGTATCTCAGCAGATATCGCGGCGAACAACTTTCTGATGAGGACTTCGAGGTCTGACCATCGCCGGAAGATTCAGCGTCGGTCCGTTGTTCCGATGCCGCAGCAAAGGTCGATGTGTCAGCCGCCTGTTCGTCGACAGCGGCCCCCAGAGTTTGGCTTGTCAGAATGACGCCGAACAGGGACAGACGGAGCAGTCGGATTGAGATTTGGTGCACCTGAAATCTCCTCACAGGAACCTGGCCCGTTGACCGGCGGGCGCGGCAGACAATTTGACGTGGAAGTGACTTGGAGGCGTTGTTGAAGTGCTGAGACTCAAACATTGTTCGCATCGGCCGTCGACAACCTGATTCCGGTCCTGTCGGCGACAAGACGTTTCCAGCGGGAAGATTAACACAGCCACAGAATTCAGATCGACCCCGGTTTTCCGCCGCAAAAATCCGTCTGCGCGGGACGGAAATCGGCGATTGTTTGTCGCAGCGATGATCTGCACGCGACAGTTTCCGCCATTTGCAGCGCCCACAAACCACAACCATCGGACTCACTTCAGACCCCGACTCATCAGAAGGGGTCACGCCGGACTGTCCACGGTCTGCTGTACCAATACGAGGTCGAACCTTGACGACAGATCGTCTGTCCTGTCAGAAAGATGTGTCAGCCAGCAGACCGCTGAGATTCTTTACAGACGAAATTCGATCGCGTCGGGCATTAAGGGCACTGCCGGGAAATGAAAAGGGGCAGCAGCCTGTATCCCGTTCCGGCTCAATGACTTGCGTCTTTCTGAAGCATGAATTCCTGATGAAGACTTCAGGACGGAATGGTTCACAGTCGCTTTTCTGCGACGATGTGAACCACGAGGCCCTCACATCTGATTCAGGGGTTCGGTTCCCCTGATGCAGTCAGCCTGCGTATTATTAGTCGGCAGGTGCATCGACTGAGGCTTCTCCTGTTCCAGCGAGAAGATCAGAATCAACGTACGAAAGATGAAGCAGCGGGAGGAACATTTACCGGTGGCAACATCAGTTCTACAAAGACCTACCTTAGTGCTGAATCGCAGCTGGCAGCCGGTTGGCGTTGCCACCGTTTCGCGATCGCTGGTCAAGGTATGGAATGAATCCGCTCGAATTGTCGACCCTGTCGATTTTCAGCAGTATAGCTGGGAAGACTGGACTCTGCTGGAACCCGAAGATGGCGAAGACTGCATTCAGACGCAGTGGCTTCGCATGCGAGTTCCGGAAGTCGTCGCGCTGACTCGCTATGACCGCATGCCTGCCAACGTGGTGGCCTTCAGTCGTCGAAATGTCTTCAAGCGAGACAACTTCACGTGTCAGTATTGTGGTTGCCGACCCGGCAGCGAAGAGCTGACGATCGACCACGTTGTGCCACGGTCACAGGGTGGAACGTCCACCTGGGCGAACTGCGTGCTGGCATGTGTGGAGTGCAATCATCGCAAGGCGAATCGAACTCCGGAGCGAGCCGGTATGCCGCTGAAGAAGACGCCCGTGCGACCGGTCTGGAACCCGTCTTATGCACGGCACGGGCTTCGACTGGAAAGCTGGTCTCGGTTTATCAGCGACGCCTACTGGAACATTGAACTGGAAGAATGATCTC
>JAGQPY010000002.1 GCA_020426485.1 Planctomycetaceae bacterium
AAACGGAAGGCGATGAATATCCTGCAGGTTTGTTTTCGGGATAATGTGAAGGCGCGCCGCATGAACAGTGATGGCAGCTACAGTCGTCTTGATCCCGGCAATGATGCACCACTGCGAAGCCAGCAGGAATTTCAGCGACTGGCTCGCGAAGCTGAAGAAAATGCGTTCGAAGCGAAACGCCTGATGTTTGTTCCGATTGAGCCAAACTGAATTGGTTTCGGATTCCGTCAGGCATCGCCTGCGTCGTTTGGGAAAAGGCGGGTTGGAATCTGACAGAACAACGTGCGCACTTCGAGGGCGCAGCTTGGCATTGGACAAAGCCCTCGTTACGTTTGATGACGGCAGAACGCGGTCTTCTGCCGACGAGCCGCGGGTTGATGCATGATCTGCCGAAGTTTCGATTCGAGACCGCAGCGATCGCACGGACGTCCTGCGGCGCAATTCGTCCGCCGGACGGCCTTTGTGATGTGCTCAAAAGTGCCGCGGGCTCTGATGCAATGGCTTTTCTTGCGCTTTCCTCAGGGCCAGCTGCATTTCCATGAATAGGCTGTGTCGGATGGTCTGCATGGTGTGGTCGTGATCATCACGTCTGTTCTGCCAGTCAATCAGCGACACGGCTCGAAGCTGCACTTTCTGTCGGCACGCATCGATAATCTTTGCTGTTGTTCGGATGCACAAGCGGGCTCTCTCATTTTGAACCGCCGGACGTCAGGCATCCGCACCGCTGTGAGACGTTGATCGATGGGCCTCGACAATGTCTCTTTCCACCTGACAACGACACTCAGGGCATGGGCACGTCGAAGTTCCGAAGCCTGTTTCTGATGTCCCCGATCGTCGTGCTCTGAGGAAGTGAGTCAGGAAGTCTTTACGTCAACGAAGGAAATCTCATGGCCCGAATGCTGACATCCTGTTTGCCGGTTCTGCTTGCTCTCCTCCCGTTCACCGGTTGTTCGGTATCGCACTTCGGTATGAAAGCCGGCAGCGGCTGCGTTGACGAATGTGGTGAACGCGCATCCTTTTCCTGCGGTGAACCTGCCTGCTCCGGGATTTCAAACAATGATTCGTGCGGAGAAGGCTGCAGCGAACATGGTAATAAAGAATCGAATCGGCATTCTGCCTTCTCGAATCTGGATGGCGGTGTCGAGCACGGTCGGCGTTCACTGATACTCGACGGTGCCGGCTGGGTTGTTGGTATTCCATCAAAGATTCTGTTGTGGAATACCAAAGTGGACAGTCACTCTGTGTCCAGGGAAACGGAAGCGGCCGTCCAGCGCTACCTTGAGGAAAACGGACTGAGCGACGTCAAGGTGCGTGTTAATCAGTACGATCCGGTCGGCGAATGGAAACGCCTCATTGCCAACGATTCCATCCATGCCGGCTGGAGATACACATTCGGAACGCTGGCTGTGGCAAAGTACACCGTCCTGCCGGGGCGAGTTGTTGGAAGCGATGAATATAATCCGTTTACTCGAACCATTCACCTGTATTCTGATCGTGCGTCACTGGCATTGCGAGAAGGTGTTCATGCACGTCAGGCCACCGATGCTGCGTTTCCGGGACTCTATGGTGCGGCAATGTATCTGCCGGGCAGTCCACTGTGGGTCGATACACCTGCGACTCGCGAAGTTGTTGCGTGGGCTCAGGAAATCGGAGACCGCAGGCTGCAGAGGGAGTCTTATCTGGTCCTCTATCCGGCCTACGGTGCTCGTGTTGGCCAGAGTCTGACCGGTTTCATCGACGTCGGGCAGAATCAGGCGATCAGCGGTGGATTCGCGCTGGTGGGACATCTTGTCGGCAGGACGATGGCAACCACCGTTTCAGATACGCCTGTGGAAGTAGTCAAGTCGGCGTTTGGCATTGTGAGGCGACGTTATCCTCAGGAAAACGTTGCTGAACCACTGTTGTTCGAATCTGCTGAACTACAGAACGCTCTTCCACCGGGAAGTCCTCTGCAGGTTCAGTGGGTGCCGATTGAATTCCAGCTGGAAGCCGCTGAGAAGATCTGATCTGCATGTTGCTGATCATTTTCGCAGACGCGCGAAGAACCAAAAGGGCAGATCCGAAGCCCCCGGTCTTCACTGCCGGCTTCACGGAACACGCAGCGAAAAGGTTTGCAGTACTTCGTTGCGGTTAACGGTAATCGAAATCTGCTGGTTTCGGCGAAAGCCGTTCAACTCGATGCGGAAATCCCTTGCAGAACGCACGACACGTTCGTTGACCATCAGAATCAGGTCTCCTCGCTTAAGGCCAGCGGTGTCAGCCGACGAGCCTTCGATAATACGGTCCACGAAGGCCGGAGTGTTTGGGACGACTTCCGGAAGCAAGGTCAGGCCGAAGCGTCCCGTCAGGTCTCGATCCGAGATGGCCGTTCGTTCTGAATCTGAGTCTGTCGTTGAAGGCGGACGGCGTCCACTGAGGGCAGCGGAAATGGCCGGACGAAGGCTGGTCCAGGGAACGGCGTAATTGACCCACATATCGGTTTCTCGATGCCGAATTTCACGGCCGAGCAATCCCACGGGGATTCCCTCTGAATTCGTGAGGAGCCCCCCCGCAGCACCGGAGTTATTTGTGATTGCGTCGATCAGGTAGACGGGTGACTTGACCGGAAACTCCCAGCGTCCAAGCCCTGCGTCCAGAACGGTTTCGCAGGCAATGACTCCGTGAACCACCGAAACCGGTTCACTGCCGGTGGCGACGTGAAACATGTTGCTGAATGCCAGGACTGATTCACCGGTCTCCGCCCTTGCCTCTGTCTGATAGTCAACAAAAGCAAACTGGTCATCTTCGCCACATTTCAGCTTCAGAACGGCAAGGTCCAGGTCTGCGTTTGTGCCAAGGACATCGACACTGAAACGCCGTCCGTCTGCTGTCACGGCCGTCAGAAATCCCGTATTGACCAGGTGGTTCCAGACCGTGACGACATGTCCATCCGCCGACACCAGAACCCCGGATCCGTACGAATCCAGAGTCCCGACTCCGGCGCCAAAAAGCTTGACGACGACAGACTGACCTCGGTCGATGGTCGTGCGGATGTCAGCGCGGACAGTCAGCGGCAATCCAATCAGAATCACGATTCCGATGGTCAGAAAAAGGCGGAGACTGCAGTTCGCGTGATGTCGAATCATGCCTGTGACACGGGTCTTTCTGTGCAGAG
The DNA here is from genome assembly GCA_020426485.1 of Planctomycetaceae bacterium. Classification (GTDB taxonomy): domain Bacteria; phylum Planctomycetota; class Planctomycetia; order Planctomycetales; family Planctomycetaceae; genus JAGQPY01. Next base: position 3,155 of record JAGQPY010000002.1, read on the forward strand.
ATCGCGCCTGTTTCTGCCGACAGTCGCAGCAGTTCGGTGCACGTTCATCGGCCATTATTTTTATCAGCGCGATCTTTGGTTTCGAATCGGTCCAATTGAAGCCAGCTGATCTGTTCAGTTTGGTTGTTCACGACACCCAGTCTTTCCGGCCACGGAACATGTTGTCCGGTTACCCAGTTCGAAAACCGTATCCGTCCTTCATCAGTACCGGCCTGAATTGTCACATCAACTCCCACCGGCAACGGAGAGTTCGTTTGGAAGTACCATCGAGCCGTCAGCGTGCCGTCTTCAATCAGTAACGTGATGACTTCTTCTCCGGACGGCAACAGAATCTCGGTCCCGCGGTATTCAACGCGTGAAAACGAAGCCGGATCGTTCTGAAACATTCGATGCCACAGCAGCGAGGCCGCCAGAAGACCATGGAATTCCGGCAGTTCGTTTTCAGGATCGACGTCATCCCACGGTTGATACGCAGGGGGCCGGTTGAGGATCTGAAGTCCCGCGCCCGCAGGTCCGATCACCAGTTCACCTGCCTGCTGCTGACCGGAAACTGGCGCGGCAATTCGGCCGACCCATGTTTCACCGATTTCACCACTGCCAGTGAGTTGTTCCTTCAGAGCACGCAGAAGTTCCTCCTGCCGAATTCGGTTGAAATAGAAGTTAGTGTAGCCATCTTTCTGTTCAAACAGATGGGCATGTTCTTCCGGCACCGGGTTGCTGCGGGATTCTTCCGGCTGGTCCGGATCTTCATCCGGTGGAACCTCATGTTCTCCCGGCAGCTCCGGGGCTTTCTGAAAGCCATGCAGAGGCCCCAGTCTCAGTGTCGCATGGTGCACACCGGTCTTGTTTCGGTAGCTGAAGGGGACTCGAATACCTTCCGGATAGATCCCCAGAATGTTTTTGAATTCATTTGCAGAATTCACGCTGCGCCCTCCGAAACTGACGAGTTCGTCACCGGAACGCAGGCCTCGGCGCCAGGCTTCAGAGATTTCGGAGACCTGATCGATTGTCGCAATTCCATCAGACGTGGTGACCGTAAAGTCGGGCCGGGCGTGATCCACGATCCGCCCCGATTTCAGGTGCTCCACAAACAGCAGGACCTGATTCACCGAGATTGCATAGGCCGCTCCCGAATTGATGCGGCCTCGCTTTTCAAAGGATGCTCGACCGTTGATTCCGATCCATCGGCCCCGAATGTCAAAAAGCGGCCCACCTGAGTTTCCGGGATTGATGGATGCATCGATCTGGATGCAGTCGGTGTATTCCAGAAATGTGCCCGCCGGATACTGGTAGCGATGGACGCCGCTGACAATTCCAAAAGTCGTTGTTGGAGTAAAATCGGCGGCCAGAAGAAATGGATCTCCCAGGGCCAGCACTTCATCACCAACCGCCACATTGTTGCTGTCGCCAGGAACGCAGCACGGGAAATCGTCCCTTCCCAGAAGCTTGATGAGTGCCACGTCACCGGTCGGATCAATGCCCACGATGACTGCATCGTAAAGTCGGCCGTCATTCAGGCCGCACTTCATAAAGTTGCCGGAGCCGGACGTGACGTGATAATTTGAAATCGCATAACCATCCGCGGATATCAGGACGCCGGATCCACCACCTTCGCCACTGGCCGGCATGACACAGACCACAGTCGGTGCGATTTTTTGAATGACGGCAATCCGCTCCGCTTCTTTCTGACGAACGGAGGTGTCCGACTGTGCTGTGACCGAATGCAGATTAACGCAGAACAGCACCGCGCTGACTATGATTCTGACGGACAATGTACGGAATCCGATACCGTGAAGGTCGCCCGGTTGGTATGTCTGACTGCGGAAGGTCGGCTGTGAGCTAATCATTCCGGACCACCATTCGTGCGTCGACGATATCCAGATAGTCGCAGACACTGCTTCCGTCGCCAAAATCGACCAGAATCGAGAGTGTAGAGACGTCCCGCAGACTCAGATCGATCGGTGTCGGCGTCGCGGTGGCCTGAATCAGTGCGCGATAGATTTCTCGCCCATCGGCTTCCATAATCAGCTCGACGGCTGACGACGGCTGGCCGCGTTGCTGATTGAATGCAACTTCATCGTCAACGCCGACGAGTGCTTTCAGTGATGAGTACCTGCCGTCAAGTGCGTACTGAATACGGGCTTTCGGGAAAATGCAGAGTCCTTTGCGATACCTCTTTCCTCGCAACGTCAGCGGCGGCCGCCCACTGTTGGCGAACACATCACGGGACATGCGCCAGAGACTGGACAGACCCGTGCGAGTGTTCAGATCATCGTCGAACAACGGGCTCCACTCTTTTCCCTGTGGATCGAGACCAAAGTATTCTTCTGCGACAGGTTCCAGGTCAGACAGAAAGTGAACGCGACTGCTGCTGAAATCTATGCCGGTCGTCAGTGACAATGGACAGGATACGGTCTGGCCCCATGATGTCACGACGTTCAGGGTTTCGGAATCTCCGGTGACGCTCCGGACTCGTAACTCGGTCCCTTCCGTCAGGCTCAACCGAATGCTGCCGTTGAGCGGCGATTTGTTGTCCGATGACGCAAACACGATTCCGGTGACTCGGTCCCTTGGAACCGGAATTTCATCACCATCCAGCAGAAACGGAATCTGATCGCTGTTGACTGCTGACACAAGGCCGGAAAGAAAATCCAGTCCACCTCCATCACTCTTTTCGATGATCAGCATGTCCTTCGTTACCTTTCGCTGCAGAAAGGCTTCCCATTGCCCCGTCCATTCTTCGTTAACGGGCTTGAGCAGCACGGCCCGCACAGCCAATCGGTTGATGTCCAGTGCGCCCAGTGACTTTGTGCTGATGGTTGAGGTTGTGGCTGTGGCTGTAAATTCCGTTCCTGAGATTTCAGCCCCGTCTGTCAGCATCACGAGAATACTGTTTGCCGGATCCGGTGCGGTGTCTGTTGTCGCCATCCTGGACAGTGTCATGACCTGTTCCAGCGGAACAGCCCTGGGCGGATCGTCTCCGCTTTGCAGAAATTCCGCGGACTCCGGAGTGATTCGTTTCAGTTCTGCCTGAAAGGATTGCCCGTCGAGCGTCGTGACTTCAACTCCAGATTGGAGTGAGACGGCGACTGCAAGAAATCTCACGAACAACAGCATTTGACCATGCCTTGTTTTGGAAACCTGTTGAATTGACCGCCAGTCCGACCGCAAATTCAACCATCAACCTTTACCGCGATGTGTATGCCTGCCTTTGCGTCTCCGGTTGACGAATGTCCTTCTGACGAACTGTCTGCTTCGAATCGCAGAATCGAGGTCTGTTGGATCGACGGGCTGGGCGGCATGCCGACCTGTAATGTAACGACGGCCACTGCTGACTCGAAAGGGATCTCAGAGAATTGTCCCGACATCCCGAGACGTCGTAAACGATGCAGTCGCCGGAGTCTTTTCAGAACGACTCATGATTCGCCGGAACAGCCGCTTCCGATTTGCCGCAGGGTGACCGTCACTTCTTTTGTTCGGCCAGTTTTCGGGTGTAACGCCCGATCTGGTCCAGAAAATTGGGCGGAAACTGTTGTTGGATGAGTTCTCTGGCCTTGGCTTCAGCCTTGTCATCCAGCATTCCCCATTTGCCGGTTTCTTTAAGTTCTTTGTGGTCAGCTTCGCCATCGCCGGCAGCACCTTTGATTTGGCTCTGGTCTGCTCCCTGATTGCCGGCCTGATTCTGTTGTGATCCGGATCCGCCCTGCCCCCCCTGTTGCTGGTTCTGCTTTTCCATTTGCTCAAGCAGCTCATCAATGGCGGCGATGATGGCTTCCTCCTGATCCTGAGTCTTTTGTCCGGGACGACCAAGATCAAGGCGACGTTCAACGTCCTTCATCAGCCTTGAGACATGATCCAGGCCATCATCAGCCTGTGACCGCAGTTCATCCAGCAGCATTTGGCCCACGAACTGAAATCTCTCCGGAACGTCAACCGTATTATTCAGCAGCAGGGTCAGATCATCCATCGCATCCGTCCGCCGCAGCAGTTCTGCTCGACAGACAGCGCGATAGAAAAACAGACTGGCGGGATCAACAACGTCATCAGGGGTGAGATCCTCCAGAAGGGAGACCGCTTCATCGAAATATCGATGCTGAGCCAGCCAGCGCGCGTGAAACAGTCGGACATTACTTCGAAAGAAGGAGTTCGATCGGATGCCGTCATACACGATTTCCTCAACGGGACCGCTGCCGTTGGTTTCCTGCACCATGCGGCGGATGGCTCCGTCGACCACGGCAAACGAGTTGACAACATAATCCAAAAGCTGTTCCCCGGACGCGGCCGAGAGCCGATCGAGATCCTGCCATTGGCTTGCGATGTTATTGAGAAGTTCCGTATCCGACTGAGTCTCATCTGCCCATGCCAGCACGCTGCCGCGAATCTGTTCCACATTCGGTTTCGAGAACTGAACCGTTTCGTGTACAGCGTTACCGGACGAAGGTTCCGCATTCTGGTCTGCCGGTGTTGCCTGTGAGGCTTCGGCTGCAGGATGCACCCATCCCACAGTCAGAATCCTGAAGAGTACCGGCAACCAGGCCGAATGGCGGCTGCAGAATTTTTCGAGGAAAATAGGTGAAGTACGGGAAGTGTGGTTCATTGTTGCTTTCGCAGTCTGTCGGCCAGCTCACGAGCGGATTCACGAAGCCGATCCTGTCGATGGGCCAGTTCCTGAAGTTGTGAGCCAAGTACATCCGAATTCTTTTCCGCCGGCTGCTGTTGCAGTTCATGAATCTGCTGGGTGCGACGATTGATACGCACCTGCAGTGATTTCAGCATGCGGATTTCGGCACCCAGTTCGACCAGAGGGGGCTTACGTTGATCTCCGGATTGTTGCTGCTGTTGTTGTCGCTGTTCAGATTTCATTTCCTCCATTTCGCGCTGGGTCGCTTCAATCAGTTCCTTCAGGGAATCGATGATGTCTGTCTCCAGACTTTGGGTCAGGCTTCCGACGTTGGTCTGCTGCAGCAGGTCGGCCACTGACCCCATGTCCGTTTCAATATCCTCGACCGCCAGAATGATGGAAACGGAAGTACCATCTTCGCGAAGAAGCCCTGTCGTGTAACTGCACTCTCGTTCCAGGTCGGCCTGCTGCTGACTGATTTCCTTGCACTGCGTGACGGCGTTATCCAGCCAGTTTTCGCGAGGAGTGGCGGACAGCGTCAGCGTATTTTCATAGATGGCAGTCTGGCGAGTCAGCATTCGCTGAAATCTGGCTTCCAGGGCCGCCAGAATCATCTCTTTCTCTTCTTCTCTGAGCTGCCGCAGCTGCTCTTCCAGTTCTTCCACGGCCTCCTGAAGTTTTGCAATGGCATCATCCTGAGCTTCTGTGGCCTCTTTTCGCTGCTGTTTCTTCAGATCTTCCAGCGCTTCCATCATCAGGTTGCGAGCATCTTCCAGCTGCTTTCGGCCGGGCGTCTGTTTCTCCTCTTTCGGTGATTCCTGATCAGACAGCGGTGTGCCGGACGATTGAGGATTCTTCTGCGAATCGCTGCCGGACTCACTCTCCGACGAACCCTTTTGCTCAGAATTCTCCTGCTTTGATTGCGGATCACTCTGCTTTGAGTCTGCCTTCTGTCCGTCTTCTGTCTGCGGTGACTGACCTTGATTGTTTTCAGACGGCCTGCCGGCGTCTTTTTTTTCCGACGGATCTTTCTGAGATTCTTTGCCGTCCGGGGCCTGTTCTGATTTTTGTTCAGACGGGTCAGCTTCATCGACGTTCTTTTGTGCCTCGGAATTGTCGTCGCCATCTGACCTGTTCGAATGCTTTTGTGGGGAAGAGCTGTCGCCATCCTCGGAGCTGTCCCGGGAACCTTCCGAAGACTGCCGGCTTTCGTCGTGTTGTTCCACGTCACTGAGAATCTCTTCCGTGCTCTTCAGTGCTTTTTGCTGAGCGGGAGCCGCGCTGGAGGGGGCTTTCGAGTTTTGTGCTGCTGCCCGGGCGGCTCGCTGTTCTGCGATTGTGTTGTGGACATCTTTCAGCAGGTTGTTGAGTCGCTCGCGTTCTTTTTCGACGGAGCTGCGACGATCTTCACTCTGCAGCAGCTTCAGAAGTGTTCCGATACCTTCGGAGACCGATCTTTGAGTTTCAATGGCATCACCGAGGCTTTCCTGTTCCAGCAGCTTTGCAATGTTGTCAAGGTTGCCGGAAATCTGAAGTTCGCGGCTTTTACTGATGGCTCTGCGGATCAGTTCGGCTCGTTCCGGATCTTCCACTGCCAGAATATCGGCCATCTGTGCCAGCAGACGTTCAAAGCGAGAGTACCTGCCGCTGACGGCCAGCTGGTCATTGTGCAGAGAATCCAGGGACACCGGCTTTGGCGGGTCGTCGGCAGCAGCATTCGTGACGATCAGTAAAACCGAAGTTGGGAACGACAGGACTGCCAACAGCAGGATCAGCGGAGGACGGCAGGTTTGGTGTATCGCGTTCATCGGTCGTGTCATTCCGGGAATCTGTCCTGTCCTGACGGCAGTGTTTCCGCCGCCACACAGAACCTGCGGGGCAAAGCACCAGAGCAGGTTGTGGTCTCACTCCGACCCGGAATCGTCATGTTGGGTCTGTCGAGTAAGCGCATGTGCTGCTTTTGTATTGTCCGTCGATTTACGGCTGGGTGTCCAGAGCTTAATTGAGGAGTTTGAGCTTCTCGATCGCACGTTTCTTTGAAAGTGCCTTCGTTTCCTCCAGAATTCGCAGCTGCTCCTCAAAAATGCTCTTTAAGTCACTGAGAGCTTCGTGCAGTTCCGCCATATCCCGAACTTTTTCGAGAACGTTCTGCAGTTCGGCAATGAGGTCCGAGATGTCCTGAATTGAAGCTTTGACCTGTTCCGGTGTCGCGTTGCCTGTCGTCGAGGAAACGCGAAAACTGCTGAGTGACCGATCAGCTTTGGGGATGAGTTTCAGGACATGGTCTCGCAGGGGCTGCACGATGTCGGACTGCATATCTTCGGCAAGCTTCTGCGGCGGAATGGCGTTGTTAATGAGTTGCTGAATGATTTCCTCGAAGCCTTCCGTGATGGAATTCAGTTCATTTGTCTGCCGCCGCAGATTGTCACCGCTGCGGGTGGCGCAGGTGGTCAGGGAGATACGATCCTCACTGGACGCGGCATCTGCTGCTGCCTGAAGTCGATCGGCAACTTCGATGTGGAATGTCAGGTCATCTCGAATCTGTTCCAGTTGCGAGATCACTGATTCGAACCGCTGCCGCAACCCGATTTCCCGAGTGTACAGGAGCGACAGCAGTTCTTCGTTGCTGACAATTCGAAACACCAGTGGTTCTGAACGAGTGGTATTGGTCGCGGGCACCGTACATTCATCAGATGCCACCACTGCCAGCGCCAGAGTCTGACCTTCGCTGAGATCAAGCGGTTGAACATGAAACACTTCAGGTTGATCACCCTGCGTGTTGCCAAGTGAAACTTCCAGGCTTCCGTTTGCACTGGCTGTTCGAAACGGTCGAGGTCGCCACTGGCTTTCGTCATCCACGATGAACTGAAACCCGGCAGTCCCCACACCGTAGTCATCGACGATCTTTCCTGCGACCGGAATGACGGCTCTGCGAGTCACGGCGTTGGAAACACCGACCGCTCGCACGGAAATGACCGGTGGTGTGTCGGCAGTTCCCAGAATGCGAAGTGATTCCGGCATCGTCATTCGAACATCATCTTCGTCGTGCAGCACAAACCGCAGCAGACTGTTTGAGGGCAAAGGGACGATTGTTGATGAATGCGGCTGCACGGGATTGTTCGTGGTTGTGTCGGTTTCCGGGCTGGTGGCGGAACCGGCTTCCGCTGTTGTCAGCCGGAAACGAATCTGAATAGTCCTGCCGTCAGCAGAGATCAATGGATTGTCGATGTTCAGATGATCGTCTGCTTCCGTGCGAGATCGGATCCGGCATTCCGTTCGACTTCCGACGATTTCAAAGTTGTCTGCCAGAATATCGACCGCCGCCAGCGGCTTGCTGCTGACGGCCTGCAGAACGAATTCCGTTCCGATGGGCAACGATACTTCGCTGCCCAGGACCGGAACGACTGGCTGACGCGTTTCATTCCAGTGCGTGTATTCAGGAAAGCGACAGTCTGCCTGCACGCTGTCGATTCCAGGTGGAGCGACTGTTCGAATCGTCAGTGGAGTTGTCGTTCGAAAATCACCGGCCAGCGCTTCGATTTCGACGTCTTCCTGAAGGCGAGTCAGAATGAACCGAAATGTGCGGTCCGAGGTTGATGAAACATACGTCCGGCTGCGACTGCCATCGGCGCGAATTACGTCGACACGAACTCGCTCCGGCACGATCCATGGCTGGTTGGTCGGTGACATCGTCTCCGGGACTCGCATCTCCATCTCGAAGTCAGAGCCGCGCGGGTGCAGATACACGGCCTCGGCCTCGTGGACATCAATCAGCCGCCGCCGGTCACCCGGCTGAGAGATTGCATAGAACTCAAGATCGGTTGTTCGAAGGTGGTACACATCTTTCTGAAGCACGAAGGCATCCCACCAGCGAGCGATGGATCCCGGTCGTGCGAGAGCATTGGCGACAAGCGTCAGGCTGAGAATTCCGGCCAGCCAGCCTCTCAGCTTCAGATCGGACAGGTTGAAGATCCGGTCGACGTTGACCGATGCCGCCAGTGCATTGGCCGACTGAACTGTTCGCTGCAGCATGCCGCTGACAAACCGACCTGATTCGGGATAGCCGTTCCGGCATTCCACTGCGGTGACCAGGCCATCCTGAAACGCCGGGAACTGCCGTTCGACCAGCAGCGCAATTTCTGTATCCGCCGTTCGGCGAAACAAAGGACGCAGAACAAATCCTGCAATCAGCCAGATGGCTCCACAGACCATGGCCGCGAACAAAATGAAGCGGAAACCACCCGGCAGTTCCAGACGCTGCAGGGCAAACCAGCCGGAATCGATCCCGGTGGTCAGCCAGAACGTACAGCAAGCCGCGATCATCAGCAGAAGGAGTCCGGACGTCACACCGTAGCGTCGGATTCTCCCACGCAGCGTTGCCATCAGTTCACTGATGTTCTGCGGCAGGCTGGTTTGCCGGCGGAATGTGTTGGAAGTGTTTTCTTTCATGAATTGTCTGTTCCGGTATCACGAAAGCCTGACGACACGTCGCAGTGCCCATTCGGCCGCCAAAAGTCCGGCCAGCAGATACATGATCCAGGATTGATCCCACAAGGTCCGCAGTTGCTCATCGACGACGACTGGCTGGCTGCGGTCAGGAAGCATTGATGCCAGCTTCTCAGCGACGTCATTCAGCCTGAGAAATCCGCCCCCGGTATTCTTTGTCAATGATGTGAGCAGACCTGTGTTCAGTGACGGGTCAAGGGCTTCAAGATTCGGTAGAACGACTTCCAGATTGGTCTGCAGAACATCGCTGGATTCCGGAACGGGAACTGTCAATCGGTACGAACCCTGGCGGGACGGGCGGAAGGATGCGGAAAACTGGCCGGGGCGGCGACTGTCCGCCAGCAGTGAATCGGGAACGCTGACCGGCCGACCGTCCGTATCGACGATGGAAACGGGAACCGAAGGCCGCTGCAGTGGCTGCATTCGGGCGTCGTAAAGCTGAGCACGAATAGTCACGCTCTGACCTGGCGATGTTTCGGTCCTGTCCACCAGCAGCAAACCTCGAACTCGACCACGACTGCGCCTTCCCTGCCCTGCTTCACGGATCAGGCTGGTCCAGAATCGCTGATGGCCCTCCGGACTGATCTGACGCAGACGCCATGTTTCCGCAGATCCCAGAAACATGGTGCGGCCGCGACCGTAGAACTGACTTGTCAGCAACGGCGGCTGACCAGACTGGGTTCGAGCGCGGGGATTTCCGTACTCGGCCAGAACGACGGCACCATCGCGAATGTCTCGAACAGGATACGATCGATAAATACCGGGGAAGGATTCCCAGAGATCGACATCCGCATTGCCGGCAGCATCGGCAATCTTAAGAAACTCACTGGCCCGGCCTTCCGGCGTCAGTGTGATGGGCCACGGGCGATCTGACCGTTGTGTGATCCGCAGTTCCGGCAGCATTCGATTAAGAATGACCGGATACAGCACGGTAATATCTTTGAACTTCTCAGGATCACGGGCGATTTCGGGGGTAAACAATTCGCCGGCGACGAAGATGATTCCCCCGGAATGTTCATCAACCCAGCGATTCAGAAACTCCTGCTGCTGGGACGTCAGCAGGCTCCAGTCGGCATCGAATGCCACAATGACGTCATATTCGAAAAGCTGAGCTTCCGTGCGAGGAAACTCGGTCAGCAGATGCTCAGCTTCCTGTGAAACAAATTCTGCTTCCTCCGGCTTGACCGTCTGCAGCCACACGTCCGACTCGATACCGCTGTGTCGGAACAGAGTATTGCGAACGAACTGGTAATCCCGCATTGGTCCGCTGGAGATCAGCAGTACCCTCAGTTTTCGATCCGTCACTTCGACTTCCCGACGACGCTGATTGTCGTCTGTGGAAAGTTCCACGTGGGTCTGGTCTTTCAGTTCGGCCACCGCCGTGTATTCGTATTTTCCGGGAACGTCGAGCTGTTGCGAGAACGTGACTTCTGTCGGAAGCCCTTCTGTGGCAAGTTCAAAAGGCTGTTCCGCAACAATTCTTCGGTCGGAACCATCGCCGCCCGCTGACTGCTGGAACAGCCTCACAGAGCCCGCCAGTTCATCCGCTCCAGCGCCCTGGAGCAGGACCGAAATATCAAACGGGTCACCTCGATGCACATCTGTTGGAGACTGCATGCCCGCGATCCAGAGATTTCTCTGCGTTTGCTCACTGCCCACTCCCACAGTAATCAAACGAGTTTCACTGCGTTCTGCCCGAAGTCGCGCGGCTTCCACATCCAGGCCGGCATTCGATCGTCCGTCAGAAACCAGCACGATTCCGGAAAGTGTTCGTCCGGCCAGCTGGCCGATCAGCTGATGCAGCGTTTCCCCGGTTCTGGACTCCGCCCCGCGCGGCTGGAGCAGTTCGCGCCAGCGGTTCAACTGCTGTTGTTCGCCGATTTCAGAGTCTTCTGCCAGATCGATTCTTGCTGCTGAACTCTCTGAACCAGCCTCCGCATTGTTTCCGGGAGATTGATCATCATGGTTGACAAAAGTCGTTTCACCGTCACTGATCAGCGCGTCCGGGCCATGAAGCTGCGAATCAAAGGTGTAAATCGAAATGTTGTGATCACGACTCAGTGATTTCAGCATTCCGGATTCAACCAGATCTTTGATGACCACATCTGATCTGGTTTCTGAGTTCTCGCCTGTTGTGACATCGTCAGACGGTGGAAACGCCATCGACAGTGACGTGTCGATCAGAATTCCAACGCGGGAAGGCTGAACCTGAGTGGTTTGTGTTCGATGTCGAGGATTGAGCAGCACGACCATCAAACCCGTCAGAACTGCACAGCGCAGTATCAGCAGAGTCACTCGCCATGCCGCCGGGAGAAAGCGTGTATCGCGCAGTGAAGTTCGGGCTGTCAGGCCGAACAGCACCAGCAGTCCGCTGATGAGCAGCAGAATTCCGGTGGTGGTTTCCGGGAAGTCCAGTTCCGTTGTCTGAAACGACTCGATCTGAGCCAGAGACACCCAATGAGAGTCCATCATTTCTGAACCTCCGGATGAAAGCTCAGACGCAGCGACATCAGTTGTTCGAGAATCAGAACGGCAATCAGTACGCTCAGTACGATCCACCGCAGTTCGCGACCGGCATCACTGGCCGCAAGACCTCCGACACGTTCTGCGGATATGACCTGCAGGTTCTGCGATCCAATCTGCTGCTGGATCTCGGTGTCGTCAGCGACGGAAAGGTCGCTTTCCGTCGTCGGGACGCTCAGCGACATCCACAGTTCTCGATTCTCACCGGTCGGTGTGAATCGGCGAATTCGATAAATGCCAGGCCGATCGGCCTGCGAAATGGTTACGCCGAGTGCCTCTTCCTGCTGAGTTCGGTCGGTGTCTGCCAATGCACTGTGATCACCCGATGCCGCTTCCGGTGCCCCCTGGATTGTCTCGTTGGTTGAATTCGCCGGTTCAGATGGCTTATCCGATTCATTCTGTTCAGAGGGCGACAGTGCTGTTCCGGAGTTTTCGATTGATTCGTCAACGACGGTTGCCTGCAGTCGAATGAACGTATCTTTGAGCTGACTTGTTTCGTCGGCGGGAAGCTGTACTTCAACTGCATCCGTGAACTCACTGACGGGCCACTGAAGCCTGATGGGTGTCCCCAGCTCCCGTTGTTCGACGTTTCTGACCGGCTGCTGCAGGTACTGATGGATCAACAGGTGCATGACCACATAGCCCGGCGCGGCGGGTGCCACGGGCCAGTTTGTCCAGCGACGTCCGGCGGTCGTCAGGAATGTCAGGATCCGGCCTTTGCCGAGTGTGTGTTCAAAGGCGACGGGCTGACCGTTTTTCAGGCGAATGAGCGTTCGATATTCGGACGGACGCGGGGCGTCGTCAGGCGAAGATTCCGTGTTTCCAAACCACTTGGAGACTCGCACGGTTTCCGGGAACGGAGAGTCGGGCATCAGATAGACGGCAAACACGGGGTGGTTTTCGAAGACGGGGGTGACAAAGTCTTTTCCGTCAGTCATCTGTTCTGCCGCTTCGACTGCGGACAGCGCAACGGGAAACAGTCGAACCGTGTCACTTGCCAGATGAGTGTTATACCACGTCGTATTGGCCTGATCGTCCGGAAACCAGGCGAGGCCGCCACCGGATCTGACATATTGAGAAAGAGCCTGCGTCGCATCAGCCGGCAGTTCGCGGACATTCAGAAGGTACAGGCAGTCATACTGTTCCAGTGGAACCGATGTCAGCACGTCCGATGTTCGGATGTCGCACGAAATTCCGGTCAATTCAGGGTCAGCACTAAGGGCAGCGGCGACGTAGCCGGCATCTTCCTGTCGTCCCTGGTCATCCACGATCAATACAGATCGCTTCTCTGTCACTTCAACGACAAGGAATCGGGAGTTGTCTGCCGTCAGGGAATCATCATCCAGACGAACTTCGATGGAGTGCTGTCCCGGTGTTTCGAACACAATATCGTGTGCGACTGATTCTTCGCCTCCGGTCTCAACGTCCGGCAGCAACACTCTGGCCGGCAGAGGACTATTATCCACCAGAACCACGGCCCGGGCACCACTGATGACTCTGTTGCCGTAGTTTCGAAATGTCAGATTCATTCGCCACGGAACCCCCACGGCCGTGGCAGCGGTATCTGAAGTCAGCGAATGGAGTGCAGAATTCTCCTGGACATTGCCGGAGACTCGGACCAGATTGATCTGTGCGTCAATCGATTCGAAGGCTCGAAGGACCGACTGAATCTCCGGCTGATTGGTCCAGTCACAGCGCCGCAGATCTGTGAGAACATGGACCTGAGGAGCCACCGCTTCATCGGCCGAGAGCAGTTCTTCGGCGATTCTGAGAGCGGAAACGGGTGTTGCGGCCGTCCATGAACACGTCTGGTTTCGAAGAACCGGTGTCAGCTCCTGTACCAGTGCTGAATCGAGTTGGCGGTCAGTGATGATTGGTCGTTGCGGGTCCGTCGTCGTCAGAATGCTGACCCGAACTGCTCCACGAGTTCCGCGACCCTGAGACAGCATAGATTCCAGCGTTTCGATAGCCTTCTGGAAAACACTTCGGTCCGCTTCCTGTTGTCTCATGGACAGTGAGTCATCCAGGATGAGCACATGATGAGTCGATGCTCCACGCAGCAGCAGCATTCCGGAAGGATCGAGAACAAGGCGAGCGATCAGGAACATAATCAGCACGACTGCCATGACTCGAAGGAGAAGGAGCAGGAGCTGCTCAAACACAAGTCGGCGTCGGTTAAGTTCATCGCTCTGCAGCAGGAACTCCATCGCGGCAAACCGAACGCGTTTGTACCGCAGTCTGCTGAGCAGGTGAATGATGACCGGGAGAGATGCCAGCGCAGCACCCGGCAAGACAAAACCGGGATTCAGAAAATACTGCGACAGCCATGACATCGATCAACTCCGAAACCTCAGCAACGCACAGTTCCAGTGCACCTGTGCGGTCAGGCTCCTTTCATTCCCATTCGAAAATTCAACAGATCGGAAAGAACGGCTCCCATGTTTTCGTCCGTGCGTGTCAGTCGGTAGTCAATCAGACTTCCTGCACAGCGCCGTCGAATCGTATCCAGAAACTCCTTCAGTGCATTCAGATACCCGGTTCTCAGCGCGGCGGGATCACAGGTGAGTTTTCCGGCGTCCTCCAGCCCTTCAAACCGACACGAGCCGGAGTAGTCGAAATTCAGTTCCTGTGCGTCCATTGTATGCAGGATCATGACTTCGTGTTTTCTCTGCCGCAGCAGCTGCAGTCCGCGAAACAGCGTTTCCCGATCGCAGAACAGGTCGCTGATCAGAATGACAATGCTGCGATGAGCCATCGCTTCGGCGGCTCGCCGCAGGACTGCCACCATGTCGGTTTTTCCACCGGCCGTTTCCACAGACAGCCCCTGCAGAATGGTCTGGAGATGGTTGTGTCGACTGCTGGAGGGAATGATGGAGCGAATGGTGGAATCGAACATTCCGACTCCGACGGAATCGTTTTGCTTCAGAATCAGCATGGCCAGTGCGGCTGCCAGCGTCTGAGCATATTCGAACTTAGTGAGCGGACCGCTGCCAAACTGCATCGATTCGCTGCCATCGACCAGAAGAACCACGCGAACGTTGGTGTCTTCTTCAAACTGCTTCAGGTAATAGCGGTCGGTGCGCGACCAGACCTTCCAGTCGATGCGTCGAGTATCGTCGCCGGGCGCGTATTCGCGGTGCTGGACGAATTCGATGGACTGGCCAAAGTATGGACTTCTGTGCAGCCCGGAAACAAAACCTTCGACGACCTTGCGAGCCCGAAGTTCCAGGCGGGAAATCTTGGCGATTTCCTCAGGCTGCAAATATCTTTCCAAGTCGCGGGTCACTCGTAAGTTCACTTTCCTTGTCGGGCGTTTCGTCGATCAGCCGCTGCACAACTTTATCTGAGGTGATGCCCTCACTTTCTGCGGTGAAGTTGGGAGTGATGCGATGTCTCATCACGGGAGCGGCCAGAGCCTTGATGTCGTCTGTGGAGACATGGGTACGCCCCGACAGCAGCGCCCTCGCTTTGGCGCCCAGCAGCAGGTTCTGAACGGCTCGCGGTCCTGCACCCCAGGCCAGCCACGAATTAATCCATTCCGGCGTCCCCGGTTCGCCCACGCGTGTCTGACGAACGATCGCCAGAGTGTAGTTAATGACATGATCGGTCACGGGGACCTGACGCACCACGTCCTGAATTTCAAGGACCTGTTCGGCAGAAAGGACAGGTGTGATTTCGACCTTTCCACTGGATGTCGTTTGCCGGGCAATCTGACGCTCTTCCTCGAACGACGGATACTTCACGAAGACCTTGAACATGAACCGGTCCTGCTGAGCTTCCGGCAGTGAATAGGTACCTTCCTGTTCGATGGGGTTTTGGGTGGCCAGGACGAAAAAAGGTTCGTTCAACTGATGGATGGTCTGCCCAACAGTTACCTGACGTTCCTGCATGGCTTCCAGCAGGGCGGCCTGAGTCTTGGGGGGAGTTCGGTTGATTTCGTCGGCCAGTACCACATTGTGGAACAGCGGACCCTGAATAAACCGAAACTCTCGCTGGCCTGTACTCCGGTTTTCCTGCAGAACGTCCGTGCCGGTGATGTCGGCCGGCATCAGGTCCGGAGTGAACTGAATTCTGGAAAACGTCATCGACAGGCACCGGGACAACGTGCTGATCATCAGGGTCTTGGCCAGCCCCGGAACACCTTCCAGCAGGCAGTGACCGCGACTGAACAGCGCGATGAGAAGCTGCTCGATGACATCATTCTGCCCAACGATGACTTTACTGATTTGTTCGTTCAGGCTGGCGTAGGATCGGTGCAGAAGATCCACGGAATCCGCGGAAACACTGGAATTTTCGTCAGACATTCTTGTCTCCGGCACTGAAAACGGCAGTGCAGGTATGTTGAACCCATGAAGGAATCAGCCGTGTGTTCAGGACGACCCGCAGGATAATATCAAACTGCGAAGGGTTGAGAATTCACATCAACAGGGGGCGAGCGATTTCCAAAAGATCGATAATCATGGCGATTGCCGGCTTTTCGTCGACATCGGTCCTTTACCTGAGGACGTGAAACGCTACATCCGTTCAGGAATGTTCACTGGCTTTCTGTACCTGATCAGCCCGAAATGTCGTGAAGGAAATGGCATTGCGCTGATTCCTGATCTTCTTCAAACCGGCGGTGGTTCGTTACGACGCCGTTCTGATCAGTGGTGTAGAGGTGGCCTGCCCTGAGACGACAGCGGTCTCCGGATGTCAGAAAGCGGCCGTTTTTTCCTTCTGTCGCAGGATGTATCCAGTGAAAGTCAGCCCGTTGTTGGGCCATCGCTGGGGTGTCGCCAGAGGTTTTTCATCAGCTTCCATGTTGTCGGTGCAGGTGTTCATGAAAGGCTTCTGTGACGGACGGATAGTCTCCCGCGACATTGTGAACGTTTTGAACATCATCAGGCTTCGCGTACAGAGCGACAGAAGCTTGCTGTCCATCGGAGGGATACTCAACCGCCGCAGCAGATTCCACGTACAGAAAATCTGCAGAGCGCACGGCCCGAATCTCCGTTCCCCGGATCGGAATCCAGCGGCTGTTCGGACATTGCAGGCTCGATCGACCGGACAGCAGTTGTTGAAGAGGAATGGGGGCATCGTTGTCGGCTGATGGCAGAGATTCTTCGATGAGTTCGTCGCCGCAGGGCTCTTTCAGCGATTCCAGAATTGTTGCACAGAGATCACGTGTTCCCGAGATGGTGCCGACTCGTCGCGCTTCCGTCTGAGCCTGTTGCAGAAAACAGGGGACTCGGATGGTGCATTCCGAAAGCAGCGTCTCAAATCTGTCCGGAATTTCGAACGGCTGCCCTCCGAGGAACGTGACAATGTTGAGCCGACCTTCGTACTGCGCTGCAGCTGCTTGATCGTGGCTGTTGTGAACGCAAAGTTCGTCAATGAAGCGCCTGAAGAAAAGCAGCTCGTCCCTGTCTGAGTCGTCATCAGCGGTTTCGGTGCCGCACAGGCGTTTTGCGGCGGGGGACGCCGGTCCGGAAGGTGGCCACCAAATATGAATCCAGGCGACGTCTACTGAATGAAGCTGTTTGATGATGTCCTGAATTCCGGTGCCGGCCGCCGGCCGCCAATGGATACGTTCCAGCCATGCAGGCGGTTCTGACGGATCACTGTGATTTGCGTTCACTTCCAACAGAGCAAAACGAATCCTTTGGCGGTTGAACAGTTGTTGAAACTGGTTGGAGAACAGCGGATCGTTCAACAGTTCCAGCGGAGAACTGCTGCCAGGGGTCTGCAGATAGTGCTGGTCACAGGAGATGCCCTTGACCGCCATTTCCGCAAGAAAATCCTTCCAGCGTTCCGTTTCCGCAACCGGAATTCGACTTCCTGTCAGTACGCAGACCTTCAAAATTAACCTCAGTCGTTGGGCACTGGTAAGAGTACTGCTTTTGAAATCGATCTGTCAGTCCTGCAGCATCGTTCGAAGACGAATCAGCTCCGGCGTGAAAGTCCCCGTCAGGTAGGTCAGTGTCTGGCGTTCATCCGTCTCGCACTTCAGGAGTTCCGGGCGAATGGCCTGCCACCGTGAGACAATGTCGTCGCAGGCGGATTCTGCATTGCGCTGGTATCGTCGAGTGTGCAGCAGGGCCACCAGCTCACCGCAGCGTCGCTGAAGATCCTGAGTCTGACTGACCAGTTGTTGTGAAACTCCGCCGTGGGTTCGCCATTGTCGAACGGCAGTCAGCAGTTGATCTGCCTGTCCCTGAAGACTGGTTGCTGATGCAATGGCGTCGCTGAGATCATATCTGACCGCGATTCCAAGCGTATCTCGCGTAGCGACCAGAGCATCACTGGCCGCCTGAATCTGTGCCTGAACCTGCGGTGTCGGAATGGCCTGAGTGTAGAAATAGAAAAGCTGCCATGCCTCATCCACGTAGCCCCATGCCTCAGCAACCGCAGTCGCGGGCTGATCACGGTGTACAAGATCGTCCAGATTCTGAATGGTGCCCTGCAGCGTGTCAGCGGCTGAAGGAATCGCGCCGCCATCCGGAACCCGCATCAGTTGTTCCAGTGTGATACTTCGGCAGACAGCCTGAACCTGTTCACCGGTTTCATGGATGAAGTGCAGGAGCAGTTCCTTGTCCACTCCCATCTCCAGACGCAGGAGTTCGTGAATGGACCTGTGACTTTGTGTGACTCGACGTATGCCACGGTCAATATTGTGGCCGGCATAGCCACGCAGCTGAGGTTCCAGCGACTTCCACTGACTGTAAAGCTTTCGATACTCCGAATGGATCACCTGAAGCGGAACAGAACCGGAAACCAGTGACGCGAAATAATCTGTCTGATGAATCAGTCCTGCAAGGTTCGATTCCGTCTGGTGATGCTGCCGTCCCGGCACCGGAGCCGTTTCGCTCAGGTCATCCTTCAGTTGCCTCAGCCATGCAGCCAGAGTGTAGACTTCCTTCGTCAACGCTGTGGAATCGAATTGTTCCCGGATGCCAAGAACCGCGCAGTACTGCTGATCGAGGCCGCTGAGCCGCTGGACGCACGCATTGGTCTGTGGGCTGAGCCCCGGCAGGTGTTCGAGCTGGTGAGCGACGGTTTTCCATTCTGCATTCAGCGACTTGAACGGCTCATTCAGTTCGCTGTGGTGATGATGGTGCTCACATTCCTGCTTCACAACAGTGGCGGAAGCCTGAAGCCGAATGACGTCCGGAAGTACTCTGCGCAGCTGGTAACTTCGCTGGGCGTCGGTGTTGACGAGTGCCGCCAGTGTCGACGCTTCCTGAGCAAAAGTCGCGGAGATGACTCGCAGCTGCTGTAGTTCTCCGGACGGGTTCGGCAGTGGTGCAGGACGTCTTCCGGGAGAAAGATTGTTCGGCGGCGGTGGGCTCTTCTGCCGCTGCAGCTGAGATTCGACCAGAGCCTTCAGCAGGCCTTTGGCGATGTCTTCACCGGATTGAGCATACGCGTTTTTCGAAAGAGACAGGCTGCTGATCAGGAGCCCGGCACAGATGATGATTCTACACAGTTCACGGCACATTTCAGATCTCCGTTCTCTAAGACCAGCAGTTTAAAGCGCCACTGGGAAATGACGAATCAGGACGGCGAATCTCTCCCTGAATCGTCTGATCGGTCACTGTCCTTCGTCGGAAGTCCGCAGAGCACGCTTTGAGAGGTTGATCAGGTGCTGAGGTCTTCAGATAAGTGTCTTTCGCCAATCCGGTGATTTGGATTGGCTGGCCTTTTTCGTTTTGCGACGGAACTTTCATCGGTCAGGTGTCACAGCACAGGCAGGAATCGTCAGTCGCGAATGTTCGGCGCACGGTTTCCGACAGCGGAACCAGTAACCGCTCCTCAGTGGTTCCTGCTATTTGCTGAGAATCTGACGGACTGTCTCGTTTGCTTCTTTCTGAGCTGCCGCAAGCACATCCGCGACTCGAACGGTGTTGAACCCCTGCCGCTTGCTCTCGTCCGCTGCTTCCATGAAGGCATAGATCTCGATGGTTTCCTGCGGACTGACGGGAGCTTTCCCGGATCGAAAGAACTTCACGATTTCTTCCACGAGCGGTGCGTATCCATCATAGCCACCGACGGGACCCACGCCTTTCGTTCCAAAAGCTGTTCCTCCGTAACCGCCCTTTCCGGCTCGAATACCGCGGAATGTTCCGATCCTTCCGCCAGACCAGGTGCCGGTGACCTGATCGAAGTCCTTCGTCTGAGTTCGGACAACAGTTTCAATCCCCGAGCCCATAGCCGTGAATAATGTTTCGACGCCGTGAATACCATACCAGAACAGATCCGGATGAGTAGCCTCCAGAGAACACGGTGAATAGGTGTCACAGCCAGTGACTTCGCCAAGCGAACCATTGCGGATGGCTTGAACTCCGGATGCGAATCTCAGTGACGAAGACGAGAAGACGGGCGTTCCATAGTGCTCAGCCAGTTTGAAGATTGCGAGGCCATCGCTGAGTGATCCGGCGATGGGCTTGTCGATAAAACAGGGCTTTCCGGCCTTCAGTACAGGAATGATCTGTTCCAGGTGAGGCCGGCCATCGTTGGTTTCCAGCAGCACGGCATCGACCATGCTGACCATCGTTGGCAGATCGTCAACAATCTCAACGCCCAGTTTCCGGATTGCTTCCGTATACTCCGGAACTCGTGAAACGCTGCTCGGGATATCCGGGGAACCCTTGGGGTACACCATCACAACTTTGCACCCCGGAATGTGTTTCGGGTCATCGGCATTGTTCAGAATCTTTGTGAACGCCAGACAGTGAGAGGTGTCCAGACCAATCATCCCGATCTTCAGGTCTTCGGCAGACACTGAACTGCCGAAGAAGAGACTGACTGTGGTGAGGACGACAACGAGCAGCGACGATGGGAGGGGGCTTGGCATGGTTGTGGGTTTCCTGCGGATAGTTGTGGAGTTCAGTGTGAAGACGCCGGGTTACGAGTGGAGGGGTGTTCTGTGCGAGTGAAGATGTTCCCGCAGATGCTTGTCTGGGCCAGGGGATATGTTTCGTCCGATGCCGGGTCACTGAACAGTCAGCAAGTACTTTTACCAGGACCGAACCTGAGGTCGTTTCAGGTTCGAAAGAAGAAGCTCCGGTTGGCCGAAAGTCCCAGTCTAACGAACGCCTTCGTGGCACGCATCTGCGAGCGAAGATCCGGCGGCTGGATCGCACGACGTTTCTGACAAATGTTGCTGATTATCTGTTGAAGCCGAAGAGTCCGGGGTTGCAGAAGCAGGCCGGGAATCACGATGTTTCTTTCGATACCGGTTGGCATCGTATTTCCAGAGACCGGCAAACAACACGAAGAAACAGATGCAGGTCCACTGGTACCCCGTCAGTCCCCATGTGAGCCGGATTTCAGGTCTCAGGTATTCGGTCAGGAAGCGAAAGACGAAGTAGCTCAGGAAATAGAGTTTGATCAACTGCTCTCGGAAGCAGCCTTTTTGCAGCAACCTTGCTGCGGTCACCGCGAATGTCAGGTGAAACATGAATTCATAAAACTGCGTCGGATGGCGAGGGTGTGAGTCAACGTTCGGAAATGTGATTCCCCACGGCAATTCTGTTGGTAAACCGTAGCAGCACCCGCCAAAAAAACACGCCAGTCGCCCGATGGCAATCGATGCCGCGACAGGGACAACAAACTGGTCTCCGGTTTTTTCCGTCAGCCCGATGCCCTTTTTGGCGAGTTCCACGCCGATGTATCCGCCCGTCATTCCAAACAGAATGGTTTTGCCTCCAATCCACATCCCGTCAGGATTCTGGAATCCCGGAACGCCGGGCAGCAGGAAAGGCACCTTCGCCGCTAGAAATGCGCCGGAAAACGCACCCAGTCCAAGCCAGATCTGTTCAAATCGATCGAGCCCCGCAGGCGACGGGTATCGTCGCTTCAGGCAAGCGCCGGTGATGACGGCGATCAGCATAATCAGCGGATAGAACTCCGGATGCCTTCCGCCGACCATGGAAACATTCTTTCGTTGTCTGACAACCGCACGGATCTCGTTTTGTTGTTCGGATGGATTTCTGATGATCGATCAGGAGGTACTCGCTTTGAGTGTCACGTCTGACCAATGATTGTCAGGGGAATCGGTTCAGCCGTTTTAGATTCTGCGCCCGATAACGGTGGCAAAGGAAGATGTCCGTCCCGATACAGCACGTTATATGCTGAGAACGGTATGAGATGTCCCGACGGAAGCACAAAGTGGACACATGACTTCATCAGTTGCCGAACATCAAAGTTGTAAGCATCCATGAATGAGGTCGTTGTGATGCGAAACATATCGGCGGGGGCCAGCTCCTGCTGCATTGCTCGCTGAAAAAACTCCTGCGCCAGATTCAGTTCAGTTGCAGAAAGGTCAGAAGTGCCGGCTGTCAGCGTTGAGACTGCTCGACGAGGACCGGTCACGGGTTGCCGGTCAGTTGAAGGTGTAGCGCATCCACCGGAAGTACAGCTTTGTCTTGAGAGATACTCCTGAATTAAATCTCTGGCCCGCTGACGGTTGAAGGTGATTCGCCCCGACAACAGATCAAGGTGGTTTTCCAGATCCACAAACCGTGCCAGTGGCAGCGAATTCTCCAGACTTCTGTAGGCATAAGCCAGCGTGTGGCCGTTCGGATGAGCACACGGCAGAGGTGAAAAATCAGACTCTCGCCACAGTCCATCGGTTTGAGTCGACACGGCGTGGATCACATCAGGGAACGTGATCCGCTGTTCCAGATGTTCCGGCAGAATGCACCGGCCGGAATAGGTGGCGGGCTGAAAACTGACTCCTGTAACCCAGGGGCGCGCCATTCCAAACTTTACGATTTCACCGATCTGGTGCTCGTTGACGCTCGGCTGCAGTGTGCAGACAAGAATGGTGTTCAGTCCCGCTTTTCCAAGCCGTTCAATGGCTGAAAGCTTGATGTCGAGCAATCGGTCTCCGCGAAGTGAGGCGTTGATGTCATCCGTGAAGCCGTCAAACTGCAGATAGATTTCGGTGCGATGTCGAAGCCTGGCCACTCGTTCAAGAAACTGGTTGTCTCTGGCAAACCGAATGCCGTTGGTATTGATCATCACGATGTCAATCGGCTGACGACACGCGTACTCATGGATTTCGTGAAATTGGGGGTGGACTGTTGGTTCGCCACCGGACAGCTGCAGGATTTCCGGCTGCCCTTCCACTTCGACCAGTCGATCGATCGCCCTTTGACATTCTTCCAGTGTCAGATTCACGCCGCCAGGTCCACTGACTGCAAAGCACATCGGGCATTCGAGATTGCAGTTGGCGGTGATTTCCAGCAGCCCAATGCACGTGTGCTGTTCGTGCTCTGTACACAACCCGCAGTCATAGGGACATCCACGTCGCGGGGCGATTCCGAAGGATCGCGGTACTTTGCCGGGAAGACTGTAGTCCGTTCGGTCAAACCAGCTGGCATCACTGCAGACGAAGTCGTCTCGAACGCCGTGTTCAGGACACGATTTCCGAAAGTAGACTCGCGAACCGCGACTGATAATTTTCGCCGGGACCACGGTCAGACATTCAGGACACAGACTCTGTGTTGTTCCCAGAAATGTATAGTCGCGATAGACAGTCATCATTCCCTCAACTGCTGATATGCCGGGTAAGATGGCACGTTCACGCTTTATTTGATTCGTCAAACCGAATCGGAGCCTTCGGTGTCGTGGCACTTCGTACCAGCGCTCGCCCCATCCCGATTCCGGCGGCAGTTGCTGCCATCGTGCAGATGATAAGGCCAATCGCAACGCCCGCTTCCCCGATCTTCAGCATCTGCATCAGAGGAAAGCCGAGAAAGACGACTCCCAGGCAGCTGCAGAAAAACGCACATCCCGCCGCGAACAGTGAGACGACCAGAATTCCGATCATTGTCAGGATGCCGGGCCGCTTTCGCTGAGTTTGCGGCGAAGACGCGGACACCGATTCAGGTGGCTGATAGGGATTCTCGATGTCGTTCGTGGTCAAGCTCCGTCTCCCGGTCGATTACGAACTCAGAGTGATGTTCAGTTGTCGTCTCACGTCACCGCACTTGAAAGGTCGATTTCAACTTCTCGATAGGTTTTCAATCGGGTAGCTCTTCGCCACGTGTTTCCTTTGCCAGCAGAGTCACCACGACTCCGACAGCAAACAGCGGGATCATGTAGGTTGACGACTGGTTGGGAGTCCATTTCAGCAAACCGCTGGCAAGGATGGCTGCCGCCGAACCGATTCGGCCGGCATTAAAGCAGAAGCCGGTCCCTGTACCTCGCAGTCGCGTGGGGAAGAGTTCCGGAAAGTAAACGGCATAGCCGGCGTGCATGCCCAGCGTCAGAAAGCCGAAAACTGGTAAAAACACGAGCAGAACTCCACGAGAATACTCGGGCGAATCGAGCACGTAGAACAGAACCATGGCGGCCAGAAAGCCACCGAGATGATAGAAAACGAATGCGCCTTTACGACCGATGAGGTTGGAGATGGCTCCGAACAAAACGAGGCCCAGTCCACCTCCCAGAACCATCACCAGAAACATGCCCGTCATTTCTTCCTGCTTCACTCGGCTTTTATGTTCCTTCATCGCCTGGTCACGCGCGGACAGTTGTGCTTCCGAGGCCGAATCCCAGTTCACATCAGCCAGTCCGGCTTCCGCCAGTACCGCAGCCGGATCACGATCCGCTCTCCGCTTGAGCGTGTCTTTGCCGTAGATGTGACAGCCCCAGAACGTTGTGAGTCCAATTGTGGCAAGGCTGACGCCAACGATGGTGTTGCGGAGGTACGTCGGCTTGAACAGGTCGGAAAGTGAACCCGTTCTCTGAGTCGCATCCTGACGTTCTCGCTCCCGAGCCTTAACCCACTGTTCCGGTTCACGCATCTTCCAGCGAATGAAGACGGTCA
This sequence comes from Planctomycetaceae bacterium, assembly GCA_020426485.1. GTDB lineage: Bacteria > Planctomycetota > Planctomycetia > Planctomycetales > Planctomycetaceae > JAGQPY01. Next base: position 27,622 of record JAGQPY010000002.1, read on the forward strand.
GCAGAGCCGGCAGGACGCCAATCACAAACCCCAGTCGCCAGGTATTTTCTTCCAGCACCTGAGCACTGATGATGAAGTATCCCACCGCGACGGCCATCAGTGTTCCAAACACACTGGAAGCGTGAAAGATGGATCCCATCACGGCTCGCGAACGTTTCGGCATGACTTCCGCCACCATGGCACTGGCGACGGCCCATTCGCCGCCGACACCCATGGCCACAAGGAATCGCAGAGCCACCATCTGCCATGGAGCGTTGGCCAGTGCTGTGACGCAGGTGAAAACCGAATAGAACAGAATGGTGATGATCATCGTCTTCGAGCGGCCGATGCGGTCGCTCAGAATTCCGAACAGTACACCGCCAAAAGCACCTCCCAGAAGAAACGACGCCAAAGCGTAGTTATTCCACGATGCGATGGCTTTTCGAGTGGCATCGTCAATGGCCGAAGGATTGGCTCCCAGTAGTTGCGGCATCGCATCATTCATGCTGGCCACGAAGACCTGACCTTCGAAGACGTCAAACACCCAACCCAGCGAAGCGATCAGTAACACGAGCCACTGATACGATGAAATGCCCTCATACCATTTCAGTGGCTGCTCCGGCGTGGTGAGTTGGCTGTCGTTCGATTGGTTAGATGATCCCGGTGCGTCCTCGATTCGTTGGTCGCTCATGCTTCAGGTTACTCGTTCTGGAATTTCAGGAAATGACGGGCGACAGAGCGGATGTCAGTCTGAGAAACCGTTGAGTGTAGACAGCTTGCCCGGCATTGAGGAGTCTCGGAGCAAACTTCCGACACGATCCTCCAATCAGGCATGCTGGTGAAGACAGAACGACCCGGCGATGAGCCATCTGCACGGGTGGCTGCTTCAGCGGACGGAGTGTCCCTCGGGTCCGCCGAAAGCTCGATGAGACGCGAATGCGATGTCGCTTTACGTGGCCAGGCGAACATATGATGAAGCAGTGTCAGCGTTTCGTAAGGTCGTCGCAGATCTGGACTGTGATTGTCTGAGTTAATCAACGTGAAACGTGACGAGGGAAGCGGGCCAACTCGTTTTCCACTGAATTCGCTCAGGTATGTCGATGCATCAATTTTACTTTCTGAAGGTTGCTCACAGTTCCTTTGCGAGGAACTGGCGAGTTTCCGAATACCACCAGTTCATCTTCCATGGTTTGGAACATTACTGCGGCAAAGAAGAAGATCCGCAGCATCTTAATCCTCGACTGACCAACAACGTCCGAGATCGACTTCATCTTTGGCACAGTGGTCATGTCGTGCCGGATATGTTTTCACCTAGGGCTTGGACATTTTTAGTCAGCAAGGATGTTCAAGACGCATTTTCCCGATTTGACGGGATCGGTTTCACAGATATCACCATTGAACATATTGTTGATCTGCCGATGCCGGACCTGGGGGTGTTGCCTAATCCGCCGTTTGATGGAACAAATCCTGCCGCGATGTTCACAAGACGAGCTCAAAAAGAACTGATGGCAGGGATGGCCGATCAACCGGAACTTCATTATCGTTTTCGCGATCATCGACAGTTACTCATGGCTGCTCACATTGATCTTGCAGATCAGTTGACCGATACCGAACGCGTCGACGTGAACTTTGGCTCGTTCTCTTATCTGGAGACGGTGCTGTTGTCGCGGGAGTTGCTTCAGATGTATCCCATCTATAGTGCTGGCGGTTGCATCTATGTTGTTCGGGATGACTTCTACGCTGTGCTGGCTCGATTTCTGGAACCTGACTACTACCTGACAGCGTGGCTGGACACGACTCCTCAGCCCGTTCATCCGTGGCAACGGCCTGATGAACTGGAACGCCGTCGTCGCTTCATAGAGGAGCAACAGAAACAACAGAAAAAAGATTCCACTGCAAGTGACGGTGGAAATGGTTGACGCTTGTTGATTTCAAATGCCTGCGCTCAACTGCACTCGTTCTATTTGAGTCCGGACCACTTCGCTCGTCTTTCCGGATCTGCGCCCTGTTTGATCAAAACGAGAGTCAATGACACGGAAGTAACGCTGCAATCATGGAAGTTTCGTTCAGTAGTCCGGCTTTGAATGAGCCCGCATTACCGCTTTGGTTTCTGCTGTTCCAGGGCCTGTTTGCCCAGCATGACGTCCGTGAATCCCTTCAGGTCTGTCCAAAACGTGCCTTCACCGGCGTACAGCATGTCCAGTTGGACATCGTCCGGCAGTCCGGTGGCAAACGTCCACTGGTTGTAGGCAGAACCGGACCCAAAGGCGGCGACGGCCAGGCCAAAAAGTTCGGACTTGGCTTCGGCTTCCAGTTGTTTGGCTCCCGCTTTGGCTTTACCCAGATTGATGCTGGCCTGAGCTTCAAGTTCGGCCGTTTTCTTTTCGATTGCCGCCACCAGTTTGGTGGTCCCGGCTTTTGTTTCCTGAGCCTGCTTTTCGCCTTCGGCTTCTGCCTGAGCCACCAGCTTTTTGGTCTCTGCTTTCACACGCTCGGTTTCCAGCTCCACTTTCTTTTCGGCTTCTCGAAGTGCAGCTTCCGTGGTGGCGGTCAGTAACTCCTGATCACGCGTCAGTTTCAGTTCGTCAGCGACGAATTTTTCCTGAATTGGCTTTCGGACTTCCTGAGGAATGTGGATGTTCCGTACAAAGCCGTGCAGCAGCGTCAGCCCCTTATCTTCCAGGATGCGTTCGAAAGCATCAGAGACTTCGTCCTGAAACAATCGGCGAGTCTCTCCGACCAACAGGTCAACGGCTCCCAGAGAAGAACCCTTGTTTCGACAGATACTTTCAATCTGCGGGACAACAACTTTGGCCTCGACGGCATCCAGCGTGCCGAATTTGCGGATCACATCCGAAGCCTGTTCCGGCATGATGCCCCAGACGGCTGTGAAGTCCATGTGAATTCGGAATCCATCGTTTGATGGAAAGGAAATTCCGCTTTCGTCATCGACAACGGTCGGTTCACCGCTTTCATCAAGGACCGGGATTCCATTTTTGCTGACCAGATTCGCCTTCACTGATTTTTCTGCATACCCGATTCCCACGATATCAATATGCTGTTCATTTGGATTGACCGGGTAAAGGCCTGGCTGCAGCACTTTGTCCTGAATCCCCGGTTTGGCATTGGTCAGCGGATTGTCAGTAAGATTTGTTACGACACCAACGTATCCCGTCGGGATGGAAACCCACCCGGCGTGCTTCAGCTGCTGTCCGGATTTGATGGTTTCTTCCTGAATCACGGAGACGTTATAGGCATAGTCATTGATGCGATAGGTTCCCGGCCCCAGTACTTTTCGCAGAATGCCTTTGTCGGAAGTGGCATCAAGGTCGCCATCCACAAGGAACTGGCCGCTTGCGAGGTCATTGCCCATCTTGCTGGAGACAACGGCAACTTCGCCGGGTTTCACCAGCACATCGGGAACCAGTTTTGTCTGCCACCAGCCAATCCACAGGAAATGCCGACCCGGACCGAGCATGTCCTTCAGGATGCCGATTTCCAGAGGATTTCCGTTCTCATCCACCTTGGCAAACTGGCCCGGCTGCGCCACCGGACGATTTCCCGGCAGCAATGGAAGTGGAGGCCCTTTGTATCGCAGCACCAGGCTGTGACCTTCCGGTACATAGACGCGGTTGAAGGTCCATTGAAAGGCCTCGATGCCGACGAGCAGCAGCACAATGGCCGGAATGCCGATGCTGAAGGTCGCACGTTTGCTCTTGGATGTTGTATTCATGTCGTCATCACTCCGGTGATGGTCAGGTTGAACAGCGTGGCTGTCGAAGTTTGTGCGAAAAGCATTGCTGAATTTGTGGCGACGTTGGCAGCGGGCCAATTGCCGACCATGCTCGTTAAGGCTTTGGTGAATCGTCAGCGGCTTCGACAGATGTCGCTACCTTCGCGGACTTGTTCTTAGTACCGGCTGTTGATCGTTGCTGTGTCGGCGTGGAGAAGCTGTCGTTGAAGGACTCAAAAATCTTCATGATCGGACTGTCCGCCGTATTGATCATCATGCGGCGATAAGATGACGAGAGTTTCTGGAACAGCACATACTGAGCGTAACCCTGACCATCACCGCTGAAGGCTTCCACGGCCTTTTTCCAGCCAGCAGCTTCAGCTTCGTTATCAAACCGAACCACGTCGGCCGCTGCTTTACCTCGCGCTTCAATCGCAGCGGCCTCGTCCATTGAGGCGTCCAGTTTCAGCTGAGCAACCGCCAGGTTTTCGTTTGCTTTCGTGACAGCGACTTCCTGTTCCTGCATCGCTTGAGTTGTAATCTGAACGACCATTTGGTCCGCAGAAACCAGTGCCTGTTTTTGTTCGACCATGGCTTTGCCAACGGCAAGCTTCTGTTCAGATTCCTGCTGCAGTGTCTGCTGCTTGTACTGCATCTCCTGCTGCTTGGCGATTTCGCGATCGCGAACCGGTTGAGCGATCTGTTCGGGAGGTCGAATTCGGGTAATCAGAGCCTGGATGATTTCAATGCCCAGCGGTTGACAGGCGTCCCGCATGGATTTTTCGAATGCCTCCTGAAACTCAGTGCGAGTCTGTCCCTGAATGAAATCGCGTCCGGATGAATTGGAACCCTGAAGACGGCAGAAACTGCGAGCATTTGGCATGATCACCGTCTTGACGATCTCTTCATCAATTTCCGGACCATTGTCAGACTGATTGAACAGAACATAGACTTCCGCAGCTTTTTCCGGATCGACGCGGAACTCAATCACGCCGTCCAGGCTGACCCAGAAGCCGTCCTTTGAAGGGAACCCCATGTCACCTTCTTCGCCAAGGTTGAATCGCTGGCTGCGACAATCGACAAGGTCAACTCGATACACATACGGACTGACATAGTGAGTTCCTGGTTCCAGCGTCGCTTGCTGGACACCGCGTTCACCTTCATTCACCAGCAGCCGATTTGGTTCGCTCGCCAGTGGAGCCGCCAGATTTGTCACGACACCCTTGAAGCCAGCCGGGATCGTGACGGGTTTATGGATTTCCACCGCATACAAATAGGGATTGATCGGATAGCGCCCCGGGTTCAGAACTCCGGGCATAATCCCTTTGGTGGTGGCTTTGCCGCTCGCGTCGACTCGGGCCAGATACTCACCGTAGCCCAGATCATCCCCGGTCAGGCTGACCAGCACTCCCATTTCACCGGTCATGATCTCTGTCTGTTTGACGACCTGCCATGACCATGCATACGGGTTGTAGAAATAACGACCTTCCGTCAGGACTTCCGGTTGGATGCCTTTGTGTTCCAGATCCGGAGCAATCTCCTGCCCGTTCGTCAGGTCCTTGCCGATTTTGTGAGTCAGAATGGCAATCTCGCCGCTGCTTACATCAATCCGGAAGCTGGTGTAGACCATCCAGACCAGGCCCATTGCCAGTCCGGACAGCAACATCACTCCCAGAAGTGCTGCGGCTGCCTTCTGCTGTCCGCTGGAGGAATCGGAGCCGGAATTTCCTGACATTGTGGAACTCCCAAGGTCGAATTGATGACCCACTGTTCAAACAAGGAGCCAAAGTGCAGTGACTGAAGAACACAGAACTGCTGGCTGAAGCTTCAACGACTGCAAACGCAAACTGTCGACGTCCGGATCAAATCAATTTTGCTTTGTCGACGGAGATGCTGACAAGTGAGCCGTCCATTCAGGTGCTCGGACCACACTCGAAAGCGGCGGTTGTTGAGATTTGTCAACACGCTGAACGCTACGTCATAAGTTCGACCGCGCACCTGAATTCTTTGGGATTTCATAGGTTTTTGACGGCCGGAACTCTGAATCCCTGCGAAAACCAGTTGCTGCTTTCACTTGTTTTGAACAGACGGGGCAGGTTTCCGCTCTGTTTGTTGTGGTTTGGTCTGCAGATTTGCTGATCGAGTCATTCAATCCCGACGGGTACTGACGATGTACTGTCCATTTGAGCACTAACAGCCCGTTGAAAAACCGGGACAGGCACGCATGATGACTGCAAAGAGCCGTGTTTTCAGACTCTTTCCGCGAGCCAGTCCCGTTTTTCAACAGGCTGCTAAGGGGGCGAGAGTCAGTCGTCGATCTCAGATTTCGAATTTCATGCGGCAAGCCGTGTCTGTTGGAGCACGGGCATTCCTTGAACTCGATTCGAGTTCAGTTTCCGACAGAACGACTCAGCTGTCATGCGGGCAATCTCCCAACACAGCTCAAGGCTCGTTTCCCATCGATTCGTGTTCGGACTGACAGCGAAGTCGCCAACGTGATGTCGTGGATTTTGACGCGTTGGTGCAACTGATTCTGCTCATACACAGCAATATCAATGATATCAACCGAGCGTCTTGATGTGGACGTTGATTTGCTGCAAGGCTCTGCGGACAATTCATTGACGTTTTGAAGTCGTGACCTGCTGTCAGGGTATGGTCGAGATTCATCTCAGGATGCGGTCAGAATTTCATCCAGCGTCACAACTTCGCCTCGCCGAATGGATTCCTGTGCTGCCAGGCATACGGCGACATTCAGTCGAGCCGCATTTCCATTGTTCAGCGGTTGCTGCCCCGTGCGACAGCATTCCACGAAGTGAGCAAGTTCAGCTTTGATGCCTCGATCAACGCGGCCGGATGCGTCGCGAAATCCCGCTTCATCATCGGCATCAGGTACAAGTTCTTCGGCGTGCTGTCGTGGTTCAAACTGATGATATGAAAGTCGAAGTGCCTGATTCCACGTATCAATGCGTCCCTGACTTCCGACGATTCCGATTTCGCAGTCACCTCCTGCCGGCGCGAACAGGCAGATTTCAAGAATGGCACGACGACTACCTTCGAATTCCACCAGAACCTGAGCATTGTCCAGCAACTCTCGATCGGTCAGTACATCCTTACCACCGAACGCCATCACTCGGAGTGGTTTCGCATCGAACATCCAGTTGAACAGGTCAAAGTGATGGCAGTTTTTTTCAAGGAGCATTCCGCCTGTCTGCATTTCACTCGATCTCCAGCCGGGACGCATCGGCCCGCGATATTCTCGACACCACATGATCCTGCCGTCTCCGACTGCTCCCTGACGGATCATGGCGTGCATCTTCTGATACAAAGCCTGATGGCGCATTTCGTGTCCAACCTGCAGAATGCGGTTCGCCGTCTGAGCAGCGGCGATGATGTCGTCGCACTGTTTGATCGTCAGCCCCAGCGGTTTTTCACACAGGACGTGCTTGCCTGCCGCAAATGCTGCCATCGCCGCCTCATGATGTCGATCATTGGTCAGCGCGACAATGACGGCATCAAGATCCCGGACCTGAAGAACGTCGGACCAGTTCTCGAATGTCTGCAGAGAATCACCGACAAGGCTGCGAGCGACGTCCCGACTTTCGCTGCTGCGACTGCTGACGGCCGCAACTTCCACGCCCGACAGACGAAGCAGGTTCTTCAGATGAGCTTCCCGCCCAAACCAGCCCGCGCCAAGCAATCCGATCCTCAGAGTCATGCGTCATCAGTCTCCCACAAATGTGTCATCGTTCGGCCATTCGTCACCGCAATCCGTCATGCTTTGCCCGACTCGAAGCCACAGACCAACGCCGGAGCGATGACGTGGCGGACATACCGTCCAGTCGAACAGAGGCCCTGACAGGACCTCTCGTGGCGCGTCTTTTTGTGCTGTCGTCTCCGCGTGTCAGGGACGGGGCAAAACTGGTTTGGAAGCCCCGTTGCCCGTGTCCGGGGACGCAGTGCGTTTGGCCGGAATCAGCCTGGCGATAACAAAGAAAAGGTGCGATGACCACGAATCATCGCACCTTTGCGGTCATTCGTCGAATGACCTGAACTGTTCAGGAGTTCATTCGAGAGAGTTTCAGAAGAGATACTCCAGTCCGAGATTGCCGCCGTGGGCGAATATGTTGCCTTCGGTGTTGACTCGGTACCGTCCTGCCGACGTGAAGGAATCAACCTGATTCGGAGCCAAAGCCACTCCGGAAACGAAGATGACGTTGTATCCGCCAACAAGACGCAGGTTGGGCGTAATGCAGTAGCCCGTCTGCAGACCAGCTCCACCCACAAACGATACTACATCGTTCGAGTTCGTCGCCGTTCGGCCGTAGATCGACGTGTCATCGCCGACACCTGTGTACCGATAAACAGCCGTTCCGCGAGCATGATTGTGATACGCACCACCTCGAACGATGGCGTTCAGATTGAAACGGCAGGTTTTCAGCAGCGACGCGGAAACGATCGCCTGAAACCCGTTCAGGTCGTTTGTTGTGTTGAAACTTTCGCTGATCGTCAGCTGATCCGGAGCGCCGTTGTTGCCCAGCAGCGATTCGTCTTCAATGCCGTTGGGGGTGCCGCCGAGAAAGTTCAGGCCGGCAACTCCTGTCAGCGTTGCATGCGACAATCCTCCTGTCGGTAAGCCAATATCCGTTGCCCGAAACGTACCCGTAATGGAAATACCTGCGGCTTCGTCGACCTGAAGATTTCGATAACCCAGTCCAAACTGAAAATTGGAGCACGCGTCATTTGTCAGGAGATTCGCCTGAATGTCCCGAATGTTGCTGTCATAGAACTGGTTGTACGTCGGAGCAGGATCTGCCAGAGCTGCATTTGGACCGAGGCCGTCGTGTTCATCAGCTTCTCCACCCAGACCGCCATCGGCGGCGATGTGAAGGGGCTGGAAGAAAGTCGTCGTGTCAATGGAATTCGCGCCGGCTGGCCAGCTGGTTCCCAGACCTTCGTCGAACGAAAGCCCGGCATTCAGTGTTCCCGCGTTCTGCCAGTTCCAGTTTCCGTAGTCAGCGAACACAGCTTCAATGCGATAGTCGGTATTCTGTGCTCCCAGAGTCACACGATAACCATGCTCAAGATCGAAATCCGAGTCGTTGAAGCTCAGCCGCGCTGCGTCCGGGCCGTTGATGACGTTTGGAACGTCTGAAACCGTACTTCCTCGTGTGAAGTACAACCATTCTGCTCTGGCCGTGTATTGTGTTCCATCGTTATCAGCCACCGATTGCAGCCACACCGGACTCTGGGCAAAAGCTGGCCGATTGCTGACGGCGAAACCAAGTACACACAGCGTTAGTAATGATCGCCAGAACCACTTCGTCATGAATGCGTCTCCCGCGTTAAGGCATCCTGCGTTCAGCATTCCGGGCCGAACAAAATCTCCTGCAGCCACTGCGCACAAGTGCACGCTGCCATCTTGAATGTCGATCTTTCGGCAAATGCGCAATCACTGCTTTTCAAACATGTCAAACGCAATTCCTGCAGAAATGCGTTCCCGCAGAGGGGTTCTGCCTGCCGTGCTGGCTGAAAAGATTTCGACATTTGTTCAACTATCGCCGAATGGACCGGTTCTGCAGGTTTTCTGTCTGGTGCACCCTTTGAGTCTGAAACGCATTGCAGCGAGAACAGCTGGTCTTCGTTTGACAGCCGAGACAAGGTTGCATTGGCGCATAAAAAAGCCACCAGTCATTCCTGATCGGTGGCAACGAAACCTACAGCCAGAACAAGCTCATCCGGCGGTGGTTCAGAATATCGGCACAGTCGACGTCGGCACGGAATGGCGTTCTATGATGCCACCAGCGACGCCAGAACTCGGCGTGTTCCTTTGAAGGTTCGGCGTCCATGCATGGCGACATAGTTATCCACCAAAGCGACATCACCCGTTTTCCACGGCGTATTAAATGTGATTTCCTCTGCCATCTCGATCACGGTTCTCATAGTTGCGGGATCCAGCGGCGAGCCATCTCCAAACGTAATCGACTTTGACGGGTCATTGCGGCTGTCTTTCCATCCGTGAAACGCAGCGATCAGCTGATTGAAGAAGGTTGTTCTGCCGTCGTCCAGTTTTCTGACCGCCTGCAGGCGAGGCGTCGTGACTTTCAGACACCCATCATCCAGCCACTCCCAGGTATACCCCAGAGACTGCATGCGGCTTTCTGCCTCTTCCGGCGTCGCTGCTTTCCATGTGCTCTGCCAGCTGCGACCCATGCCGGAGCCGGCGTCATTTGAAGCGGGCATAATGTGTGAATACAGCAGCCCTTTGGCTTCGCAGTCCGCAGAGAATTCGGGAAGCCGTTTCTTCATTCGTTCGAAAAGCACGTCCGATCGGCAAAGGGGCGTTTCTCCACCTTCGTCAGCCGCCTTTTCGCAGAAGAAAAAGAGCTTGGAAGGATAAATCGGAGTCTGTGCCATTTCATGGTGCAGATAGATATTCACTTCCGGCGGAGCTTCGTTGGCCGTGAAGACTTTTTCAGTTCTGTTCGTTCTCACCGCATTGGAAAGTGAGTCCTGGTATTTGAAATTCGGCAGGCCGAATGCCGAGAGAAATGCGTCGAAGTCGACGTCCGTCTGGACCGGAAAATCTCGAAACAGAATGGCCCCATGTTCGCTTGCCTGGCGACACAGTTGTTCCCGATTCTCAGAGATCCATGCGGTGGTCTGTTCCAGCGTCGCTTCCGGTGATTTGCATTGCAGGATCAATGGAAAGGTCGAAGTTCCGTCGTCGCTGCGAAGGCTGTCGAGCTTAAGTTCAGAAACGTTCATTGAGTTGTCCTTTTTTAAGGCGGGACCAGACTCGATGGAGCAGATGCCGTGAGACTGGCGAGTCATCGGGAGGGGGACTGGAAGGGTATCACCAGAACTTCATTCATAGATGGGCAGAAAGGTGTTGAAGGCCGCTTCTCCGAAATGCCCCGGATCGTTGAACCGGCGGCCCTGATCGAGAGCACTGATTCTGTTCATCTGATCGTCATTGAGCCGAAAGTTGAAGATGTCGATGTTCTCAATCATTCGTTCACGGGTTGACGTCTTCGGGATGACGGCCGTGCCTCGCTGCACTCCCCATCGCAGCAGCACCTGAGCCGGCGTCTTTCCACTTTCACCGGCAATCTCCCGAACAACGGGATTTTCCAGCAATGATTCCGCAGGATCTGCCATCCCAAGGCTGAAATAGCTTTGGGCTCCCAGCGGCGAAAATGCGGTGTATGCGATCCGCTCCTGCCGACAGTAACGCAGCAGCTTGTCCTGAGTCAGGTACGGATGAGATTCCACCTGCAAAGCCGCAGGGCGAATTTTGGCGCTGGCCAGCAGGTCGCGCAGCTGGCTTGTCCCGAAATTGCAGACACCAATGTTTCGCACAAGGCCCGACTTTGCCAGTTCTTCCATCGCCTGCCATGTTTCATGGATCGGGATTCGCGCTTCTTCAACACAGGGCTTCGCCACATCAGGGTTGAAAAACCATCCCGGCGGGTATCGAGTTTCAAACGGGACAAACCGCTGAGCGATTGGGAAATGAATCAGGTACAGGTCAAGGTATTCCAGCCCCAGATCATTCAGTGAGCGTTCACAGGCCATGTGAACGTGTTCCGGAGCATGGTAAGTGTTCCACAGTTTGGACGTGACCCACAGATCTTCGCGGTCACAAAGGCCGTCCTTGACGGCGGATGCAATCCCCTGCCCGACTTCCGCTTCATTTCCGTAATCACAGGCACAGTCGAGATGCCGGTAGCCGACTTCGATTGCCGTTCGGCAGACGTCAGCGGTTTTTTCCTTGTCAACCTTCCAGAAACCAAAACCAACCATTGGAAGCCTGGCACCCCATTTCAGGCTGATTGATTCCACCTGATCATGGAAACTGCGTGCTGGTGCTGACGTTGATGTGACGGGCTGTGATTCGCTTGATGAGGACGTGTTCCGGCTGTTGGTGCGGGGAGATTTTTTCGCGGAGGCTTTTTTCTTCATGGCTTTCGTAGTTGCGGTCTTTACAGCAGAGGTTTTGACGGCGGCATCGGACAACACGACAGTTGCGGCCGGCTTCCCGGTTTGATCTTTCGTGGCGGCCTTGGTTTTTTGGCGAGCGGGCGCTCGCTGTATTGAAGCATCCTGATCCGCAACGTCAACGGGGCTGACAGGTGTGTTGCTCCCTGTCTTTTGACGCTTACCGGCTTTCCTCAACGGCTTTCCCTGGCTCGCCGGTTCTTCATCTGCATCCCAGAAGAACTGCAGCTGGTTGGGCAATGGGGCGAATTCATCCACCGGAGGTTTCCGTCGTTCGAGTCAGGTCGCTACTGCAATGGCTCCGAATGCAGTGCCGACAGTGTGACAATCGTGTCTGAAACCTTCTCCTCAGTTTCTGTCCGTGCGCGGCAGGTTGTTGCAGTATCGTCGTCCGGACGGCCGTATTCTAATCGAACGGTGCGATTTTCCGAGTTCTCTGGTTTTCCGTGCGGCGAAATCAATGGAAATTATCCGCCGCGATTCCGGCCGCAATCCTTGCGGAATGCATTCTTCCGCTTGTCGTGTCACCGTGCGTTTCAGTCGCCTGCACCGAATGTAAATCTTAAGCCTTCGACTGACGACTGCAGTTCTCCGGTTGCAGACACCGTGACCTGAGCCAGTTGGCACGTTCGTGTGCCGGAAAGGTGACTCACTGAGTCGAACCATTTTTCCAGTTCCGATGTGATTTCCGGCGGAATGCCCTGATCTGCCGGACGCTGCACGTGTTCGGAAAACGCAATCACAATGTAACTGCGTGAAAAAGGGACTGTCGATTTAATGGAGTCCGTCTCCATAGAATCGACGACCTGCAAGGCAGATTGGGTTACTGCAAAAGTTCCGTCCTGCTGTGCCAGAGCCACTGCACCACCATAAGCGTTCAGCATCGCGATCGTTGCTTTCCGGTCGGGGTTCTGGTCGGATTGCCTCAGACTTCTGGAGTGTATCCTGAGTGTGCCCGTTCGTTGTGTCGGCAGGACAATGACCAGCGCGCCGGAGTCAGGGATGGTGATGCCGGAAGTGTCAATGTAACTCACGGAACCGGAAAGAACGTGTTCAGCATTGATAGGAGCCACATCGACGGCTTCGGGCTCCTCTGAGTCGTCCTTTTGCGTTTGGGAGATGGAAGAGGACTGCCTTTGAGACGCCATCCACCATCCTGCTGCGAAGGCGACAGGAAGAAAGAAGACAGCAAACAGAATCGCAACAGCGGCCGCGCGGCCTTCCGATCGTGTGGCACGCATCTCCGCCAGAAGTTCTGCCGAATGACGAGCCTCGTCGTTCGTGTTTCCCGGCAGCGCCGCAAGTTCCGCAAGGGGTTCGTAAAGAATCTGAGGGTCGTCGGATTCCTCAAACGAATCATCATCGGTCGCTGCAGAAGTCGCCTCAGGTGCAGAAAAGGCAATGGGGTCTTCCTGATGGGTAGCTGACAACTGAACGGGAGCTGAATGCGGATGTTTCGACGACACGGTCGCAGCCCGGCCCATTGTCACCGCTGAAGCTGTTTCCGATGGCTCGGTGTCTGCGTCGTTCAATCGAGACAGCTCGGCCAGTGCCGTCAGCAGATTGTCGTCCGACTGGTGCAGCCTACCCGGCTGAGGCAGCTCTCGAATGCGACCGTCCAGATCCGGTACGCGCAAGGTGCGGCCGCACTGAGGGCAATCGACAACAGCGCTGGCTCGGGAACGGGAAATCCCCAGCAGTTGATGGCAGTGATGGCAGCGAAACTTGATGGGCATCTGCCCTGTCCGTCTGGTGAAAGGGAATCACCTGATTCATACTTCTCACCATTGTGGACATCCGATTTCACTCACGCAAACCTGCAGGCGGTTTCGATATCGGAAACTCCAGAGCAAACAGTCGTCAGTTTGATGAGTCCGGAACGGCGACGGGTTGCAGTTCCAGTGACTGGACAGCTTCTGCTCGGTTTTCCAGAATCGTGCCGGCCGTGTTGTCGAAGAAGTTTGTCATGTCGACAATGGCCGGGCCGAGCAGGAACAGGAATACGGACGGCATCAGGCATAGAGTGGTCGGGAACAGCAGTTTGAAGGCTGCGGAATTCGCCTGTGTATCCGCTCGCTCCCGCAGACTGCTTCTCATGCTGTCGCTGTAGTCTCTGAGCGCCTGAGAAATACTGGTTCCAGTGGCTTCGGCCTGCATCAGCAAAGATGTGAAGGAATTGACCTCTGGTGAATCGATGCGGGAAGAGAAGCCGCGAAGCGCAGTACTCAGTGAACCGACGCTGGCCTGTTGACTGACGATGCTCAGTTCCTGACTGAGTGCCGGATGAGCCGGAGCGATTTCGCGGGTAATTCGTGACAGAGCTTTGGGAACCGTCAGCCCCTGACTCACGCCCATGTTGAGCATGTCCAGAACGTCCGGCAGGCCTCGTTCAATATCGATGCGTCGTTCAGCCGCCTGATGTCCAACGACCAGCGGAGGAACGGCCCACAAAAGGAGCGGCAGTAATACGACTGTCCCCAGGAGAATCATTTCCAGTTGTGGCGGTGCCATCAACAGCCAGAAGCCGCTGATGACCAGTGCCAGAAACGCCAGTACGAACCGGACAGCATTTAGATTGATCCACGCTGCACGCGAGTGATATCCCGCTGCAAGAAGATTCTTTCGCTGCAGCTCACGCCGCGTTTCTGACTCGGGCAACATTTCGGCCAGTGCAGGAGTGACCGACCCGAAGACCATGTCGTCTTCAGGCATCGGCAGGCTCTCGGGCCGAATCCTGCTGTCAGGGCCGCCGGATCTGCGATTCAGGATTCCGTCAAATTCGGCGAACAGCGGACGAGACTTTGAGGATGAGCCGACACTTGTCAGGGTGGCCGTCGTTTCTGCCCCCGTTGAATTTGATGCCGCTTCCACAGTACCCGAACCGAAGGCAGACGATGCCTGCAGATTGCTTGAACCGACGGCCGTGATCGGCCTGAGTTCTTCACGATTGGCGTTGAGCAGCGCAGCTGAGGCGGTCGTCGCCGGATCAGGCCATTCCGCTCGACGATTCAGCCCGTCTCCGGAAGCCATTCCCTGAAGTGACTGCGCACCCGAAGTCGGGCTGCCGGTGGAACTGCTGCCCGAGGAACTGCCATCGGTGAAGATTGACGGAAGCTGCTTTCGTCGCAGCGATAAATCTCCGGATTGTGAGCTGGAACCCTTTACCATCTGGTAGAGACCGTAACCGGCTCCCAGAACGATCAGGGCGATTGCAATTCCAGTGAACATTGTCAGTCTCCAGTTGGTCGTCACTTGCGACCTGAAATCATGATCGTGAGATCACGTTGATACCGCAGGCTGAGTTTCGTCTGCTTCGGCGGTCATTGGATTGAATGGGTTCAGGTTGATCAGGTGAATTCTTTCGGACGGCTTTATGACTGCCGTTTTCCAAATGCGACTAAAACCTGGAGCTGCGTCGCAGAATTCGGAAGACAAAGAACGCACCAACAATCTGCAGCGTGATGGCGATTCCAAGGGAAAGTCGTCCCCAGAAGGAACTCAGCAGTTCGTTCAGGTAGTTATCTCGTGTCACGGTAAAGAACAGAATCACCAGCGGTGGAATCACCAGCATCATGATGGCTCCCAGGCGACTGGCCACCGTTGCTGCCTTCAGCCGATTGACAAAATGCAGCCTGTCACGCACGGCCGCAGCGAGTCGTTCGAGCACCTGAATGAGATCGCCGCCGGTTTCCTGATGAACACTGATCGCGGAACTGAACATTGTCAGTGTGGAGACACCTGTTCGTTCGAAGAGGTCTCGCACCGCGCTTCCAAGGTCCAGTCCCATTTCGGTTCGGCGAACAGCCAGCCGCAGCTCATCGCCCAGAGGGGACGGAGTATCGGCCGCGACCATTCGGAAAGAATGTTCGACGTTACGTCCGGTTCTCGCTGCTCGCGCCAGTTCTTCTGCCATTCCCGGCAGTTGTTCCATGATCTGATTCTGACGGCGGTTGCGAAAGTAGGAAGCGAGTGCCAGCGGTGCCGCCAGACCAAGGAGGAATCCAAAGATTGTGGTCGGCAGACTTTCTGTCACCACGAACAGCAGACCTCCCAGTGACATCCCGGTCAGAGCACAGAGCAACAGCCAGACGCTCGGAGCTGTCCGCAGACCGGATTGCAGCATCAGTCGGTCGAACCAGCCATTGACGGCTTCTCCCGGGCCCGCGGATTCACCCGTCGAAAATCGAACATCTTCTTTCAGGATGCCGGAAAAACCGGGTTGTGCCATGACGGGGCCGGGGTGTAATTGCGAAGGCATCTTGATGGCTCTCCATGACACGCGACGGCGGTGTCATTCATTCTTGATCTGTGCCGGACAGTTAACGGATTACTGCTGCTGTGGGTCGGAAGATGTGGAGAGTGTGTGTCTCCTCGAAATCCGAATGTGAGCACCGCTCCGTCAGTTCCTGTCAGGTGTTGCTTCAGTCTCGTTCAAGTATCCGTTTGCTCTCTTGCCACGTCGTACTCAGTTTTGTCGTTTAAAGGCGGATTCGATTGGTGAGCGAGGTCCGGTGCGAGCTGCATGCTCACAGACGGAATCAACCTGTCCCCTTTTAGTGGGATTCATCTGAATCCGCATGGTTTTGTTTCTGTGATGTTTCCAGTTCGCGTGGTTCGAAGAGCGGCTTGTACTGGCTGACGTCAAACCCGGTGGCAGCCAGACGACGGAGGCTGACGGGTTCGTGACCGGTTGCGTAAAAAGCGCCCAGTGTTCGACCATCAGCGGCCTGTCCCGAAGCACGATAGACGAACAGATCTTCCATCTGGTACTCACCGTCTCGGATGCCGACCAGTTCGGAAATACGAGTCACCCGGCGCTCGCCGGTGTGAAGTCGAGTGACATGAATCACGATGTCCACGGCATTAGCGATGTACTGTCGGGCAATTCTTGGCGGAAGTTCGGTGCCGGAAAGAGCAACCATCAGTTCCAGTCGGTCCAGCGTTTCTCGCGGATTGTTCGCATGAACGGTGCTCATCGAACCATCGTGGCCCGTGTTCATTGCCTGCAGCATGTCGAGAACTTCACCGCCTCGTGACTCGCCGACTATGATGCGGTCCGGTCGCATTCGCAGTGCGTTTCTGAGCAGATCTCGCTGAGTAACGGCCCCCTTGCCTTCCATGTTCGGCAGACGTGTTTCCAGCGGAATCACGTCCGACTGCTGCAGTTTGAGTTCCGCCGTTTCTTCGATTGTGACAACGCGCTGGCTGTCCGGAATGAAGCGGCTCATGCAATTCAGCAGCGTGGTTTTACCAGCACCTGTTCCACCGCTGACGATGATGTTCATTCGGGCTCGAACGGCCAGAATCAGAAAATCCGCCATGGCTGGTGCGAGGGAGCCGAAACCGATCATGTCCTCCATAGCCAGTCGTTTGTTTCCGAATCGACGAATGGAAACCGTGGGACCGCACAGGGCCAGTGGAGGAATCACGGCGTTGAATCGGGAACCATCGGGAAGTCGGGCGTCCACGATTGGATTGGATTCGTCAATGCGACGCCCCGCTCTGCCGACCAGTCGCTGAATGAACTGCATCAGGTGCTGGTCATCCGCAAAGTGAATGTCAGTCGGTTGCAGCTGCCCCTTCTTTTCGACAAGCACTCGGTCGGGGCCATTCACCAGAACGTCCGTGACATCCGGATCGTTCATCAGTGGTTCCAGCGGACCGAATCCGTAAATTTCATCCATGATCTCACTGACCATCGCGTCACGCTGCTGGCCACTGAGATTCGTTTCTGATCGTGAGCAGAGGTATTCAGCCAGACTTCGAAGCTGTCCCCGAAGATCATCTTCCGTCATCGATTCCGCTCTGGAAAAGTCAATGACATCGATCATCTGTCGATGCAGGCTCTGCTTCAGTCGCTGAAAGTCTCGAGTGGTGGTGAGAGCCGGATTGAATGCGGTGACCATAGCTGCAAACCCTGTACTGACAGGTGAATTCTTCTGTTCCGGGAAAATGAAGCCCTTCGCATCGATTATCGAGTCACGAAGCAGCGACGATTAAGTTCTCATACAACAACGGTTTACTCTGCTTGAGGCATCTATTGCCGAAAGTCGTTAGACTGCCCTTCGCCCGCAGAAACAGACTATTTCATCAGGCAGATTTTCCAGATGTAGGGATTCGACGGATCGCAGATACCCTGTTCTGTGGTCAGGATTGTCGGAGTGCTGATCGCGGACGGCTGAATCGTGAGGGTCCATCCACCGTCACTGACTGCATCGACTGCAAGAATTCTTCCGGCCACCAAGCGCGTGAGCCGGATGCTTCCATCATCGTTCGAACCTGTTTCGCTCAGGTCATACAGCGGAAAGATTCTTCTGCTTCCCACAAGCTGTTTCAGGCCTGTGGCGATGACCATTGATTCTTCAGCACCCATTTCTGCCGCCCAGGCATTCCGCGGAAACGCGGTTTTCTGTTCACCGATGGACTGCTGGTCGGCAACCGTGAAGCCGGATGTGATCTGTCGGCCGATCGCATTTCGATTGATCGCTGGTGCTGCAAGACTGACGAGAAGCCCGGTGCCGGCACCGGGAACTGCACCTCCCACGCGGACTTCGAATTCGGGAATTCGGTCAGGGATGCTGTCCGGCGTCTGTGCGACGTTGTTCCAGGTCCAGAGGTCACTGCCATGCCCCTGTTCAACTTCGAAAGACCAGCAACCGCGAACCGGCTGAGTGGCATGATCAGGAAGGGCGACCGGGAGCCAGGGCACCGGATTCGTCACCGTTGGCAGAAACCCGCAGACATCATTTCGCAGGCTGACCTGTGCTTTGGAGGCAACCGCCACACGTCGGGATGCTCCGGATCCGACCATCAACAGATCTCCGCTTCCAGGCTCCGCGGCGCTGGAACTGCTGACTTCGACACTGGTTGGAAGATATCCTGACCACCGGGCCTGTGTGTCAACATGACCAAAGGAAACCCGGACGTCATTCTCGGCTATTGCCGGCACTGATGTGCGCTTGGCATACTCTTTCGCGACCTGCATCGCGGCTCCGGCAGCGGCGAGTTTCTGGCCTTCGACTTCAAATCCGGTCCGGTGATAACGAAGCAAATCATCGGAAATCATATTGCGAGCGGCAGCCAGGGCAGCAGACTGCGCACAGCGTTGAGATTCTGTTCTGAGCCAGCTGACGTAACCGATGTTGGCCACCAGAGCAACACACAGCAGACATGCTGCCATCATCAGAACCGTCCACAGACTCAGGGAGCCTCGACGGCTGTTTGAAGGAGATTTTCTCCTGTCAGTGAATCTTCGTTTCACGTCCGAAGACTCCAATCGTTACGTTAAGGCATGTTGCCGGTTGAAGGGCCGTCAGAAAAACAGGCTGGTCTCCACATGAGACGCAGCCTGAAGAAGCAGAAGGCAATGTTTGCTTGTGCTGAAGGAACCGCCAAATGTCGTCTCGGTCCTCGCTCAACAAAATCGAATTAAAGGGATCCTGATCCGGTTCCCTGAAGCTGAGTGAGATCCTGACTGCGTTGACTGTCATCAATGAGAGTCGCATCCCAGCCTGCTGAACCGACGTCAGACCCCTGCAGAGGCGAACCGCCGTTGTAGGTTCCATCGACCGTGGCTCCCTGTCGCAGAGCACGCATTCGGCTCATCGGGCGACCATTTTCGTCATAGTAAACCGCACTGCGGATACCGTTTCGAAACTGTTCTGTGACAAAGGGTTCGTCCGCTTCTTCTTCCTCAAGACCCAGAATTTCACTGAGCATCAATCGGTCACTGCGAGATGCATGAACGCTCACACCGCCATTCCCCGGGCCGGAAGGATTGTAAGTGAGGCTGATTTCTCCTTTGTCTTTCGCCAGCACGAGAATCTTCTGCTGATCGGGGGACACTTCCAAGGTCACTTCGTTGCGGTCAATCCCGCCTCCGACTGTTGTGCTGCTTCCGTTGACGGCATAAACCCGAACTCCGTCGAACAACTGCAGAACCATGGCATCGCGCGAGCGATTGCCACTGCGAACCCCCGACAACGACATCATGACGTCGACATAGTTGCCCGGACGAATCAGTCCGCTGACGATTCCTGTACTGTCTCCGACGGAAACGCTGACCAGACGGTTGCCCGGAGCAATATTGATCTCAGGTCCCTGTCCGACGGGATACAGGTCTGACAGCCGAATCGGAGTAGCCGCGGAAATGCGATTTCGAGCGACTCGTCCGGCCAGGGCATTGACCGAAAGTACGGTGTCCGGGGTCAGTTTGTCGGGGTCGGCCGGACCTTCACCGAGGTAATTGGACTGGATGCGAATTCCCGGCTCAATGTCGGACAGAGCCATCGGAACATTTCGGCGAGCGACTTCAGGGGCCTTTGGAGGCTGTGCCGCGAACAGCTTCTTGAAAATGAACCCCACTGAAAGGGCTGCAACGATCAGAAAAGCGGCGACAGCCAGCATCCACGGAGTAAGTTTCACGTTTGTGTCTCCTGCGACTTAATCACTGTTGTTTCAATCCGCCGGGGCGAATTAACCGTTGGCCCGGGAGGTCTTCTGTCGTCCGTGAAAAATCCGCTTCAGTTGTTGAGAAGTGGCACTCCTGAGACCAGTAACGACCACCAGTCTCTGAAAAATCAAGTTATTCCCCGAACGGACTCATAACTGCGTCTGACCGGCAGAGACGGTATCATGCTCACGAACCATCAATGCGTCTGCAGCCATCACACGATTTCGTACGGAGAAACCCGTCATCCACAGCAGGTCGGGCGCAGCGTTCTGCATCGGAACATTCACTCGAATGTTGATCCGATCTCCGGCTTTCCCGGGGTCAGTGACTTCTACGGTTGCTCCACTCCCAAGTCTGGAGCCCAGTGACTGAATCACATCTTTGCGAACCGTTTCCGCGGGTGCATTTGTCAGGCACAGCTGTCGAGCCCCGGCGTGTGCCGCATTGGCAATCCGGGTCTGCGCTGCGGTCAGCATTGTGAATTCGACGATGGCGAACAGCAGCAGCAGGAAAAGAGGAAGGACCAGGATGAGTTCCATTGAGAGAATAGCGCCACGTCGTCGGTGGACTGTTATTCGCGGAATGGACTTCATAATGACTCCCTGAATCAACGCAGATCAGCGACCTGTAGTTCTGCTGTGAGTCCGTTCGGCGATTTCTGCTGCCTTCGGTGAGCAATTCACGCCTGCCGGGCGACAAACGGCCGAACTGTCGTCGGGGTGTGCCGGTTGGTGCGATGGCAACAAATATCGCTGACGCTTCAGCGGCCCGTTACCACTGAGCCGGGAACAGGAGCAGAATGCTCCATGTCGCGAGAGCAACCGGCATCGCGAAAGCCATGACTCGTCGTTTTGATCGCTGTTCCAGAGTTTCGGTAACAGCTCGTCGGCCCTTGCCTGCAACGGTTTCCCTCTTTGAATACCGAGCTCGTGTTTTTCGCCATCCGTTCTTCAGGATTCCGCCAATCACGACCGCCAATGTTCCCATGATCACAAAAATCAGACTTGCCAGAATGACCTTCAGAGTCAGCCCGGCACCCAGCCAAACACTTAACGCGCCCATGAGTTTCACGTCGCCGCCACCCGCACTGCCAATCATCCACAGCACGAAGAAGATTCCGAAGCCGACAAGGAATCCGTAGAGTCCGTGGAGCAGACCGTCCGTCTGAAAGAAGATCCCCTGATAGATCCAGCCAGTGGCCCACATCGGGACGGTGACTTTGTTAAAGATTTTCCGCCAGCGCAGGTCGGTGTAGGTGGTGATCGCCGTGAAGACAGCGATTGCGATGAGGAAGACTGTTTTGTGGATTTGCGGGTCGGACATAGAGTGTGCGATTCTGCCAGCAGAGATGCGTTTCCTGGATTCGACATCGTCAACGGGAAGCGATGACTCCGGACTCGACAATTGTTGACCGGGAAATCGGAACATCTGCTGCTTTTTCACTCCCCTGCCCCACTCTTCGGGTTGCGAATCGCATTCGTCTCGAAACAATCCCTGCAATTCGCAAAAGCCGAACCTGTCTGCGTGCGGATGGTCACTGCATCCCGGCTGATGCATTCGATACAGGACCTGAAATCGGAATTTCCTTCATGCCCGTTACTCCACCGATCGACCCATGCGAACTGTTGACCACTGCAGAAGAGGCTGCCCGAGCAGGGGGACAGGTTCTGCAGGATTGGCGAGGCCGGTTTTCTGTTCGGGAGAAGAGTCGAGCAAATCTGGTGACGGAAGCAGACCATGCTTCGCAGGAATTGATTCACCGATTGATCTCCGGCAGATATCCGGATCACGGGTTTCTTGGTGAGGAAGGGCTGAATCTGCCCGCAAAAGGCTCTCCCTGGCAGTGGATCATTGATCCATTGGATGGCACTTCCAACTATGTGCATGGGTTTCCATATTACGCTGTTTCGATTGCCGTTCGGTACGACTCGGAACTGATCGCCGGTGTGATCTTCGACCCGACTCGAAACGAACTGTTTGCAGCGACGGCTGGCGGGGGAGCGTATCTGAACGGGCGGCAGATTTCCGCGAGTGGAGAGCGTGAGCCTTCGGGGGCGATGGTGATGGCCAGTCTGCCGGTGGGTGGCCGCCCCGAAGATCCGGCGGTTCAGCGATTTCTGAAGGCATTTTCGCATCTTCAGGCCGTGCAGCGCAGTGGTTCTGCTGCCTTGAATCTGGCGTGCGTGGCATCAGGCCGTATCGACGGGTTCTGGTCAACCAGCCTGCACCCGTGGGATGTTGCCGCCGGGGTTCTGATTGTTCAGGAAGCCGGTGGAACCGTTACAACTCTGAAGGGTCATGCCATTGATATTTCCGTTCCGGATATACTGGCGGCCAGCAGTCCCGAACTCAGTGCTGCTCTGATCGGCATATTGAGATGAGCAATTCCGTCCGGATCCACGCTCCACAGATCCGTTTCGTTGCGGATTGGACAGTCCGGCGACTCAGGGAAGTCCCATGAATTCCTTCACTTACCCGCATTTACGACGTAGGATTCCTCGTCGGACTATTTGGCCGTTGTCCGCCCTGCGATTGTTCTGAAGCCGGGCTGTGACATCTGAGCGATCCTGAGAATGCATCAGTTGGCAGATGTTTTTGTTTTTTGCCGGAAACGGTTTGCCTCCGGATGGACGGTCAGAACAGGACCACTCGGTGGTCGTTGGGCCGATCTTAACGTTGCTGTTTCTGAGCCATGTCAGAAGTTGAAGCGGGTTCAGTTTAGTTGTTGTTTCGTTTGTTCTTCATTGAAAGCTCAGGCACTGAACGTTTCCGATGCGGCAGCTCGACCCAAAATCAGGACTGCGATTATGCTGCGGGATCAGGCTCGTCCTAGTGATCGTGCTGTTGCTGTTCAGCCACGCGGCTCGACTTCATGGTCAGGAGGGTGCCACATCGGCGGCGAACTCAGTTTCTTCAATTGAGGTCATTCAGCGGAATGGCGAAACCGGCGAAACGATTCCTGTTCCCGGATTCAGTCCGGAACTTCTGAAGGAAATGCTCGATCGAGCTCAGCTTCAGGCGCACCCGCCGCTTTACCGAATTGAAGATCTCAAACTGCTGGGGCAGGTGTCTCAGGGGTTGGTTGATCTGAGGGTGCAGTTGCAGATTCAGATTCTCAGAGACGGGGAAGCAATCGCTGTTCCGCTGGGTTTCGAAGACCTGCAGCTCAGAGATCATGTTCACCGAACGGCTGTTTCCGGTGGCAGTGGCTATCCCAACGTGGCAAGACTGCCCGTCAAGGAATGGATCTTCTTCGGCAAGGGCCGTCACGAGCTTGAGTTGACGTTTGTTGGTGTCGTGCGTTCCGCATTGAACGGAACACAGCGACTGACTCTGGCGGCTCCAAAGTCCGTTGTCAGTCATTTGCAGATCGGCTTTTCAGAACGCGTAACGGGTGTGACCTCGACCCCCGAAAAGCCGTTTGAGCTGTCTGTGGATGAGGCGGCAGCGACCTCCGCGCTTCAGATGTGGGGGTTGACAGAGTCGATTGAGATTTCATGGCTGACCCGGCCATCGGAGTCCGAGCAGACGGTCAATCTTCAGGCTTCCGCTGCTGCCGATATGCGATTGGATCTGACAACGGTACCGGCATCGCTTGCAGTCCGGCAGCCGCTCAATATTTCCGGTGGCGCATTGAGTGAACTTCGAGTGCGTTTGCCGGCAGGATTTCGACAGGTTTCGATTGATGGTGTTGATGGGAACGGTAACTCGGTTGTCAAATCGGTATCGGTGACGACCGATGAAACAAACGAGGCGCTGATTACGTTAAACTCCGCCGTCACCGGCGCTTTAATTCTGAATTATGACCTTGGGCTGAAGGATACGGCTTACCCGCAGGAAATCACGGTTCAGGTGCCGGACGTTGAGAGTGTTTCGAATGAAACGGCGGATCTGGAAATCTACGTTCCTCGCGGTCTGGAATTTGATCGTCCGCGCGAGCACGCTGTTCGCAGCAAACGAGTGGAAACGTCTCGTGATCTGCGTACGGCTGCTTTGGCCTATCGATTGCTTTCCAGTGACAGTCGAATCCATCTGAAGGTCAGTGAAAGCGAAGTGTTTTTTGCCGTCTCTCCGCAGATCAGTTTTACAACAGAGCAGGACCAGATCCTCAAACGCGATTCTGTGCTGGTCTCTGCTCGTTTTTCCGTCAACGTCATTCGTGGGTCATTGAACGAGCTGACCGTCCGTTGGCCCGGGTACCTCTCCGAAGGCTGGCAGATTCTTGCGGGTGACACTCGGCTGATTGCCGGGCAGACATCGACGCCGATTTCAGGGTTTGCGTCGCCGACAAATCCTGACGAGTTCACGATGGTTTTTCCGGAACGACAGTCCGGTCAATTCGAAATTGAGTTGCAGGGATTTCGTGATCTGGAATCGTTTCAGGCCGCAGAAGGACTCACCTACCTTCCGGAGATTGATACGCCGACGGCACACTCTGCGATTGTGTCGCTGGTGGAATCGGACGAATACTCCATGTATCTCGTGCCCCTGGATGAGCAGCCATCGTTTCCTGTGCTTCCCTCCAACCGATGGCCCGAAAGCCTGAAAGCGGTCAAACAGCCACTAACGGCATGGCTGGTCGACGCTCCGGACCGGCCAATGCGGATTCGGATTACTCCGCAGCGTCCTGAGGTTCGAACCAGGATGCTGGTGGCAGTTTCTGTGGTGAATGAGAGCTTTCATGTTCGGGAAGTTCTGTCCTTTGACGTTCGGCACAGGGAACTTTCAGAGATCCAGCTTTCGGATATCGGCGCGTCACCGACAGTACGTCTGGAAGATGCCTCGGAGGCTCTGGAGAGAACGACATCCGATGGTGAGGCGTTAGTGTACAGTCTGCCTTCACCGATGCGTGGAAGCTTCCGTCTGATTGTCGATTACAACTGGTCAGGGCGAATTTCGCTGCAAACCGAAGAAAAGGCACCGGTCGCTGTGCCGCTCGTGTTGCCACTGGGATTTACGGAGGATATTTCGGAAATCGTTGTGGCGACAAACAGTCCGGAAAAGATTGTTCTGGATGGCTCGTCCGGCGGAACGCCGGTGTACTCCGAAGAGTACTCCGCTTCTTGGGTTCTGAACGATGTGCCGGAGACGCTGCCGATTCAACTGAGGCAGCCATTGTCAGCGGAAGAAATCACCGCGCCGCAGTTTGTTGTGGCAACCACCGTTGTGAATCCCCAGACGGTTATGACTCGCGTGACTGCAGTTTATGACAAACTGCCGGGCTCGGTTCTGTGTCGACTCAGCCGCGAAGCTGTTGCCTTGCGAGCTTCGATGAACGGCCGCGCGGCGAGTTTTGATCAGGTCGATGATGATGATCCTTCGTCGGTTTTGTTTCAGCTCACTCCGGCCCCCGATATCGTGCTGGATTCCCCCGCGGAAATCACGATCGTGACGCAGCAGATTCGAGATGACAGTGAGTGGAGGCAATCGATACTGCTGCCGGAGTTGCTGGGTGCCGAGGACTGCAATGTTGTCTGGATCGTTCCCCAGATTGCGGGGTACTCCATATTTCCGGTCAGCAATGGGGAGTTTAAGTTATCTCTGTCAGATTCGGGTGGGGCGAATCAACTGCATTCCGGTGAAGCACTGGCGCTGGCTCCTGTGATTTCGCCGTTTTCGCCGTCAGTACGAGAACGAATTCTGGAGATTGTTGATGATTCCGTTTCCGGAACGGACGCTTGTGAGGTGGTTCTTGGCACGATGATGGGAACCCGCCAGAAACTGTACACCTTGTCTCGCAGTCTGCTGTTGCTGATTGTGTCTGCCTGCAGTCTGGTGATTTACTTTCTTGTGCAGCGACTTGGGTTAGCGAACCTATGTGCCATTTTCGTCGTTCTGGGGGCTGCTGCTGTCGGGATCACAGGATTCATACCGACCGCCGTCACGACATCGCTGATTCGATATCTGCCTCTCTTCGCGCTGGCAGCGATTGCGGCTGTTTTTCAGAGATATCTGAGTGGCTCACAGTCGCCGTTTCTCATGACTCCGTCTTCAGACGAGGGCAGTACGATTTTCGTCGTTGAGCCCGTGCAGCAGGCATTGAAAACGGCAGGGAACGGCACCTCCGCCCTTTCCGCGTCTCGTCCGTCAGGACTCAGTCCGACCTGAGGAGCGGGATCATGCGTCTGCGATTGCTGATATCGATCCTGATCCTGAACTGCGTGAATTGGTGCAGTGCTCAGACGCCGCCGGCCCCTGCGTCCGGCGAGTCGTGGTATCAGGGCGGATTTCTTTTTCGCAGGGTCTCTCCTGCGGATCTGGCGGCGCAGTTAAAGGGAGGCACGTACGTGCCGGTACGTCCCGACCAGTTTGATGAACTGCTGAAGTCCCACAGTCGTGATCGATCTCGTTCGACAGACTGGAATGCGGTCCGAAAAGCGGAGTACCGCGCGACGCTGGTGAATGAATCTCTGGAAAGCGGAACGGTCGCGCTTGAACTCTACGGTCGCACGGATCAAAGCCCGCCGGAAAGGAGTATTCACCTGGGAGCTCTCAATCTGAGTGAACTTCGACTTTTTTCTCAGGGGGTCGAGGTTCCCGTCGCAGTCGATTCACAGGAACGGTCCGTGGTTTTGACCGAACGCCCTGCTTCTGCACTCACAGGGAGCTGGACGGCCACTGGGACGATGAACGGGGAAGACCTGATTTTCCAGTTGCGACTTCCTCGCGCTTCGTTGTGTTCGTTTGAACTGGAAACCAGCCTGAACACTCAGGTGACAAGTCCAAACGCTCTCGTGATTCCTTCTTCGTCGGATGACACGAAGTCGACCTGGCTGCTGATGCCGCGATCACCATCGCTCCTGACGCTTGTTTGTTCCCGTAACCTGAAAACTCGTGAATCGGAACTGACCGGTGTGAGTATTCAGGGGGACTATCGATTCGGTGAGTCACAGACGGAGATGAGCTGGTCGGTAAATGTGCCGCGTACTCTGACGGACTGCGACCTGCAGTTTCTGATTCAACCCGGTTGTCAGATCGCGAAGGTGGACAGTACACCATTTCCTGGTCCTCAATGGACCACTGCCGAGGTTGACGGCAATGTTGTTCTGAATATCAAAATGCCGCCACTGACCACGGCGGCGACGTTGGGAATTCTTGGTCGTAGTCAATTTCAGTTATCCAAACTCTTTTCTTTGCCTGTCATTCGACCGATGACATATCGGTTGTCGGGGGGAACGACTGACCTTGACCTTCCCCTGCGTTTTTCCACATGCCGTTTGAATGTTGCCCCCGAACTTGCAATCAGTCATCTGGACCTGACCGATTTCCAGGAACGGGATGTGACCTATTCTTCTGATGGCGGGCAGGCGCTGGAACTGGTTCAGAATTCTGCGGCCGCTGGCGCCGAGATCGGCCTGGTCGGAGCTCGGCCACTGGTTGAAGATTCTGTGGCAGTCGAGCTTGGAACCGGTAACGACCGGAATATGGCGACAGCAAACGTCTTCGTTTCCGTCGCGACCGGCGCGCTGAGTGAGGTGAGCTGGAACATTCCTCGATCGTGGCGCGTGACCGATGTTTTTGAGGCGGATTCCCGGTTGCCACTGCTTTTCCAGATCGAAAGCCCTTCGGATGCATCGGGAGAAACACGCCTCACTGCTTTCCTGAGAAATCCACTGACGACTCGTGCCGGTCAGCTGCTGACCATTGAAATGCAGTCCACGGAGAACCGAATCCGAGCAGGAATTCGACCTGCTTTGATTAACAGTCAGCAATATCGCCGTAAACAGAATCTGCTGATTGGTCCCGGCGAAGAACTGAGAACTTTTGGTGCTGACGACGGGATGTTCCTCAACGACGAGACCATCGAAACCATCACAATGGAACTTGGCAGACTGGGAGTTAAGCCTGATCAGACGGTATCCATCGTATCGGTGGATGAACTGCAGGAATCCAGTGAAGAACGAAGTCCGGTTTCGTTGCTGTCCGGAAGCATTGACTATTCCGCCCTGATGAATCCGGAGAACTTTCTGCGAGAAAGTTTTCGGCTCAGGCTGCGTTCACAGGACGCCATTCCGGAACGAGTCCCTCTGGCTGCATTGCCGGGACTCGAACTGACGATTTCAGATGTTTCCGTGACTCAGCCCACTCCATCGCTGAGGCCGGTGGCCAATGCCGGATCGACGGAAAACTGGGTGATTGAGGTGCCGCCCGGGCTTTCACCCGGAAACCTGCTGGACATAACCTTAACCGCAACGCGACCGTTTCGCGATGGCCTGCCGATGGCATGGCTGTCCGTTCCTTCCGCAAGCACCATGACAGGAACACTTCGTCCACTGGACAATACGTCCGGAATTCAACTGCTGAGGACGGGTGAGCCGCTGGAAGTTGTGTCAGACGTGTTGCCATACCCGGACAGGAGTGCATTCGGCGGGTTTGTCTATCGAAGTAATGCCGCAACGGATTCTCGCCAGGACATTTCCGGAAACTCAGTGGTTTTGCTGGACGTCGCTTCGGGAGAAATGACCGGGACAGTCTTCAGTCATCTGCTGGTTCATTCATCAGATGCAAAGCCCTTCCTTGGACTTCGCCTGGACGGGGCTTCCGATTTGCGAGTCTTCGTCGATGGCAAAGCGACATATGCACACCAGTTGGACGATACATTGCGACTGGCACTGCCGGAAGGCCCCGGTATCTCGACGGTCGACCTCTTTTACCGAATTACACTTCACGAACAGGACACATCACTGGCGTACACTTCAATTGGTTTTCCCTTCAGTGACTCGGTCTACCATGTTCACGAAATTCTGCCACCGGTCGGATTTCTACTGGAGCCAGAGGTGGCACATGCCATGGTTGCCACCGGCAGAGACAGCGGTCAGCGTTTGGTCGCCGATTATTTCACTCGTCAGGCTTCTGACGCCGTCAGAGATTTTTCCCGCAGTTTTCGGTCTCGCTGGAATCAACGGCGTTTGCAGGACGTTTCAGCAATCTGGCTGAAGATGGAAACGGGACAGTCCGTCGCCAGCCTGACAGTCATCAATACTCATGTTCGAACGTTTGTTGAACTGGCAGTGTTTGTGATTGTTCTGGTGCTGTGGCTGTACGTAGCCGGAGATCGCCGGTCGACCGCCGTTCCGGCCGTTGGACTCATGATCGGGGCACTATTGCTGATGTTATCCGGAAGGACAGAATTCATTGGGCTCAGGGGGGCAGTCCTTGCGACGGTAACGTTCCTTGTGTCAAGGTTCGTTGTGCATTCAGTGCTGTCAGCCTGCCGAGCCGTGCAAAGAAGTCCGGGACCCTCGCTTGTCGCGCCGGCGACGGTTCTGCTTGTGCTGACGCTGCTCTCATTGAACGCTGCAGCGCAGACGTCCGGGAATTCGGCGATTCTTGTGCCGCACACATCCAACGGAGATTTTCCGCTGATTTATGTTCCACAGTCTGTTTACTCTCGCCTTGAAACAGAGGACAGGAGTGGTGGGGCGGGATGTCATGTGCTGGAAGTGAAGGCGAACGTTCATCTTTCGACTCGAGATCAGGCCGTGATCTCGATCGATTGTCTGCTGGCGGTTGATCCTGCAGCCGCGCCGGCATTCCGCATTCCTTTGTCGGGGGCAACGCTGTCGGAATGCTTTACTGATGGTGTCAGGACATGGCCTTCGCCGGATGGTCCGAATGAAGTTCGGCTGGATGTTTCGTCCGCGCCGGTTATCGCCGTTAAGCCTTTGGTCGGGGGTGATGGCTCTTCCGCACCTGCTGAAACATCGGCTGCCGCTGCAGGACCGAATACGTTCGGCCAGTGGAACATTAAAACGGTTCGATACGTTGTTCGTGTTTCTGCCACAGAGCTGTCTGCGTTTGAAGATCGCATCAGCGTCACTCTTCCACCTGCAGCCACGACAGAAGTTCGCGTCAAAGATGATTCCCACGAGATCAGCCGAGTCGTTCTGGTTAATCGAGGTCGGACTTTTACCGAGCACACAACGGACGGGCAATGTCGCTTTCCACCGATCTACAATGCACGTGACATTGATTTGTACCTCCGCTCCGGCAATCGTCCTGCCGATGTTTCAGGTGAGGAAGATCTGAAGTCGCTGCTGGTAGACGTTGACGCAACTCCGACCCAGCTGAAAGTTGCTGCTTTGTATCGCCTGCCGCCGGCAGAAAGTGGTCTGCAGTCAGTCTCCGTCCGCCTTCCCCGCCGACGAAGAATTACTGCCGTTGAGACAACGACGGGAAATTCGGTCCCGTGGTCCGTCAGCGGCGATACTTTGCAGGTGCGGCCATCAGCAGGAGCGGATGGCTTTCGAAGGTTTGTGGTTCGAATGTTGCTGGAATACCCCGTCGAACTTCGGCATTCACTTCCGGTGGGTACCTTTGCGAATGTCGACGGAGAAAGAATGTCCAATGTGATCCTTGCTGTCAGTACGTCCGAGCAGTTTGTTGTTGGTGAGCTTTCATCCGCGGGAGTCAGTCTGTCAGAGCCCGATCCACAGCTTCTGAATCGACTGATCAGCGATCGTGGTAGTCCCGGAGCGTCCGAAACGTACGCTTTCGTTCCGCCGGAATCAGGTACGGTTGATGTTCTGATCGCACAGCGGGATACTTCGCTGGAAGTGACTCAGGTTCAGAATGTCACGGTGACTGACGACGAAATTCAGTGGAACTGTCGCTGTTCCATGGATGTTCGAGGGCAACCTGTTCTGCGACAGCAGTTTGAAGTTTCCCCGGAGGTCGATCTGGAAAGCGTCTCCGTTTCGACCAACAATTCGCCGTTGCTGCAGACCTGGACACGCAGTGCTGATCTGGTGATCGTCGCCCTGCGCGAGCCCACACGAGGCGTGTTGGAATTCAGTTTCCAGGGTGTGGCGAAACGCACGCCACAGGCCAACCAGCCCCTTCCGACAATACGACCGGCGGGACACGTGCAGTTGCTGGAGTCCAAACTGGTTCTGCGAAGTGAAGCCGAATCGGATGTGTTTCTGCACGATCTCGGCAGTGGTACGCCTGATGTTGCCATTGATATCAGGGAGCAGCCACTGAGCGATGCTTCCATTCATCTGGACCTGACCGATGACCTGCATCCACCCATTCTTGGTGCTCGGCTGGCAGGGCAGCTTCGCGTTGCCGGACTGCTGATCCTTCACGACGAAGGTGGTCCACTGCGGATTTCACAGTTGTGGCATTTGCAGAAAACGATGGCCGCATCTGAAGTTCGACTTGGATTTGCTGACGGCTCTCGACCCGCAATGTACCTGTATCTTGGCGAAGAGAGCGAAACGCTGCCAGCCAATGATGACGAGCTTCTGATTGCTGAATTTGCGGATTCAGCAGTGCTTGTTGTCGAAGACCAGGTGGTAACGGCGGGCAGCGGCGTCGTTGAATTCTCAATCCCCGTGTTTGCCGATGATCCTGAATCTCATGTCGTCGCATGTCTGGATTTTCGTGAAGGCCGACATATTCAGCGAACTCCCGTAACAGTACCCGAATGGGCGCGGACCGTATTTGAAGAGCAATACCCCGATTTGGCAGCGCGCGCTTCATCTGCCGGATCCATTGAGCCCGGAACTGATGCCAGTGAAGGACGGGTTCGACTGGAGATTGAACCGCCCTTGAACGCTGACACGGAGGCACTGCCTGCGGGAGGTGCTCTGACGGGCATCGCCGTTCATCAGATTGTTCAGCCTTCCGATGGCTCGCCGATGATCGAATCCTCTTTCGTCCTGGTTTCCGAACGTCGAGGCCGTGATGTCAGTTTTGTCATCTCGCCCGCCTTGTGCGTTCTGGATGTGCAGATTGACGGTCTGTCAGTTCCGTTTCGAATTGATGGTTCGCAGTTCCAGCTTTCACTCACAGACAATCTGCACCATATTCGCATCAACAGCACTCTTTCCCTCGAAGGTAATCACTACGGATGGAGTTCTCCGGAGTTTCTGCCACTGACGGCTGGCATGAACGGGCCGGTCTTCGTGGCTGTCGAGTCGGACCGCAATGCTGCCGTTCGTCTGACTGATCGTGAGACTGTGGCAACGGAGAACGAATGGAAGGAACGGCTGACGGGAGCTTTGAGAGACCATGTCACCGCCGTGGATCGTGCACTGTGGAGTGTGCTCGCGGATGAGCTGTCGATCAAAGGATCGAGTGCTTTGTCCGGGACCACGGTTTCCGAACAGTTGCGCGCGACGGCCACGGCAGTCCGGCGAACGCTGGAACTGAAGTGGACTCAGGATACTGTGTCCCGGAATGAACCATCGAGAACCATGCCTGTCATCGCAGAATTCACGAATCTGTGGCACGGAGGCGATGATGAGCCGATCACAGCATTTTCCGTTCATCAGACTGCCCCACAGTGTCAGGTGCGATTTCGGGATCGCTTCGCAGCAGTCTGGAAACTCTCTGCACTCATTGGGATGCTGTTTCTGGTCAGCTTTCGTCGTCGTCGTGCACAGAATCCAGTGGTCGGAACGTCTGCACCCGGTCGCGACGAACCGATCGCTGCCTTCAGCAATTCGGGATCGATGCCGTCGTCGGCCATCAGATCGGCGTCTCAGGTCGGCTCTGAACCGCAGGCCAGTCCAGGCTCAGGATCAGGTGTCGCAACCGAGACCGGGAACGCTGACCTGACAGATTGAGTGTTCATCCGGGAAATCTGTCGGCATGGGCCTATCGCACTTTTTCCTGCAATGCCCAGGCGGCGATGTGTTTCTGCAGGTCTTCGTCCCGAGTAATTTCAATAACACGGACACCGCCTGTCCGCAGCGCTGAAGTCGCGGCTGACCGAAGTGCTCGCTGCTGTCGCGATTCCGTGCCGGAACTTACTGTCAGCAGAGACAGTCGTTTCGAGATCAGGGTTTCGGGCAGAGTGCCATGGAATACCGGCCATGTATCCAGAAACACGGCTCGGTTAACTGACTGTTGACGTGAGTTGGTCAGTAAGCTGAAGCACAGCTCAGATTGCCTGGGGCTCGACACAAAGATGATCCGGTCCATGTCAATCGGTTGCCTCTGGCTGACCGCCGTCAGACATTCCTGAATCAACGTCATGTCTTCCGCCGTGAGGTCTGTGCGTTGCAGATTCTCAGGGCAGACCAGCATCAGATTGTGAGCCTGACAGGTTCGTTCCCAGTTGCGATAAACAACTTCGAACGGTCGATCGTTTTCGGAGAGCATGACCAGCACTCCGAGCCGGGAAGATTGCTTTTCCTCGGGGCGGAAAATCCGCAGCGTCCCCTGCTCTGCGATCTGTTGTTCTTCCTGGCCCCACTTTGCATCCGGATCAGATCCCGTGACTTGACGCACGAAGTCTTCGTTGAAACTCAAAACAGCGTTGGGTCTGGCCACCGCCTGAATCTCCGTTGTTGTGGTATCCGGAGAATCCGGTTTCGGTTTCCATTCAACGCTCACTGACGTCCCCGCAAAGGTGCGAGCCCGTTGACGAAATTCAGACCTTCCGGTGACGGGGGCCTCATTGATTTTCAAGATGACGCATTGATCCGTAAGACCCGCTTTAAACGCGGGCGAATCCGGAAGAACATTGACCACAACCGTGTCTTCCCTGCCGGAGTCCGCGATGGATCCTTCATCCGGCAGCAAGCCCAGTTGTCCCGGAACGGGAAGGTTGAGTTTGTCTGTCAGCGTGACGCTGTAGTCAGTTTCTTCCTCGTTACGAAGCGCGGTGATGTTCAGGGTTGTACCAGCGCTGGAACTTCGAATGATCGATTCAAAGATTCCAAATCGTGAGATCTGCTGTCCATTCACTCGCAGAATCTGATCGCCTGCCTTCAATCCGACCTTGTCGGCAGGAGAATCGGGAATGACTGCCGCAATTCGAATCTCAGGCTCAAGTGGGTTTCGTGTTGCGAACGAAGCGCCCAGCACTCCCCGCAGCATGTCTGTGCCGTCAGTCAGTTTCTCAACGGCGATCAGCAGATCACGCGCCGGAATGGCGAATCCGATTCCCGAGTCATACCACTCCACGCCGGCCGCAATCGAATCGCCTCGGTCCGTGGGAGACAGTGGGACCAGAAGTCCGGAAACACGACCGTCAACGGTCACCAGCGGGCCACCATAGTTGACGGGTGAAATCTTCGCATCTGTCTGGATGGCCAGCCCGTGTACGCGACCGACAGCACTGATGATGCCCACGGATATGGACGGTTCATTTCCGGGAAACAGACGACCCATCGCGATTGCGTAGGCACCAGGTTCGGGCCACTGCTCTTCTATGAATGCAGGTGTTTGGAAGTCAGCGCCTTCGCACTTCAGCAGTATCAGGTTTCGAATCTGGTCTCGCGCGACGATCTCCGCGCTATGGCGATTTCCCTGAGCGTCCTCGACAAAGATCGCGGCGGCCTGACCTCGAACCGAAAAACTGCTTGTAACAATCAAGCCATCGCCGGGGACAGCAAGTCCGGTTGAGGTCTGAGAGGACACGACCGCCTGACTGGTGTCACCGCGCGTGATGGTCCGAATTCGAACAACCGACGGTGCGACCTGAGCTGCGGCGGATCGGACGACAGCGTCCAGCTGTTCATTGGCGAACGTGGTCGAATACGTCAGCAATAGAACGATGGTACAGATTTTTGCAGATCGTCGAGGATACGGGTACGCACTCTCGGACATATCAGTTCGTGGATGTTGATCGTGATCCGGAATCCTGACGACTGAGTCGTCGTGGGTAACTTCAATTGACATATTCTGGCAGGTTTTCTGTCTGGTGTCGGTTATGTCACAAAATGTTCAGGTTCTGCCGAACGATCCGGAACCTGACTGACTCATCCGGGAATCGTCGCGTGTCTGTTTTCCAGTGAACCATTTTCTGTGGACATCGGTTTCAGGCGAAATAGTTCAATGGAACGTTCGGCTGTGATCGATGACGGGGCTTGCCTGTTTAAGATTTCAGGGCCACTTATTCTAACATGGGCAGTGCCCGCACCCCATTTCGAGCTTTCGCTCGGAAACGCGCTGTCGCTCCCGATGGTCGCTCACCAATATGCGCGCACTGTGCTCGCATCTTACTTCGTAAGACTCTAACGTGAGTCGTGCCC